>PHCQ01000137.1 GCA_002840835.1 Betaproteobacteria bacterium HGW-Betaproteobacteria-16 | reverse complement strand
CGCAGGATGGCGAGCCAGTGCACGCGATCGGCGCGATGATGCAGGGCATTGGTCAACGACAGCAGATCCTGCACGATCTGCCGGTTGGCCAGTTCCTCGATCTCCACCGCCTGAAAGCTGAGGCTGGGGTGATGCCGGCGGATCTGACTCACCAGCGCCTGCAGATGGGAACGCGCCCGCACCAGCACGGCGATCTTGCTGTCCGGCTCCTCGACCTTGGTGTGGTGGATGATCTCGATGATCTTGTTCGCCTCCTGCAATCGCAGCGCTTCGAGCGACGGCGATGGCAGCTCATCGCCCTCTTCGGTTTCCGCCTCCATGCCGCCCGCGATCAGGGGGTGGACGTAAACGGCCGAACCGGCTTCCGGCGGCTTGGTGGCGGCGAACGGCCGGTAACTGATGCCCCCTTGAAGCTCATTGTCAAAGCGTGGAAAAACGCCTGCAAAGGTGCGGTTGATCCAGTCGATGACCGGCGCGCAGGAACGGTTGTTGCGCCACAGTCGCAGGCTGACCAGGCTGAGATCGCCGATGCCCTTCTCCGCCACGCGCAGGAACAGGCCGACATTTGCCTTGCGGAAACGGTAGATGGACTGCATGGGGTCGCCGACCGCGAACAAGGTGCGGCCGTCGCCCGGCTCCCAGCCGCGCGTCAGGAGCTGCAGCAACTTGACCTGGGTCGGGCTGGTGTCCTGGAACTCGTCCACCAGCAGGTGCTGGATACGGTAATCGAGCTTGAGCGCGAGATCGGTCGGGTTGCCGGCCTCGTCCTCCAGCGCCTTCAGTGCGCGTTGCGCAACTTCGACGAAGTCGACATCGCCGTGCGACTGGAACACCAGCCAGAGCTGTGCCACGGCAAGCTTGAGCAGACGGCCGAGTGTGGCGATGAGTTGCCAGGCTTCGTCTTCGTGCCGCGCATCCGGCAACAGTCGCAGATTGGCCAGCGCCGCTTCGGCACCGGGCAACATCCGGAGGTCATCCAGTAAGGCCGTCAGCTGATCCTTGAACGGCTTGGCCTCGTCCGTGGCCGGCATGCCCATGTTCTTGTCCAGGCGCTTGCGCAAACCGCCCTTGTGGTCCTTGCCGGTCAACAGCAAATCGCAGACGGCGCGCCACATGGCAAGTGCTTCCGGCCTGGCCGGAATCTCCGTGTCCCAGTCGCGCAGCAAGGCGATCGGATGCTCGCAGGGAAGGTTGGACGCAGCATAGCGCGCCAGCGGCATCAGCACCCGTTGCCGGCTGGGTGTCAGGCAAGCGGCGGCCGCTTCGACATCCTGCAGCAGCATGCGGCCCAACGCCTGCTCGGCGATCTCGGGTGTTGCGTTGTCCTGCGTATACTCCAGCCACTGATCGCGCCTGGCCAGCATCTCGGCGAGCAGCCGGTTCAGCCGGTAGGCGTCGTTGTCGAAATAGCGCAGCGCCTGCTGCACGATCTCGCTCGCACCTCCATCCTCGGTTTCCAGCAGTTCCAGCGTACGGGTGGCGGCTTCCTCGTAGTACGGCATGGCGTCTTCGCGCACGCCGGGCTGGGCGCCGAAACGGCTCATCAAGGGCATCTGCCGCGCCAGATGGCTGCTGAACGAGTCGATGGTGTAGATGCGAAGGCGCGATGGATTGTCGAGCAAACGCCAGCCGCGTTCCGCGCTGCGCAACAGCGCGCTCAATGCCAGCGCACGGGTCTGCTGCTTGTGCTCCTTGTCGATCGGCACTTCGTCAGCCGCGTCCTGCAAACTGTCCAGAATGCGGGCGCGCATCTCGGAGGCGGCCTTGTTGGTAAAGGTGATGGCGATGATCTCTTCCGGCTCGTCCACCGTTTGCAGCAGTTTCAGAAAACGCTGCGTCAGCAGTTCGGTCTTGCCCGCGCCAGCCGGCGCCTCGACGATGAAAGACTCACTGGCATCCAGTGCGCGGATGCGGCTTTGTGCATCCTCTTCCAGCAGGTGTTGTGGAGTGCTCACACTCATCGCGGCTCTCCGCCTGCCGGTTTCTGGCCATGCATCTTTTCCGTCAGCTCTGGGCGTTCGAACTGCAGCAGCCTTTCCGGCAACCGCAGCAGCGGCAGCACTTCACAGTAGGCCAACTTTTTTTCATCCTCGAAACGGATGGCCGCCTCGCCGGATTTCAATTCACGCGCGATGTTTTCGATGCTGTTTCTCCAGTGCGTCAACACCGATGGCCAGTCCGGAAAATCGGCCTCAGCGAATATCTTGCGGCCCCGTGCATCGCTCAGCGCCACCGCGCCTGGCACCACATCGGCATCGCGGCTGATGCCCATGAAACCGTTATCGTCGATCCTGACCTGCGCAAAACAGACTGCCGCCACATCGCTGTCGGTCAGCACAAACGCTGCATAGATCGGCAATTGCGGTTCGGTGATGCGAGCGTCGGCCCAATTCCTGTAATTGTTCTGGCGACCGGTCTTGTAATCGAGCAGGACCAGGCTACCGTCTTCCAGCGTATCGATGCGGTCCAGCACCAGCCGGATGGAAATGCCTTCTAGCGTGATTCGATTTTCCTGCTCGCGTGCGGTCACGGCAAAATCCATGCTGCGCTGCATTTCCACCTCGCGTAGCCAGGCCAGCGTCAGCTTGCGCAACCGCTCACGCTCAAGCGCAATGAAAGGTTCGGACAGACTAGCATCCCGTTCTTCATTGAATACCGCCAGCGCCTGATCCGTCGCTTCAGTCACCGCTGCATCCAGTGACTCGACCGGCATGGCCTTCACCTCGCTCAATCGGCGGTCGGCCCAGAAACGCTCCAGCACGGCATGCACCAGGGTGCCGCGCTCCATCGCATCCAGCCCGTTGACCGGCGCTTTCAGCGCACGGGCATGCAGACGGTACTGGTAGAAAGCCCAGGCCGGGCAAATGGCCTGCGCCTTCAGCAATCCGGTACCGCCGGAGACATGCTCACCTTCCTGAATCTCCGGTGCCCTGGCGTCGTCGAGAAAATGCAGGTGTTTGGGTGCATCGACCGCCAGCGTTTCCGCCAGTGTGGCGAACAGCGGAACACCCTCCTCCTCGAGCGCCACATCATGCAGCAATGGGCTGGTACGCAACATGCGTTCGCCGTCCTTCTGGGCGCTGGAAAACACGACCTTGCTGGCGCTCGCGAGCAGCCGGCGCTGAATCGCCTCGGCGAACTCCATCTGCACCCGGCTATCGGCGTTCGGCGTACCAACGGCTCTTTGCAACTGCGCAGGTAGCAAGGGATTGGGATTCGGCGCAGGTGGCCAGACGTGATCGTTCATGCCCATCACCCACATGGCATCCAGCGGTTCGGCCGCAGCCTCCAGCATCCCGAGCACCTGCAATTGCGGCATGTCGGCCGCCTCCGGCTGGAAGATCTGCTCCTTGCAGAGTTGGGCGAGGCGCTTGATGGCGTCCGACGCATGGATGGAACCCGACAACGGGTCGAGGTCGGCCAGCGACTTCAGGGATTTTTCGAACGACTGCCGTGCCTGGTATTCATGGCTGGAAAGGCTGCGCTCGCCGGGCCAGTGCGTTTCATGCAGCATGTCGCGGAATACCGTCGCCCATGCCGAAGGCAACTTTCTCGCAGACTGAGACTGGCCAAGCCTGAGCAGAGCCTGCAAATCCTGACTGAGTGCGGCCAGCAGCAATGGCCGCTCGCCATTCAGGGATTTCTGCACGAAATGCTGGAATCTCTGCGGCGTCAATGTCAGCGGCAGCCACTCACGCATGCTGGCATCCAGCTGCGCGCGGGCATCGGCCTCGGAGAATGCGGCCGACCAGTAGGGGTTCAGCAGCAGTTCGGAGATTTCGGCCTGAGGAATGGCCTGCCGCTGCAAGCCGAAACGCAAGAGGTTCAGGCCGGCTGTGATGATGGGTTGCGAGCTGAGCGGCACACCCAGCGAAAAGTCATAACGACGTGATGCCTGCGCCAGCATCGGCGTCACACAATCCGGATGAAAAGCCTC
>PHCQ01000074.1 GCA_002840835.1 Betaproteobacteria bacterium HGW-Betaproteobacteria-16 | reverse complement strand
CCCGCCAGTGGTTCGTGGTGGCGGACCCCAGGCGATCAACCCGCAGCAGCATGCTGCTTCGGGTGCCGTAGTGGCGATCGGGTATGTGCACAAAGGCGCTGGACAGCGATCTTTCAGCGTCTACCGGTACACCCGTACGGGGCAATTCACTGGCTGCGGCGGTCGCTGAATCAGACAGTGCCTGCGTCAAAGTACGTTCCGCGTCGAAGGCACTTTGCTCCACCGACATGCGCATGGCGTGCGCCAGTCGCTGTGATTTGGGCCACGGTGTGTCCAGAGCGGCGTTCGACAGGCTGTAGACCCCTGGTGAGAGGAGCCGGTGGTGGAGGCTGGACTGAGCGTCTTCATGTGGCGCTTCGGGTGAGCGGTTGCCAACCCAGCCCCACACACTGCAGTGAAAATCGCCCACCACCAGATTGAACCCTGCGTAGTCGCCAGCACGGATGCCCGCGACCATTTCCGGCCAATCCAGATCACCCTGCAGCCACCGCAGAGGCAACTGCCCACGGCTTCTTTTCGCACGTCTTTCACCCGCGCCGCGCACATTGGTGAGCATCGCCACACGACCCGTGGCGGTCACGCCCAGCCAGGTGCCACCGTCTTTCAGGTCGCGACCAGACCAGATCTCCTTCGTGCTGTCGGGCAATACCCACCGGCGCAAGGGTGCCGTGGGTCGCTCAAAGAACTCGTCGCGGTTGCCCGCGACCATCAGCGGTCGCGACGGGTTCATACCGATGGCGAAAGCGATCAGGCACATGGCGAGGTCGGCTCAGAGACTGAGAGTTCTTCGGGGGTGTCCGAGCAACGCGCCCAAACGTGCCCAATCAAGGCGCAAAGCACAGCCATAGCTCGGGCTATGGCGCGCATTTGCAACGCCGAGTGGGTGCGTTTGGGCATGGTGAGCGGGCATGAGCGAAAGACTCTCAGCCTCTCAGATGTCTTCGAGCAAAGGGTAGGGCAGTGCAAGCAGTTGAAGGCGTGGGCCATCGGGCGCGCCGGCGCTGAGCCGACCCGAGGCGGCCGCGCTGGTCTGCATGGACACGATGGCATCCCATCCGTCACCCGGCCTGGCGCCCGCCGCTGCCACCGTGCCGCAGGGTTGTTCGGCATCACTTTCGTGAAACACGGGCTGGCCGACTTCGAGCGGTGAGGCACTGTGCACGATGTATGCCCGACGCTTGAGCGTGCCCCGGAACTGGCTGCGTGCCACCACCTCCTGCCCCGGGTAACAGCCCTTTTTGAAGTTGACGCCGCCCACCGATTCATAGTTGAGCATCTGGGGTACAAAAGCTTCCACCACAGGCTGGCTGAGCATGGCCACGCCGCTCATCACTTCCAGCCAGTCCCAGTCGGTTTCGTTGAGCAGTGGGGCCTGCGGTGCGGGTTGCTCAGCAGGTGCCAGCCACAGGGCGCGAGGGGTGGCGCTTGCCGGATACAGACGAACCACCAGCGCGTCATCGATGCTTGTCTTGCTCCAGGCTTTTTCAGGCAACGTCGGCGGCACCGCTGAACCCGCGAGTCCCCACAACTGAAACTCGTCGCTGGCATCACTGATCTTGGCCTTTGCGCGCAATACGAACATGCCCAAACGCTTGAGCGTGGCAGGCAACAGGTCGCGACTGCACACCAGCAAAATCTCGTCATCACCGCGCTTGAGGCCAATGAAACTCGCCAGCATGCGCCCTTTGGCCGAGCAGAATGCGGCCAGCCTTGCCTCAGAAGGGCCAAGCAAGGCGAAATCCTGGGTCAGTTGGCCATGCAGAAACTGGGCGGCATCTGCGCCTTGAACCCGAATCACGCCCAGACGGTCCAAGCGCGCCGCGCCCTGCAAGTCGGGCATGGTGAGCGCGAGAGAATCAGGGGAGGGATTGAAGGTGTCGCTCATGTGGAAACAATAAATGAAGGCAAAAGGCGAGGGCTCATGCCTGCTGTGGGGCAGACACCATGATCGAACGAGGTCAGGTCCGGGCCCAGCCAAGGGCTCGATTATCATCTCCCACCCATGAAAACTACGACCTCAACACATATGCCCCTGCAGGCATCGAGCCCGTGATCAAGCTGTTCAAACGCCTGATCACGACGGCATTGCTGCTGGGTGTGCTGGGTTTCGCGTTGGCCATCTGGTGGCTGCAGAGGCCCCTGGCCATGGTGGCCACCGTCACAGACCAGGCGCCGCTTGAAGTCACCATCGACGCCGGCTCTTCTGCCAGGGCGGTGGCGGAGTCGCTGGCAGACGCAGGTGTCACCCTCCCCCCGGTCGTCCTGTACGCCTGGTTTCGCGCCTCGGGTCAGTCTCGCAACATCAAGGCAGGCAGCTACGAGTTTCCCCCGGGCACCACGCCCAGAACCCTGCTTGCCAAACTGGTGCGCGGTGATCAGGCACTGCGCAGTGTGACCCTTCTGGAAGGGTGGAATGTCAGGCAAGTGCTTCAGGCAGTGCGCTCCTCGCCTGACCTTTCACCCGATCTGGAAGGCTTGTCGCATGGGGAAATCATGGCCTTGATTGGCTACCCCGGCGTGCATCCTGAGGGGCGGTTTTTCCCGGATACTTACCGCGTGGTCAAGCGTGCGCCGGCGTCGAGCGTTTTGCGTGCGGCGGCTCGGGCCATGGAGCAGCGACTGGCCGATGCCTGGGCACAGCGCCTTCCCAACACCCCGTTGCGTTCGCCCGAGGAGGCCCTGATCCTCGCAAGCATCATCGAAAAAGAAACTGGGCAGGAGAGCGATCGGGCGCGCGTGGGCGGTGTCTTCAGCAACCGCTTGCGCATTGGCATGCGCCTTCAGACCGACCCCACCGTGATCTATGGACTGGGAGAGGCATTTGACGGCAATTTGCGCCGCGTGCATCTTCAAACCGACACGCCCTACAACACCTACACCCGCGCCGGCCTCCCCCCCACACCCATTGCCATGCCGGGGCGGGCCTCGCTGATGGCAGCGGTGCGCCCCGAGGCCACCAACGCCATGTACTTTGTGTCCCGCGGTGACGGTTCCAGCCAGTTCAGTGCCACGCTGGAAGAACACAACGCCGCCGTGCGCCGCTACATCCTGCGACGCTGATCACCCCTCATCACGTTTCCAAGATGTCCATCACCGGTCTTTTTGTCAGTTTTGAAGGCATCGATGGCGCGGGCAAATCCACGCACATCGCGGACCTGGCCGCTGCGTTCCAGTCACTGGGGCGAAAGGTCACGCTCACCCGGGAGCCTGGCGGCACGCCGCTGGCTGAAAAGCTCCGGGCGCTGGTGCTCAATGACGCCATGGATCCGTTGTGTGAAGCCCTGCTGATGTTCGCCGCCCGGCGCGACCATCTGGCCCAGGTGATCGAGCCTGCGCTGGCCCGTGGTGACGTTGTCCTGTGTGATCGCTTCACCGATGCCACCTTTGCGTACCAGGGTTATGGCCGGGGCTTTGATCTGGCTGTGCTGAGCCAGCTGGAACAGTGGGTTCAGCACCTGCCCAATGAACCCGGGCGTCTGCGGCAACCCGATCTCACAGTCTGGTTCGACCTGCCAGCCCAGGTGGCCGCCGAACGCCTGGCCAGTGCCCGGGTGCCTGACCGATTCGAGTCGCAACCGGTGGCCTTTTTCAGTCAGGTTGCGCAGGGCTATGCGCAGCGCATGCAGGCCGATCCGGCCCGTTTCGCGCGCATCCATGCCGATCAGGCCAAGGCGCTCGTCTGGCGCGATGTGAGACAGGTGTTCACCAACAAGGGTTGGCTACCGCCCGAAAGTGCTGCATGAGCGAGTCCAGCCGCAGCGCCGGGACACAGGCACTTGCACCGTGGCTGCAAAGGCAGCTGGAAGGGCTGCTTGCCCAGCGTGGTCACGCGCTCTTGCTCGCAGGTCCGTCCGGATTGGGTCAATACGATCTTGCGTTGGCGCTCGCACGTGCCTGGCTCTGTGAAAGGCCGACCTCGCAAGGCGCTTGCGGCCAATGCGGGAGCTGCCATGCGATCGACGTGCGCACCCACGCCGATCTGCGCGTGCTGATGCCTGAGACCCTGAGTCTCGAGCTGGGGTGGCCGCTGGATGAAGCGGCCCAGAAAGAAATCGACGACAAGAAGCGCAAGCCCAGCAAGCTGATCCGCGTGGATGCCGCACGTGACGCCGTGACCTTCACGCAGCTCACCCGTTCACGCGGCGCGGCCCAGGTCATTTTGATTTTTCCGGCCGATCGCATGAACAACGAATCGGCCAACACCTTGCTCAAGACGCTGGAAGAGCCGTTGGGCGAGGTGCGCTTTGTGCTGGCCACCGAGGCCGCACACCAGTTGTTGCCCACGATCCGCAGCCGTTGCCAGACCCATGTCATGTCCTGGCCCAGCGACGCTGAAGCGCTGCATTGGTTGCAGGATGCGGCCAGCCAACTCACCGGGAAGTCCGTAACGCCAGAACTGGCCAATGCCTGGTTGCAGGCGGCAGGCGGACGCCCGGCCGACGCCCTGCGCTGGGCATCCGTTGGCTTGCAGGCGCAGGCCTGGTCCCAGTTGCCTCAGGCACTGGCCCGGGGGGACTGGTCCTTGATGGCCGACTGGCCGCCGGCTCAGCAACTGGATGTGCTTCAGAAGCTGTGCCACGACCTCATGGCCCACCGCGCGGGTGCACCCACCCGCTTTTTTTCAGCCGATCAATTGCCTGCTCCGCCTCGCTGGTTCACTTTGTCCACCTGGTCGCGTGAGCTGTTCACCGCGGCCCGTTCTGTGGAGCATCCGTACAACGCCGGGTTGATGCAACAGGCCTGGGCCGCGCGCACGCGACAGGTGTTGGCATCGGTGGCTGACGCCTGAGCCGGCTGAAGTTCATGGGCAAAATTCGCTCGCAAGTGCGCCGAAGGTCACAACAAGAGCCGGAAATGCGGCGTCCCACGGCCTCAGTTGCGGGTCAATCGAATCAGGTTTGCCGCTAAACTCCGAGCCATGAGCACATCGTCGCCACCGTCAGCTGCCGCTCGCCCCAGTGTGATTCAGCTCTCCATCAAGGAGAAAGCTGCCCTGTATGCCGCCTACATTCCCCTGTTTGCTGATGGCGGCATCTTCATACCTTCGTCACGAGACTACCGTCTGGGCGACGACGTGTACGTGCTGCTCAGCCTGCCCGACGATCCTCAGCGCTATCCGGTGGCCGGCAAGGTTGCCTGGGTCACGCCCGCCAAGGCGCAGGCAGGACGCACTCAAGGCGTGGGCATCCGCTTCCCGGCCGATGAAAAGTCGCGGCTGCTCAAGCTCAAGATCGAAGAGATCCTGGGTGCCAGCCTGGGCTCCGAGCGCCCCACACAAACCATCTGATCCGAGCCCTTCGGTTCGGTGCCTGCGACCTGACTGAGGACGCAGGTTTTTGGCAATTCCCGTTTGGGCCGAGCATGTTCACCGATTCCCATTGCCACTTGAGCTTTCCCGAGTTGCAGGCACAACTCCCTTCCATCCTCGCTGCCATGGCGCAAGCCAAGGTTGACCGCGCGCTGTGCATTTGCACCACGCTGGAAGAGTTCGAAGACGTGTATGGCCTGGCCCGGGACAACGCCAACCTGTGGTGCACGGTGGGTGTGCACCCGGACAACGAAGGCGTGCAAGAGCCTTCACTGGATGACTTGCTCACGCGGGCCGCGCGCCCCAGGGTGGTGGGCATCGGTGAAACCGGCCTCGACTACTATCGACTGGGTGAACGCACGGTGTCTGACATGGAGTGGCAGCGGGAACGCTACCTGACCCACATCCGGGCCGGACGCCAGATGGATCTGCCGTTGGTGATCCACACGCGAAGTGCATCCGAAGACACTCTGGTCATCTTGCGGGAGAGCGGCGGTTTTCAAAGCAGCGGGGAGACAGCAAGCACCCAGGCCCGCTCCCGTGGCGTTTTTCACTGCTTCACCGAAACAGCCGAAGTGGCCCGCGCTGCGCTGGACATGGATTTCTACATTTCCTTCTCAGGCATCATCACGTTCCGAAATGCCGCCGAGCTGCGCGAGGTGGTTCGGTTTGTGCCCATGGAGCGCATGCTCATCGAAACCGACAGCCCTTACTTGGCGCCCGTTCCGTACCGCGGCAAAACCAATACTCCTGCTTACGTTCCGCATGTGGCCCAGCAAGTGGCCGAGATCAAAGGGCTGAGCGTGGAGCAGGTCGCATCGGCGACCAGCAGGAATTTTGAGCAACTTTTTTCACGCGTCACGGAGTGAGAATGTTCACAAATTGCTTTAAGTTTATTCAAAAGAGCTTTGTTTTTATTTGCATCGCATTGTTCTCGGCGCATGCTTTCGCCAGCTCATACGACGCCTTCTTTGAAGCCGTGCAGAAAGACGACGAATCGGCAGTGATCGCGCTGGCCTTGCGCGAATTCGATCTCAACACCTTGCATCCGAGTGGCGACCACGGCTTGCTGATTGCCATACGGTCTGGCTCGGTGAAGGTTGCCAACTTCCTGCTGGATCAGCGATCGGTCAAAGTCGAGGTGCGCAACCGACAGGACGAAAGTGCGCTGATGATGGCCGCGCTCAAAGGCCAGCTCGCAATTGCAAAGCGGCTGATTGCGCGCGATGCCGAAGTCAACAAGCCGGGATGGACACCTCTGCACTACGCCGCCACCAACGCGGACCCGGTGAGCGTGGAGATGACGCGACTGATGCTCGAACACCATGCCTACATCGATGCCGCGTCGCCCAATCGGACCACGCCGCTGATGATGGCCGCCCACTACGGACATCCGGACGTCGTCAAGCTGTTGCTGGAAGAGGGCGCCGATGCCTCACTGAGGAACGAGAAGGGCTTGTCCGCCATGGACTTTGCCCGTGGCGCGAACCGACCAGCAGTGGTCGACATCATTGCCTCGCACCAGCGCACGCGGCTGCCTCGCGGCACCTGGTAGCTGTCTCGCCCATCCATCGACGGGCACGTTTCTACGTGCAATTACTTAAAGACGAACCCAATTTTTGCGCGTTCAATCACTGGGTTCGCCCGGGATGAGGGCAATTCGTGCAGTTCGGCCAACCTCCTGACATGCTTCGTTGGGGTTGAGCTCTCAATGGAGACAGAATGAAAAGCAGAGACATGCAGGATATCGTCGGCGGACTGGCCGTCACAGCGCTCGGAATTTTCGCTGCGATATACGCGCAAAAATACGAATTCGGAGATCTCAATCGCATGGGGCCGGGCTACTTTCCGGTGGCGCTTGGCGTGGTGCTCGCCTTGCTGGGTCTGCTGATTGCCATACCGGCCTTCATGCGCCAGGGAGATCCCATCGAGGTGAGATGGAAGACCTTTGCACTGGTCCTGGGCAGCATCGTTGCCTTCGCGCTCACTCTCAAGGTCCTGGGCTTGATCCTGGCCACGGCACTGGCGGTCATCATTTCCTCGCTTGCCGACAACGAGACTCGATGGAAGGGGCGCATCCTGCTGGCAATCGGCGTGGCGGCTGTCACCTATCTGGTGTTCGGATTCGCGCTTGGCATGGTGCTTCCGGCCTGGCCCTGGAGCGCCTGACCCGGTCTCCGTACTCCCATCCTTACACCATACAAGAGACATTCAGATGGACATCCTCAACGGTTTGTTGATTGGCCTGGAATCGGCCCTGCAGCCAGTCACGCTCATGTACTGCTTCATTGGCGTGTTCGTGGGCACGCTGATTGGTGTTCTGCCAGGCATCGGCGCCCTGGCCACCATTTCGCTGCTGCTGCCGATCACGTACCACATTCCACCCACATCGGCCATCGTGATGTTGGCCGGCGTGTACTACGGCGCCCAGTATGGCGGTTCCACCGCTTCCATCCTGCTGAACCTGCCCGGAACGCCTTCTGCTGCGGTGGCCTGTCTGGATGGTTATCCGATGGCCAAACAGGGAAGGGCAGGTGTGGCCCTGTTCATGACCACCATTGCCTCCTTCGTGGGTTCCATGCTGGGCATTCTGGCGCTGATTCTTTTTGCTCCCGCCATTGCGGAGCTGGGATTGAAGTTTGGTCCTGCAGAGTATTTCTCCATGATGCTGCTGGGCCTGATCGCGGCTTCCACGCTGGCTTCTGGTTCTCCTGCGAAGGGACTGGCCATGGTTGTCATGGGCTTGTTGCTCGGCACCGTGGGCACTGATGTCAATTCGGGCGTGGCCCGTTTCGATTTTGGTGTGCCGGAGCTGATGGACGGCATCAACCTCGTGGCACTGGCCATGGGCGTGTTCGGCGTGTCCGAGGTGATCTCTGGCATCAATCAGACGCGTGAAACCGAGGTCAAGGAAAAGATCACGTTTCGCACCATGACGCCAACTCGCCAGGATCTGAAGGACTCCATCATCCCCATGCTGCGCGGCACGGCCATTGGCAGTTTCTTCGGTGCCTTGCCGGGCACCGGCGCTTCCATCGCATCCTTTTTCTCTTACGCGGTGGAAAAGAAGGTGGCCAAGGACCCCAGCCGTTTCGGCAAGGGTGCCATTGAAGGCGTGACGGCGCCTGAGGCCGCCAACAACGCGGCATCTCAGACCGCATTCGTTCCCACACTCTCGCTGGGTATCCCGGGTGACGCCGTGATGGCCCTGATGCTCGGTGCGCTGATCATTCACGGCATTCAGCCGGGCCCTCTGCTGATGACCCAGCAGCCCGAGCTGTTCTGGGGTCTGATCGTGAGTTTCGGCATTGGAAACATCATGTTGATGATTCTGAACCTGCCCATGATTGGCCTGTGGGTGGCCATTCTTCGCATTCCTTACCGTGTGTTGTTCCCGGCCATTCTGGTGTTCATCAGCCTGGGTGTTTACAGCGTCAACAACAACCCCTTTGACGTGTTGATGGTCGCAGGCGTGGGCGCGGTGGGGTACGCCATGTCGGTGACGAAGTTCGAAGCCGCTCCCATGCTGCTGGGTTTCGTTCTCGGCCCACTGATGGAAGAGAACCTGCGCAGGGCGCTGCTGCTTTCTCGCGGTGACATGATGACGTTCATCGAACGCCCGATCAGTGCCGGTCTGCTGGCATTTGGCTCCGCACTGATGCTCTGGACCATCTTTGGCACACTCAAACGCAATTTGCGCGAGCGTGAACACCGGCGTGATTTCCCGGAAGAAACTACCTAAAGCGTTTCGGACGCGTTCAGCGTGTTTGAACATCAAGCGGGGCCCATTGGCCCCGCTTTTTTCATGGGCGATCCGCTGACATGAGCGCAGGTGGCTTTCATTGCCAATCAGTTGCTCAGTGCCGACCGGCCCAGGCGTCGTGCGGTAGAGCGCAATGCGTCCGGCAGCAGCTTGAAGGCTGCATATGGAACATGGAATATGGAATGTCATAGCGCCGAATACCAGTTTCGCAAAGTGCTTGAGGTCACGTAAAGGAGCTTTGCAACGTCGTCCACGTTCATGGGATCTGTGCCACGTGCCGCATTGATGTACATCACTATAATATTCTACGATGTATATTATGTTAAGTTAAATGCAGGCTGGCTGTTCCGGTCTGGCCTGGGATAGCGAACCACGGGTTGGGTCCACCAGTCGCCCCCTGCCATATCTCCAAGAATCGAGCACACGGTGCACCCGGCACCGTCCTTGCTTGCTGGGTACCTGTGGAAAGCTGGGCGGCTCCCGGGTTGCCGATCTGGGCGCCTGACCATCAGTGGAAACACCAGCGTCTGGCAGCGGATGACGGGACTGCCCAGACCTACAATCCATTACCTTTGCGGGAGGCCAATCCGGGTGCTCCCCGATCAACTGATTTATTTGGAAACCAATGAAAAACCTGATTCTGACCATGGGTCTGATTGCTTCTGCTGCGCTGGTGGGCTGTGGCAAAACCGAGGCGCCGGCACCTGCCCCACAAGAACCTGCGGCCACACCGGCTGCGGCTCCCGCTCCGGCACCTGCCGAGATGCCTGAGCTCAAGATTGCCATCGACCCTACCTACGAGCCTTTCACCTTCAAGACCGCCGACGGCAAGCCCACTGGTTTCGACGTGGACATCGCTGAAGCTCTCTGCGCCGAAATCAAGCGCAAATGCGTGTATGTCGAACAGGTCTGGGACAGCATGATTCCCGGCCTGCAGGCCAAGAAGTACGACGCGATCATCAGCTCGATGTCGATCACTGAAGAACGCCAGAAGGTCGTTGACTTCACCGACAAGTACTACAACACACCCAGCAGGATTGTGGTCAAAGCCGATACACCCTTCACCGACCTGGCTTCGCTGAAAGACAAGAAGATTGGCGTTCTCAAGGGCAGCACCCAGGAGAAATACGCCATGGGTGAACTCAAGACCGTGGGTGTTTCCGTGGTGCCCTACGAGGCACAGGATCAGGTCTACCTCGATATCAAATCAGGCCGTCTGGATGGAACGGTGGCCGACTCTGTGGAAGTGACCGGGGGCTTCCTGAGCAAGCCTGAAGGCGCTGGCTACGGTTTTGTCGGGCCCGTTCTCAATGACCCCAAATACTACGGCATCGGTGTTGGCGTGGCTTTGCGCCAAGGTGAGACACAACTCAAGGATGAGCTCAACGCCGCCATCAAGGCCATTCGCGCCAACGGTACCTACGACACCGTGAGCAAGAAGTACTTCGATTTCGACGTCTACGGCGACTGATGCGGAACACCCCCGCACCGCTTCGCGTCACCCCCTCAAGGGGGCGGCACGGGCCGTCCGGCAAAGCCGGCCCGGCGGTGCCCCTGGGTTGGACCGCTTCATGCGATGTCCTTTGTGCTCCGGCGTGGTTAACAACTGATACCTGAGCAGTCTTGACTGGCTATTTCACTTCCATCCTTCAGGGCGCCCTCCTCACCGTGGGGGTGTCTCTGTCGGCGCTGGTATTGGCCGTGATGCTGGGGCTGCTTGGCGCGGCGGCCAAGCTTTCGGGGCGAAAACTGCCGGTTGCGTTGGCCACGGTGTACACCACTGTGGTGCGCGGCGTGCCCGAACTGGTGCTGATGCTGCTGATTTTTTATGGCGGCACCATTGGCATGAACAACCTGCTCGAATGGTTGGGCAGCAAGTCCACCTTTGACATCAATCCCTTTCTTGCGGGCGTGCTGACCATCGGCTTCATCTATGGCGCCTACATGACAGAGACATTCCGGGGCGCCATTCTTGCCATTCCCAAGGGGCAGATGGAAGCGGCCTGGGCATTCGGGATGGGACCGGTCAGAACCTTCCTGCGCATCACGGCCCCCCAAATGGTGCGCTACGCCCTGCCCGGCTTCACCAACAACTGGCTGGTGCTGATCAAGGCGACGGCACTGATCAGCCTGATCGGTCTGCACGAAATGACGTACCTGGCCAAGCAGGCCAGTGCCGCTACGCGTGAGCCCTTCACCTTCTTTCTCTTTGCTGCAGCGCTGTTTCTTGTCTACACATCCGTTTCGCTCTGGGCGTTGCGCTGGCTGGAACGGCGTTACAGCATCGGCGTGCGGCGAGCTGCGACCTGAGGTGCCACACGCATGAAGTGGAGCATCATCTTCGAGCCAGCCACGCTGGCCATGTACGCCGAAGGCGTGGTAACCACCCTGACACTGCTGGCTTCATCCCTGCTTGTGGGTGGCGTGATGGCGCTGGCGTTCGCGCTGGCCCTGACGAGCAACGTGGCAGTGCTGCGATGGCTCGTCGGCGCGTACACCTACGTGATACGGGGAACGCCGCTGCTGATTCAGGTCTACCTCATCTACTACGGCATTGCGCAGCTTGAATGGGTGCAGGAACGCTGGAACGACGTCTGGCCCTGGACGCATTTCAAGGAGCCGTTCTTCTGTGCCCTGCTGGCTTTCAGTCTCAACACCGCCGGTTACACGGCCGAGATGATCGCAGGTGCCATCCGCGATACCCACGCGGGCGAGATCGAAGCGGCACAGGCCATGGGCATGAGCCGTTGGCAGGCGATGCGACGCATCATCCTGCCCAGCGCACTGCGCCGCACCCTGCCCGCCTACAGCAATGAAGTCGTGATGATGCTGCACAGCACCAGTCTGGCCAGCACTGTGCCGGCCATGCTGGACATCACGGCGGCCGCTAGCCGGATCTACTCGGACTACTATCTGCCGTTTGAAGCCTATATATTTGCCGCAGCGATCTACTTGGCCATCACATTCGCACTGGTGGGCTTGTTTAGATTGACCGAGCGTCGCTTTCTGGCCCACCTGGCACCTCGCTCGCATTGATGACGACGCAACCGGCCTGCGCATGAATCGCATCGAACACCCTCTTCTGTCCCAGAGTCTGGGCAGTCAGAAACATCTGGTCAGCTTTCGGTACGGTGAGCCTGACGCGCGGCCCAAGGTCTACATACAGGCCAGCCTGCATGCCGAGGAGCTTCCCGGCATGCTCGTTGCACATCATCTGCGCACCTTCTTGCAGCGGGCACACGACGACGGCCGCCTGCAGGGGCAAGTGCTGCTGGTACCGGCTGCCAACCCCATTGGTCTGACCCAGCGGCTGGACCATCACGCCCAGGGACGATTCGAGTTCGGCACTTCCGAAAACTTCAACAGACATTACCCGGACATGGCCGAGGCGGTCTGGCCGGTGGTTCAGGACCGCATGGGCCCCGATGCAGGCGCCAACGTCGCCGCGGTGCGATCGGCCATGGGTGCCTGGCTGGAGCAGTGGCAACCCGCCACCGAGCTGGAAAGCCTGCGCCGGCATTTGATGCTGCTCTCGCACGACGCCGATCTTGTGCTTGACCTGCATTGCGACTGCGAGTCGGTCATGCACATGTATTGTGAAGAAACCTGCTGGCCCGCACTGGAGCCGCTTGCGCGACTGCTGGAGTGTCGAGCCGTATTGCTGGCAAAGGACTCCGGCGGTGGCCCGTTCGATGAGAGGCTCTCCGGTGTCTGGTGGCAGTTGGGTGAGCGTTTGAAGGCTGCGGGCTTGAACATGCCATTGCCGCAGGCTTGCGCCAGCACCACGGTGGAGCTGCGCGGCGAAGGCGAGGTGTCGCATCCGCTCGCACTGATGGATACCCAGGCGATCATGGCTTTCCTGGCGCACGCTGGTGTGCTTCGCTCCACGTCTGCCGCAACGCCGGCACTGCCTGCTCCGGCCTGCAAGGCCACTCCGCTGGCGGGTTCGCAGACGCTGCGATCGGGCCGCCCAGGGGTGCTTGTCTACCTCGTGCGTCCCGGCCAGTCGGTTGCCCTGGGCGATGTGATTGCTGAAGTCATCGACCCCACCTCAGCTGGCGGCTCCACCGTGCACCAGGTGAAGGCCGGCGTATCAGGGGTGCTCTATGCCGTGGTCAGGGAACGCTATGTGATGGCTGGCGGCGAGGTGGGCAAGATCGCTGGCGCGAAGCCTTTTCGGACAGGTGACTTGCTGGGCGCCTGAAGGGCCAGCACCAGCCATTTCCAAACAAATCGAACCATACCCATGAACCCCGACGCCGCGCCTTCCAGCTCCCCTTCAGCCTGTTTGTTGAAGGTCGAAGGCATCCACAAACGCTTTGGAAACAACGAAGTCCTCAAAGGCGTGTCATTGCAGGCCAATGCAGGCGACGTGATCAGCCTGATTGGCAGTTCGGGTTCCGGCAAGAGCACACTGCTGCGTTGCATCAACCTGCTGGAAAAGCCCAACGAAGGTCGAATCGTCCTGTCTGGTGAAGAGCTGCAGCTCAAGGCCGACCGCCATGGCGAGTTGCAGGCGGTGCACGCGGCCCAATTGCAGCGCCTGCGGACCAAGCTGGCCATGGTGTTCCAGCATTTCAATCTGTGGGCGCACATGACGGTGCTGCAGAACATCATTGAGGCGCCCGTCCACGTGCTGGGCGTGCCTCGCGACGAAGCGGTGACCACCGCACGGCGCTACCTGGAGCGTGTGGGTTTGCGCGAGGTTGAAGATCGTTACCCGTCTCACATGAGTGGCGGGCAGCAGCAACGCGTGGCAATCGCCCGCGCGCTGGCCGTTGAGCCGGCGGTGATGCTGTTCGACGAACCCACCAGTGCGCTGGACCCGGAGCTGGTGGGCGAAGTGCTTCGTGTGATGAAGCTGCTCGCCGAAGAAGGCCGCACCATGCTGGTGGTGACCCACGAAATGGGCTTTGCCCGTGAGGTTTCCAACCACCTGATCTTTCTGCACAAGGGCTGCATAGAAGAACAGGGCGTGCCCGCCGATGTGCTGGCGCGTCCCAAAAGTGAACGGCTTGCGCAGTTCCTTTCCGGCAACCTCAAGTAAGAACTTGTCCGTAAATAGGCGGGCGGAGGATGGCGAGGCGATTGGGGTGCAGGGCAAGGCGCAAACCACAGCGATACCCGTAGGTATCGCGCGAATTTGCAACGCCGCCATGCGCTCCAGGCGTCCGCCAAGCCGACCTCGACTATTTACGGACAAGTTCTAAGTCGCAAGAAAACAATCGCACGAAAAGCGGGTCACTTCCCCGCTTGTTGTGCCGCTTCCGTTCTGGGGGAATGTCAGACCATATGGGCTGTTCGCAAGAACATCTTGTTTCCCATTTGAAAGGATCTGCCATGAGCACCGTCGAAGGAATCGGCTCCAAAACCGCCAGCCAATGGTCCCCTGCCCTGGCGTCGCTCGGGTCTACCCTGACGACCTATCTGCAAGACAAGATGCTGAAGAAGATCGACGTCGACGAAAACGGTTCGGTCGGGCAGAGCGAGTTTCAGGCAGCGATGGAGCAGCTCACCACCAAACTGGGTGTGGATCTGGGTGAAGACCACAGCGAAATGTTCGCCGGCCTCGATGTGGACGGCAGTGGTGAACTGTCCGGCCAGGAGTTGGGCCAGATGATTCGTGCTGCGTTTTCCGCACCCCAGAACACAGAGGACTTTCTGGCCGCACGCGGAGGGGAAACCAAGCCGACTTCGGAGTTTGATGCACTCGACGTTGACGGTGATGGCATTCTTTCGCGTGCAGAATTTGCGGGCTCGCCTGCGGCGTCTGGCACCGCTGCTCAATTCACAGACGGCGCCTCGACCGTCACCACCACGATCACCAGCGTCACCACCGCACAGTACTCACCCTCATCTGAATCGCCCGCGTCGACCACCCCAAGTGCGACAACCGCCGCGAACGATCCCTTGAAGTCACTCCTGGCTGGCCTGGACGCCGACAACAGCGGCCAGGTCAGCAGCAGCGAAGTGGATCAATTCATTGCACAACTGGCGGGCCAGATGCAGTTGGCGCTCAGCCAGCTTCGCGACACCTCGATCAACGGTCAGCAGACTGGCGCATCTGGCACAGTGGCCTGAGCAAGCGTCTTCGCGCTCAAGAGCGCACGCCTCGACCCAGGACCATCTGGCCGTCGACCAGCTTGAAGGTCACATTCGGCCCACTGAAATCGGTGAACGGCGCGCCCAGGGCAATTTCGCCATCGCTGTGCAGCAGGCATTCCTGGCGCCTGAGAGAGATGGGGTTGTCGGCACCCGCGAAGCGCACCCAGGTGCCGTAACTGCTGATGTCTTCAAGCACATAGTTGCCGGAACGGATGTCGATGCTGGCGTGCAGCCGAGAAACCCGCGGGTCGTTGACCACGAAGTCCGCTTCAGGGACGCGGCCGATCTTCACAGGCAGGTCGGTCAGACTGAATGACTGGCTGGTGTCGAGCCAGCCCAGCTCAATTCCGCCATAGACCGACTCCCTGGACGTGTTCAATGCGTGCAGATCGGCGGGCAAGGTGAGGAATTCGGAGAGCATTTCCGACTGCCACTCGATGCGAAAGACCTCGCACGGCTCTGCCCTGCCCTTGATGCGCATGGGACCCAGACTGCGGCTGCGCACGCCGTGTTTTGCACCCAGTTTGCGGATCACTGTGTCGGTGGCCAGGATTTGTTCAGGACCAGCCAGATCGCTCAACCTGGACGCGACATTGACCGCATCGCCAAAGCAGTCGCCGTCCACCTGGATCACCTGTCCACGCGCCATGCCGATCTGCATCATGAGCTTGAGCCGGCTGGGCCATTGTGCGACCCGCTGGGCATGCTCCTGCTGGATCTGCGTCATGGTTTCGACGGCCATGCGGTTGTTGGCGAACGACAACAACACACCATCGCCCAGCATCTTCACCACCTTGCCGCCGTTGTCGATGCCCACCGATCCGATCCACTGCGTGAGCTTGGTCACGGCTTTGGTGGCACGGTCATTCCCCAGCGTTTCAAACACCGATACGCTGCCGGTCAGGTCAACAAATGCAATGGTCAGTTCTGCCATGGGAAGATTTTTTGTGTGAATTAAATCACACGGAAAAACACGTCTGAATACTCACGTCGCCAAAGACTCGAAGGGTGCTTCGGGGGAAGCGAAAGCGGCAAACGCCAGACCTTCGAACAAGGGCATGTCTCATTAGGTTCTACAAAGGCTCCCTGGGCAGCCGGAAAATGCACTACCAACTAGCTGTTTTGGCACATCCTTACCAGCAGACCAGTTAGAAAATTCTTACAAATGCTAAGGCGAAACCGAGACAAAGTGGCTAAACGCATGATTCGTTTGTTGTTTTTTTGGTTTCACTGGCTGAAAGGAGATTGCACAAAGTCGTTTGAAGAGAGTATCTTCCGTAACACAAGTACACAGGCCCATTGTCAGCGGGCCGTCGTTGAGGAGCTCAAACATGCGTTGGTTTAAACCTGGACTGCGACACAGCATCTCTGCGTTTCTGGGCACTGAGATTCGACGCGACTCGCCAGAAGCGCTGGAGCCTGTGCGCAAGGCCATGCTGGCTGCGCTTGGCGAAGAAGGCGCCCTGATCAACCCTCAGCTCTCACGCCGCTTGCAGTACATGCCAGACGCCAACGCGCTGTGGTTTGCCCGTTCGGAAATGGTGGCCGTCCTCAGCCGCATTCATGGTGAAGCCAAGGCGGTCGACATTGTTCAGGAACTCTCGCCATCGTTCCGCGGGCTGCTGCCCAGGAGCCTGATGGATGCCGGCCGCATCCGCCGCTGAGCTCCACGCTGCCCTCTTACCCTTCGCTCAACCCCAGAAAACCAGGGCCTCCCGGTCCTGCACCAGCAGTTCCACCTTGCGCCCGACCGGCAGCACCACCTTCGTGGGCACGTGTCCATAGGGCAATCCGGTCAATACCGGTGTGCGCAACCGGCCTCGCAACCAGTCCACCACTGTCTGAAGCTTGAACCCCTTGTCATGAGGGCTCGGCTTGTAGCGATTGAACGAACCCAACAACACCGCCTTCTGTTCGCCCAGAATGCCGGCATGAAGCAACTGCGTCAGTTGACGCTCGATGCGGTAGGGGTGTTCGTTGACATCTTCGAGAAACAAGACCCCGCCCTTGACACGAGGCAGCCACGGTGTGCCGACCAGTGAACACAAGACCGTGAGGTTGCCCCCCCAGAGCACGGCGTTTCGAACGTGCAAGGCGGATTGACCTTCCGTTGAGGTCCGGGAGGTGGACGCGAGCGCAATCAGGTCTGACTTGGGCAATCGCCATCCCGTGCCTTCGCCCTGCCCGCACACGAGGTCGTCAAAGCAGGCTTCCATGATGTCGTCGGGCACGCCTTCGGCACCGAAGTCTTCACCCAGCGCCGGGCCGGCCCATGTCACCGTACCTGCTTTGGCGAGCACAGCTGACTGCAGTGCAGTGAAATCGCTCATGCCCACGAAATGCGTGCCGCCCTCGACCGCTTTGCTGATGGCCTTGTAGGGCAGCTCCGGCAGGATGCGGGTGAGGCCGTAGCCACCGCGAGATATGAGCGCCACCTGGGCACCACTGGCCGCCGCCCGGCCGATCGCCGCCAGCCGGGTGGCATCGTCACCGGCAAAACGCATGTGCGAAGCGAGCGCGGCTTCGTCGATTTCAACTTCATGACCAAGGCGCTTCAAACGAGCAACACCGCGCCGAAAAGTCGCCTTGTCGCGCACGGCACTGGACGGAGAGTAGATGTAGATATGGCTCATGAATGCGTTGTCTCTGACAGATTGAAAGGTGGCGTCATCATCGCCTAAATAAACGGCATGCCTCTGACGCTATGCGTTCACCAGTTTCTTGCACGAAATGCCCGGCTTGCGGCAGCAGCATGGGTTCCGGACACCCTCTGATGATCTTTTGAAGCTGGCGCATCACGGGTTCGCCCAGCACAGGGTCCTGCTGGCCAATGGCCATCATGGAGCGCCCTTGCCATTGCTGCTGCCAGAAATCGCGCGCAAGGCGCGATGTGGCCGCGCCGTCGTCATCGAGGTGTTCCGGCACCATCGCTGGAAACGCCCGCAAGGCTGCCCGGTGTCCCCGGTCCGGGAACGGGGCGTCGTAGGCCGCACATTCGTCGGGTGACATGTGTGGATTGCCGCGAGCAAACAGCCGGCTCACGCTGAAATCCGGTTGCTTTCTGCACATGTCCCGCCATGCCAGAAACCCGTCGCTCAGCAGCTGGTCACCCGTGGCCAGAGTGGTGTTCATGACCAGCAGGCCCTGGTAGCGTTCAGGTGATGCCATGGGCAAGGTCAGGCCTAGAAGCCCCCCCCAGTCCTGTGCCACGAGCACGACATTTCGCAGATCCAGTTGCTCCACCCATTCCAGCAGCACCTGGCGGTGCCAGGTGAATGAATGTGCCCCTTCCTTCTTGGGCTTGTCGCTGCGACCGAAGCCGATCATGTCGGGCGCCACGACGCGATCACCCTCGCGAAGAAAGACCGGGATCATCTTGCGATAGAGGTAGCTCCAGGCGGGGTTGCCGTGCAGACACAGCCAGGTCCTGGGTGCATCGCGTGGGCCCTCGTCGAGGTAATGCATGCGCCACCCATTGAGGGCCGGCAAATCGCTCACGTAATGGGGTGGCCAGGGGTAGCCGGGAAGGTTTGCAAACCGCGCATCCGGTGTGCGAACCGCATCGTCCCGCAACGGGTGGGCCTGCTCACGGGCTTCCGCCCTGCGGCTTTTGAAGAAGCTCTGCAACAGCGTGGCGCATTCCTCGGCCAACACGCCTCCCGTGACTTGCGTCTGGTGATTCAATTGCGGCATCGCGAACAGATCGACCACCGAGCCCGCCGCACCCGTTTTGGGTTCTCGTGCGCCGTACACCACCCGGTCCAGGCGGGCGTGAAAGGCGGCCTGAGCACACATCGCGCACGGCTCCAGGGTCACGAACAGCTCGCAGCCTTCCAGCCGGTAGTTGGACTGCTCGCTCGCGGCTTCGCGCAACACACGAATCTCGGCATGAGCGGTCGGATCGTGCGTCGACACCGGGCTGTTGTGCGCCGCCGCCAGCACCGTCGCCGTGCCGTCGGCGTGGCGGCGAATCAACACCGCACCCACCGGAACCTCTCCCGCCTGAGCAGCCAGTTGTGCCTGAGCCAATGCCAGCGTCATCAGGCTGTCGTCGTCATGGTGTGCTGGGGCAGGCGGTGCGGGGACAGCGTTCATGAGTGTTGAGTTTAGGTGAGCCCGGGCAGGTTTGATCAACGTGGTGGCGCTCATGCTGCTGCTGATGCATTTCGCGCCTTGGCTGAAGCGCAGGCTGCCACAGGTTCAAGTGCTTGAAACGCTGGGCTTGGCTGCCCTGCCCGTCTTCTGCGCCCATCTGGTGGTGGCATTGCTGGCTTTGGGGCTCTTTGGTTCAGTGCGCCCGGATCGCCCCCTTTCGGTCGATCTGCTGATTCTGTTCACCGGCTTCTACGCCCTTTATGCCGTTGCCCGGTTCTCGGTGGCGCGGGATCGAAGGAAGGCTGCACGCAAGGCTCGAACACCTGGCCCGGGCCACATGCGCCCTTCAGAGTCGAGCTGAAATGACCTTCTGCCACAGACGGTAGCCATCCGCGTTGAGATGAAGCCGGTCACCGGAAAACAGTTCTTGCCTGGGCCGTCCGTTTGCATCAAGCATGGCCGTGAACACGTCGATGTAGGCCAGTTGCGGATCGGTTCGGCTGTAGGCCTCGATCAACGCATTCGCTTCTCGCACGACCGGAATCAGTGATGCACGCAAGGGGCTGGGTTTGATCGAGACATAAGCGATGCGGCTCTCAGGCAACGAGGCCTTGATTTTCTGAACAAAGGTGTCCAAGTGCTCGAGCACCTGCTGCGGGGAGGCCCCCTCAGCCAAGTCATTTTCGCCGGCGTACACCACCACCAGCTTGGGCTTGTAGGACAAGACCAGTTGATCCACCAGATCCACGCAATCGCGCAACCGGGAGCCACCGAACCCCCGCTTGACCACCGTCGGATGCTTCTCGAAGCTGTCCTCCAGATCGGTCCACAGGCGAATGGATGAACTCCCCACAAACACCACGCCACCGTGCGCCGGCGCGCTGACACGGTCGGCTGCAGCGAAAGCATCGAGACTGGTCTGCCAGCGTGCGCTTGCAGTGACGATGGGTTTCGATTCTTCACCCTGCGCCCACAAAGAGAGCAAAGTGAGGCCGAACAAAAGACCGGCCAGAATGAATACGCGTGAACGCGAAAGGAGTTTGATGCGGAGGAACGAAGACATTTTTGGATGAACCTTTGACGCTGTGCCTCAGAGGAACCGAATTGCAGGAAGTTTCGTTCGCAAGAAAAAGAGTGTACGAACACCTGTGACATGAGGCACGCAACTGCCGCTCAACGGTTGCAACAACATCGCCAATACACCAAAAGGGGCCCACAGGGAGACCCACTGGAACGGGTTCGCTGCCCTGTCAGCCAAGTCCCAGCCGGACCATCCAGTTCGCAAGCGCCCTCTCGTCATCATTTCCTTGACCGTACGTTTTCAGCATGGCACCGTGCGACTCCGGCCGGTGCTGGTTGAGTTTCACCTTGCACTGCAGGTCGATCACCCTCAACTCGAAGGCCGTGATGCCCTGCATCATCTTGTGCTGGTAGTCCTCGCCCAGAGCGCGCCATTGGTCGGCGTAGGCGGGGTCGTGGTCGTGGATCAGGTGCTTGAGCAGCCGGTCCTTGTCGTCAAAGCCCTCGATCAGCCTGGCTTCGACCGTGGCATGCAGGGCCAGGTAGTTCCAGGTCGGCACCCGGGCAAGATCGGGATAGACGCGAGGCGACATGTAGGCATGCGGACCCAGGAAGCTGACCTTGGCCCTGGGCCTCTCTCGCAAGTACTTTCCATGTGGGTTCGGGCGCGCCACATGACCAAGCAACAGCAAGCCTTCGCCTTCTTCCTCCAGGTGCAGCGGCAACTGCGTGACAAAAGGCAGGCCGTCGTCGTCGACAGAGATCAGGCTGGCAAACGGGTGCGAACGCATCAGCTCCCTGGCGATGGCAGCGTCCTTGGAGGCGAATTGGGGAGGCAGGTACATGGCGACATCATGCCCGCAAGTGCTCAAGCCACCAAGCCGGAACGACCGTCTGCAACGGGCTTCAGGTCGGTGTCAGTCCTTGAACCAGCCGCTCGACGTTGCTCGCCAGCTCTGCCAGCGGGTCCATGCCCTCTGCAGACAACACCACCAGGCGCGCGCCGCCCTCCCTCACAACGCGGGCCACTTCGGTGGCTGGTTCACGGTGATGCAACACGGCCACCACCTCCGCATCTCGCAAGGTCTGGCTCAAGGTCTTCAGCGCGTCAGGTTCCCAGGCCGTATCGTCGCGGTGATCGCGCCCGGACAGGTCAAGGTTGAATCCGGCAGCGAAGTGGTCAAGCCGGTCCGACAGGCTGAAAACGGTCACGTCTTCGAGTCGAGCCAATGCGATGCCTGCCTTGGCCGTGAGAGCGACCACGTCCCGTTTGAAGGCCGCCAGTTGTTCACTGATGTGTGATGCGCTCTCGGGCGCCAGCAGTTTCAGATCGTGCGCGACGATGTCGGCCATGCGCCCGAGGTTGGTGGGGTCCAGCCAGGCGTGCAGCCCTTCGCCTGGCGCACCGGGTTGCAGGCTCACGCCGGGCAGCGCGCCGTCCACAGGTTTGGCCGCGTCGATCTCCACAATGCGAATGTTGGCGCGCCGGGCGAACGGAAACAGGGGGTCCTCTGGCCAGACCGAACGCAGACCGATCACCGCATCAGCCGATTGCGCAGCAGCCGCCAGCGCCGCAGCCCCTCGGCCCGTGAAATACGAAGTGTGACGGGTGGGCGGCAGTGATTCGGGTGCGACGCGTTCAAGCCGCACAGGTGTGCCATTGAGCAAGCGCTGCGTCACAGCATGGGCAACCGGGTGGGCAGCGAGCACCTTGATGCCGTTCCCCTTGGCTGGGGTCGCCAATGACAGGCCACTGGCACCCAGCAAGGTGGCGGTGATGGCGATGCGGCGGTTGAGCGAGGCATGGGTCATGCGGCTTGTCCTTTGAGGGCGGGAACGACGCCGCGCAAGATCGCTGCGATGGCAAACAGGGCTCCCGCCAGCAGAATGATGGCCGCGCCCGAAGGCACGGGAAGTTCGAGTTCGATGGGCACCAGGATGCCTGCGATCGTGCTCACCGTGGCGAACAGCACCGACAGCCAGAAGAAGCTGCGCATGGAGTGGCTGAGCAGCCTGGCCGCTGCGGCAGGAATGACCAGCAGTGCGCCCACCAGGATGGCGCCGATCACCTTCACCGCAGCCACGGTGACGATGGTCACCATGGCCACAAACAGGTAGTCCAGCAACTTGACCCTGACCTTGCGCACCGCGGCGAGTTGCGGATTGAAGCTGGCCAGCATCATGTGGTTGTAGAGCGGCAGCGCAAGGGCCACCACCACCGCTGCAACCACCGCCAGCACGGCGATGTCCTGCCCATTCACAGTCAGCACGGAACCGAACAGCACGTTTTCCAGGATGTGGATGTTCACGCGACCGGACAGCAGCAGCAGCAAGCTGCCCCCCATGGCCAGCGACACCGACAGGAACACCCCGATCAAGGTGTCGGCAGACAGGCCTGTGCGGTTGCGCAGGAAATTGAGCAGCACACCAAACAGCAGGCAGTAGCCGAACAGGCTGCCGTAGGGGCCGGTGTATGGCTCACCGAGCAGGATGCCGATCGCCACGCCCGTCAGCGCGGCATGACCCACTGCTTCAGAAAAGAATGCGAACCGCTTCACCACCACCAGCGTGCCCAGACCGCCCAGCACCGGCCCGATGATGAGACCGGCCAGCAATGCGCTGACCACAAAACCGTAGGCCAGCGAAGGCGGCAACCAGCCCGCTTCGGCCCAGGCCTGGACCGTCAACCTGAAAGCTTCAAAACTCATGCGGTCACTTCCTCGGCCTGCGCCGCCGTGCGCGGACGTGTCGAAAACAGGGTGAGCAGGCGATCGGAGGTCAAGACCTCGGATGGCGGTCCGTCGAACAATACGAAACGGTTGAGGCCGGTGACCTGGTCTGCCAGGCGCCCCACCGCTTCAAGATCGTGCTCCACCCAGAGCACGGTCACGCCGGCAGTGCGCCAGGCGGTCAGCAGCGTCTCGAAAACCTGTACGCCGGCTTCGTCCAAGGCGGCCATGGGCTCATCCAGCACCATCAGCCCAGGGTCCGGAATCAGGCTTTGGGCCAGCAACACGCGCTGGCGTTCACCACCCGACAGGGCACCCATGCGCCGGCTGCGTTTGTCTGCCATGCCCACACGCTCGAGCGCTGCATGAATGGCCGGTGCGGAACCGCGCGCTCGCCCCAGGAAGGCGGGACGTCGCTGGGTGGTCGCGGCCATGAAGTCCTCCACCGTCATGGGCAGGGTGCGATCAAACTCGATGGCCTGCGGCACGTAGCCGACCACGCCCGGCGTGTGGGGCCAGTTCAGCACCAACTGGCCCGTGTGCGGCGTCTGGCCCAACAAGGTCTTGATCAGCGAGCTCTTGCCGCCGCCATTGGGACCCACCATGGCATGGATGTGACCGGGCGCCACGGCAAAGCTCACCTCCCGCAGGATATTCGTGCGGCCCAGGGTCAGGTCGATGTGATCAAAAACAAGGGACGGTCCGGTCACAGGGTGGACTCCCGGATCGCCCGCACCACGGTGGCCAGGTTGCGCGCGGTCTCGCGCTCGAATTTGTCGGCCTCGTAGGCCCCGTAGGAAATATGGGTGAGCGCGTAGAGGCGCACGCCGGTTTCGCGTTGAATGGTGTCCACATAGGTCGACGGGAAGTCCATCTCGGAAAAGATGACCTTGACGTCGAGTTCACGCAGCCGGTCGATGGTGCCCTTGAGCTGGGACGGGCTGGGTTCGATGCCGTGGGCAGGTTCCACCACGGCGGTCACTTCCAGGCCGAATTCCCGCAGCAGGTAGTCGTAGGCGCCATGGATGGTGGCCACCCTGAAGCCGACGCCTGGCGCCTGGGCCAGTTCAGACAACGCATTGGCGCGGAGCGTGCGCAGACGGCGTGCGTAGGTGCGGGCGTTGGTCTGGTAGGTCTTGGCGTTGGCGGGGTCGATCTGACCCAGTTCACGTGCGATCGTATTGACCTGGGCGATGGCCCCGGCCACAGAGAGAAACGTGTGCGGGTTGACCACACTGCCCGAGCCGCCCCGGCCAGCCATGCCCGTGGCCGCCAGCAGAGGCACATTGGCATTGGACTCGATCAGCGGCAGTGTGGGTTTTTCGCTGGCGGCGATCATGCGTTCGGCAAAGTCGTCGTGACCGATGCCGTTGACCACCATCACGTCCAGCGTGCCGATGCGCTTGATGTCCTCGGCCCTGGGCTCGTAGGCATGCGGGTTGAAGCCGGCGGGAATCACCGGCACCACCTCGGCGCGGTCGCTCACGATGTGGGCCACGTAGCTGTAGTAC
>PHCQ01000003.1 GCA_002840835.1 Betaproteobacteria bacterium HGW-Betaproteobacteria-16 | reverse complement strand
AGGCCGATGCCTGGTTTCTATAATTCGGCCTGCGATCCCTGCCCGTAGCTCTTCAGCCCATACCGCATCTTGACCACCTCCGCACCCGCCGCTCACGCACTCGACCTGATTCAGCCTGACATGCTCCGGGTAGACGAGGTCATCGAAGAGCGGCTCTCCACCGATGTGCCACTGGTCCGGGAAGTGGCCCAGTACATCATTTCTTCTGGCGGAAAGCGTCTTCGCCCCGCCTTGTTGCTGCTCGTTTCCGGTGCATTGGGCAACCTGCACCCTCACAGGCACACGCTGGCTGCAGTCGTCGAGTTCATCCACACTGCCACGCTCCTTCACGATGACGTGGTCGATGAGTCGACCCTGCGCAGGGGGCGCGAGACGGCAAACGAGCGTTTCGGCAATGCCGCCAGCGTGCTCGTCGGCGACTTCCTCTATTCGCGCGCCTTTCAGATGATGGTCAGCGTGGACAACATGCGCGTCATGCAGGTGCTCTCGGAAGCCACCAACGTCATTGCAGAAGGCGAAGTCATGCAGTTGATGAACATGCATGACGCCTCTCTGGACGAGACCGCCTACCTGCGAGTCATTCGCTCAAAGACTGCGAAACTGTTTGAGGCAAGCGCGAGGCTGGCACCCATTCTGGCCGGCGCTGACGCAGAGACCGAAGCACTGTGTGCCACGTATGGGCAAGCACTCGGCACGGCATTTCAAGTGGTTGATGACGTTCTCGATTACGAAGGCGATCGGGAACTCCTGGGTAAGAACCTGGGTGACGATTTGCGCGAGGGCAAGGTCACGCTCCCCATCATCTGTGCACTGCGAACCGCCAGTGAAGGGCAGAAAACCTTGATCCGCAACGCCATTGCCCAAGGGGATCAAACCCATCTGGAAGAGATTCAGTCAATCATTCAAACATCGGGCGCACTGGAGTTGGCAAGAGCCAGCGCATCGGCCGAAGCCCAGCGCGCAATCGAAGCTGCGCGAGCCCTTCCAGCCAATGAATATAGTGGCGCTTTGCTAGAATTGGCGACAGGTCTTCTGGGGCGTCGCTCCTGAAGACCTGCTTGAGGCGTTTGATGCCTGTGCATCAAAGCCGAGCTTGAATTCGGGGTGTAGCTTAGCCTGGTAGAGCGCTACGTTCGGGACGTAGAGGCCGGAGGTTCGAATCCTCTCACCCCGACCAGATTTTTCCAGGTAAATCAACATCTTGGAAATAGGACACCGAGGCAGCCTGCTGAAAAAACAGGCAAAAACCCCTCAGCTGCTCCAAATCTGCGCCAACTGGGGCATTCGCACCCCTTCGTTGAACTGCGTCTCCCCTGCCCTTTTTCGTGTCCCGGCCACCCGACGGCCGGTGGTATCCGCTTCAAGAACCTGAAAAACGGGCGTCCTAAAACGCCGCGCGCTTTAGATTTTTGAGCCGTTGCCTAGACGGGTCTCCATCAACTCTGGAGACTCTCATGAGCACCATCACCAACCGTTCGAACTATGTTGTCAGCGTCCCACGCCAGCCACAGCTGACCAAGACATTCCCCTTCAACAAGCTCGCTGCGGTCAAAGCGTACCTGCAGGAACTCAAAGCCGACGGGCACAAAGGCGCCGTCAGCCAGGCAGAAAACTGCATCCAGGTCCGCGTGCGCCGCAAGGGCCACAAAGAACAGTTCAAAACCTTCGACTCCTACGAAGACGCGGACCGCTATGTCAAGCGCGCAGACGCTGAACAGTCGGTCGGCCTCTTCCAGGACTACACACGTGCGATGCACGTGACCACCGCCGAGCTCATCGAGCGCTACATCAAGGAGGAGTGCCCGAAGCTGCGCGGCAGCGACACGTACGCCACCGTCTTTCGCGCCATGCTCGAAGACAGCCGCAACGAGCTGCGCCAACGCATCGAGCAGCGCAAGAAAGAGATGAAAGAACTGGGGCACACCGTCACCCCTTTAGGCGCCATGCGGCAACCCATGGCCGCCCTGGAGTGGCTGCACAAGCCATTGGCGAAGGTCTTGGCCACCGACGTGGAAGATTTCATTCGTGAGCGCCTCGACCAAGTGGCGCCCTCTACCGTTGCCCGCCAGCTGGACATGCTTCGCGCCGTCTACAACGTCGCCATCAATACCTGGGGCTATGTGGTTGCGCGCCACCCGCTCCAAGGCGTGCGCCGTCCTTCGTTTTTCAACGAACGGGACCGCCGCCTGAAGGACGGCGAAGAAGAGCGCTTGCTGCAGGCAGCGCGCGAGGAAGACCGTCTGCGCTCGATTGAGCTGTGTACCCAGGAGTTGATGGAGGGGGCTCGCAAGCAGGCGGCCAAGGCCGACACGGTGTACCAACACAAACGGGTCGTGAAAGAGGCGTACGAAGCCGCACGGCGTCAAGCGCTGGAGACATACAAGCATGTTGCGTTCTACGAAGCGTTCCTGCTTTTTCAGTTGGCCACCGCCGCGCGCCGCGGCGAAACCCTGGGACTCTGCTGGGACCGCATCGACAAGACCAAACAGACCGCTTTCCTCCCCCAAACGAAGAACGGGCGCCCGCGTTATCTCGCTCTTCGCATGGACATCCTCGTGTGCCTCGAGGGGCTTTCACGCGACTCGGACCTCGTGTTCGACGTCGGCGTCAAAGAGCTGAGGACCGTGTGGGCGCGCATATGCGAGGCCGCTGGCGTCGAAGACCTGACCATCCACGATTTGCGGCACGAAGCCATCAGCCGCGCCGCAGAATCTGGCCTGTTCCCTTCGGTATTGGACCTACAAGCGTTCAGCGGCCACCGCGACCTCCGGTCGCTGTCGAGGTACACGCACATCATGCCCACCGCCGTAGCTCGCAAACTGGACGAAGCGGAGGCGCAGCGCCAAGTGGCAAACGGTCGCGAGCGACTCAAGGTCAGTGAGATGATGAGGGCGAATGAACCCGTCGCGTCTGAGACCCCGCGGGAGGTCGAGCCTCAGGGAACTCAAGAGGTGCTGAACGCGACGAACGTCGTGCAGTGGGACTTCCGCAACAGGGCCGACTCCAAACAGGCATGAGCACTTGCCGGTGTTGTTTTCTGGCAAATACATCTTGCCGGCGCGGACAAGCAGCCACCCAAACCTGAAGCGACGCTTCATGTTTTCACACCCGGCATGACTTCTGGGCGAACTCACACCCCGCGCAGCTGCGTGACGGCGGATGGGTGTGGGATTTCTTTGCGATACGTACCGCCACACGGCTGCATCGCAACAGATGTCTGGACGTGTCCGCCCTTTTTTGTCCGTACATAGCGCCCTCCGCTACCTGCAGGCACGGTCGTGGAAGGTGCCAAAGCCAGCCAACTTGCAGGCGACAGGGAGTGAGCTGTCCCACATGCGCCCCCCTTGCGAGCAACGGGTCTTGCCCTTTGGCCGCGACCGCCGCAATGCACTGGCACAGGTCGGTGAGCGGGTCGCGAACGGCCATTGAAACGCATCCGGGGTCACCTTCCTCGCACCCCACACTCAGAAAAAAGCGCCCCTCGGGAGGGGCGCTCAATCAGGTGAAAAGCCGACCGGGCTTGCGCTTCACAGCCGGCGCCCTGGGCTCTCGTGTCACTTGAACGGTGGCGCGTTCAAGTTCGACCACCCATGCCGATATGCGCCGCTGGGCGTCGGGCTGGCTTCTGAGCTGCTCAAACAGGAAAAGCACAAACAGCTGCACAGACCCTTCCGCACCATCAAGCTCTTTGGGGGCCAGCGGTCCGAGAAAGGGGTCATCACGCAGCGCTGCCAAGGCCTCGGCCACCCGTCCTGCCCGAGACCCGGTATCGGGCCAGACAAAGTCTTCCAGGCGAAAGAGCCCCGCATAGCACAGCACAAGCACCATCGGCACCTGTAGAAAGGCAGCGACCTTTTCCAGGACTTCCCGACGCGTGTGGGCAAACGGCCGCGGTTGCGCTCGCAGTTGAGCGAGGCGCTCGTACGAGATGCCGAGGTGAGCGGCCAACCGCTTAAGTGTCAGGCCTTCGATGGCAGCTTTTTTCAGCAAGAGCTGCATCAGGGGGTCGTCGAGCTCCCGCGCCTTGTCCGGCTCTGATGGGGATTGTTTTTTTGAGGTGGATTTCATGGTGATGTCCTAGCAGTAGCCAAATCGCTACCACCACGTGTAGCGACCTCAGCAAAGCCATTGGAGGCAACCACCCTCTCGGCCCGCGCTCCGAGAGACGCCACCCCGAGCCGTTCGAAACTTGCGTTCGTCGGAATTGCCACTACAGGTCCAGTGGAGCAACAGTAGTGACCACACGAACCCCGTCATTCCATGCAACCGACCCCATCCCCACAAACGCTGGCAACTGTCGTTCTGACACTCGAGCCGCACTCCGCTTCTTCGTTGAAGGCAACCGTAACCTTACAAAAGACCGGCAGCAGGCACTGTGCGGCCACCACAAGATTTGAAGGCGGCCAACGGCAAGCCGAGTTTGGTTTCCTGCGCTGGTCAACGATGCCCTGGAGGCTGTACCTCAAAGCGGTGCACATGGTGCTGACCCGAGCCCACCTCCACCAATGGAATCTGGAGAGCATTGCGCTCTATCGTCAGGTTTCCATCGAAGTGTTTGAAGAGGTCGGTGAGGCAGACCCCAGAGTTTCCGTGGTGATGGTCGACCCCGCCCGGCGACGTGCCGTGTTCCTTGACGGCTATCCGGAAGTCGCAAGGGCGGAGTACTCGATACCTCAGAGTTTTCTGCTTCAGCCTGTCGTGGACATGCTCAGTGAAGCGGTGTGCAGCCTGACGCAAACGCCCCGCAAACCCCGACCCAAGCCGACTGGAACCCACACGCTGGAATCGGCCATCGGGGCACCCTCATGAATGCTGGTGCTGCTCAGCTGTCCCCACCACCCAAGGGCCCGCGCCGGTGCGCTACCGCGGGCTCGAATGTGCGATGCGTTGGCCCTTGATGCGTTCAGCCTGAGCAACTGAAGTGAGCCCGTTGAAGAGGCATTTTCAGGACCCACTGAAGCACTTACCCCCACCGCGGACGTTGTGGGGTACCAACAAAAGGTAGCGCAGAGGGCTGTTTTTTTCCAACCTGTGAATGGGTTCACTACTTTGAAAAACAACCCCAGATGGAGAACGTGATGACCCATAGACTGATTTGACACCGACGCGCATCGACGGCCCTTTAACCAATTACTGGAGTCACTCATTGAATCCCCAACCCACCGAGCATAGCCACGCTTGGCTTGACGAGCTCGAAACCGAGCTCAGAACACAGCCGCTTCACGTTTTCACGCCTATGGAATGGAACATTCTGAGCCGCCTGCCCGCAAGCCGGCATTGGCAACTGGGGGCGGAAACGCCAGTTCAAGACGTCATTGAAGAGACCTACGAAGTCATATATCTGGAAGGGCTCCTTGAAGACGACATTGATGACCCCCAGGAAAGGGCCTGGTATGTCGAGATGTTTGCGTCTTCACCGGTGTTGTGCTCTCCGTTGCAGCTGCGAAATGAAATCGGAGCACTGCTTATGAAACTCATCGAGATGCCGCGAAAGCAGGAACACGACTTGGCCCGTCTACTGTTACTTTCGTTCAGATGCTTTCTGACGTGGGTAGAAAAAGATGAAGATTCGCCGGCGTTTTCGAGGGCGCTCGCGAGGCTGCAAGCGAGCCCCATCTGGACTGCCTATGTCTCCGTTCAACATATCTCTTCTGACGCAGTCCGTGGACGGCGTGTCGCAGATAACTTGACACTGCAAATGGGGCAACTGCACTAGCACCACGTTTTAAACCGCATTAAGCAACGGCTGGTTCGCAGATTCGCTCTCGGACCTCTCGCAGGCAGTTCTGCTGCCTGTGCCCGAGCAAAAATTTGGGCTTGAGCAGCCCATTTACCGACGCATTTGGAAGAAACCTTATCGTGAGAATTCAGCTGGCTTCAGATTTACATCTTGAACACCTGGCGCGCCTGTTCCCGGGCGAAACGCTGATTCGGCCCGCACACCAGGCTGACGTTTTGGTTCTTGCGGGTGACGTCGGGCATGCATCTGAGGCAGTCGCCTTGTTTGCGGACTGGCCTGTGCCCGTGTTGTATGTGCTGGGCAACCATGAACACTACGGCGGCTGCCTTGAGTCGGTCCTGGACGAACTCAGAGCAGCATCCCGTGACACCTCCGTCAGAGTTCTCGAACGTGACGTGGCAGACTTTGGCGGCGTCAGGTTTCTGGGCTGCACGCTCTGGACAGACTACCGGCTGCGCAGCAACCGAACGCAACGTCAACTGATGGAAAACGCCCGATTGCGCATCAACGACCACCGACTAATTCGCACCCGAAGTGGCGAGTTGTTTTCTCCCGAGCATGCATTGCGTGACCACGAAGTTTCTCGGGCGTGGCTAGAGCAAGAGCTTTCAGAAGTCTACGACGGCACAACAGTTGTCATCACTCACCACGCGCCGCACCCGCTCTCTGTCCATCCACGGTACGCAGGCGACCCGGCAAACGCAGCTTTCGCGAGCGAGCTGACTGAGCTCGTACAGAGGGCGGACATCTGGCTGCATGGCCACGTCCACGATTCGTTTGACTATAGGGTCGCAGGGTGCCGGGTCGTCGCAAACCCCCGGGGATACGCCCTAGATGTCTACTCTGCGTCGGATTCAGGTGCACTGCAGTTTGAAAACAGAGCCTTCGAGCATGCATGCGTAATTGACACTCATGCTGCGTGACACTTCCTAGCTGATGCCGGTCAATCACCGCCTTCAAGGATGAGAGCGTGAAAAAGTTGAAGGGCCAGGGGGGCGTAGTTCTCTACCTCGACTTTGATGGTGTCCTGCACCACGAAGATGTATGGTGGCACCCGCGCAGGGGCGCGTACATCAACACACCCGGGTATCGCGTATTCGAGCACATGCATCTGCTTGAAGAAGCGCTAGAGCCATTTCCCCACGTCCTCATTGTTCTCTCGACCTCCTGGGTGCGGGTTCGAAGATTTAGTGGCGCATTGAAGAGGCTCAGCCCCTCCCTGCGGGCGCGGGTCATCGGGGCGACTTTCCACACAAACATGAAGCGGACTGCTTTTGAAGCGCTGCCTCGTGGAGTGCAAATACTCAACGACGTGGCCCGCAGACAGCCATGCCACTGGGTCGCCCTGGATGATGATTCTGAATCCTGGCCAGTTGAGCACGCAAAGCGGTTGATTCTTTGCGACGGGGCGCTCGGCGTATCTGCACCTGGCGTTCTTGATGCATTGAGAGAGCGATTGGCGCTTTTTCTCTACACATCGTCGGAGCCCGAATGACCAACGCACTACGACCAAACCCCATCATTCCCGAAGACTTTCCACGCGACTTCGGTGGAGGCTCCGTGGCAGGCGCCCAGCCGAAACTGCTCGTCAGAAAGGTGGTTGGGGTCTATGTTTCAGGGTTGACTGAAGATGAGCGCTACGCGCGATATGACAACTGCTGCGACATCGTCAATCAGCTGGAGAATTACTGCCACCGAAAGCTCGGTCAGAGGCCCGATTGGTCGGTAGCAGAGGTACTCGAGAAGGTGCGTCTGGCGATAGAGAGCAAACCTGAATGGGACCTATCTGCCGACGAGGTCGAGTGGATGATGAGCAAGCTGACCTTGAGGATGGACTTACCCGCACCGGACAGTCCGCCTGAGAGCAGCGAATAGAAATAGCCAGCGAAGTTAAAACAACATGCGCATCCTTTTTTTGGACTTTGACGGCGTTCTTCATCCTGTTGAGCCGGAGCTTCTAGGTCTAGAACGGTTCTGTTGGGCGCCTGTACTTGACGAGCTGCTAGCTGCGCATACCGATGTCAAAATCATCGTGCACTCAACATGGCGCTACGAATACACTGACCCTGAACTGCGTGTGTTGCTCGGTTCTCTAGGCAAGAGGTTCGCGGGGAGTGCGCCCCGTGCACCTCGGGAGCACGCGATTGAGATGGTGCTTCAGGCTAACGAGCAGGTCTTGCATCACCTCGTGCTTGACGATGCAGCACGGGAGTTTTCAGGCACAGCGGTGAACTTGTTGCTACTGGATTCGCGACGAGGTCTTTCAGAAAAGCGCGTGCAACAAGCAATCGCGCAATGGCTGTCGTCCACCCAGTTGTAGAACATCTGTACAGGCTATCCCGACAACAGGATTAGGCGTGCTGAGTCCGCTTGTCTGTGTTCTGACGGGGTAGGTTTTTGACGAACTGTTCCATCGCCTCGCGAAACTTCGTTGCACCACCCATAGCAGGGTGTCGCACAGATGTTGCCGAAGGGTCCAATTTGTGCAGCGCCGTTTCGGCAATCCTGCCTACGGCTATGACCTTTGGCTGGCGCAGCATGGTGAGCAAGCTTGGGAAAATATGAGCTGTGACCTTCAGCTCATCGAGCTTCGGCCGCCGGTTTGACCGTGGATTGCCAACCTCGTAGGGGTGGCAGGGGAACGCGTTCCAAAGCACGAATTCATCCGGTCTGAATCCACTGTCCAAGAGTTTCGACCACACGATGGTGGCTGTCTGCTCCGCCATACTCCTCGGAAAGTGCCCGGGGCAGCTCGTCCTACGGCCGGGGGGAAGCATTGCCTTTGAGGCGAGCGAGTTTGGGCGTTCGGGGCAAAGGATGCGCTCGGACGTCATCGCGATTCCGGTGAATTTCGCGCCGCGCCAAGACGGTGCCTCAGCGACCAGTACCAGGCGCGTGGTCTTTAAGCGCTGCTCAAAATAGAGCCTCAATTGTTCTGCACGCTGTGTGGGTGCGTCAGCATTGGAATCGTTGTGCTCATCGTAGTCCCGCCAGGGGTTGAACACGTTGGGCATCGACGGGAGTGCCTGCAGTTGCTCTACGAAGGCGGCAGGGGTAAACGTAGCGGTTTTCAAGTTCACAGAGGTCAGCCTACATGGTGGAAAACAATGAGGGCCCGGTCATCGATGAAGACGACGGCGCCTGTCATTCACAAAACAAAATCACTCCACATCGCATCAGGGCGGGTGTCCCAGTGTGCAAGAGCCTAGGGGCTAGAAGTGAATGAAAAGCGTGGACTGGCCGTGAAGAGCTGAGCTGGGCGCTGAGCTCCTCGTACAAATTCGTCAAGCTCCACCAAGTCACTTGAAGATTTCAACCGTCGCCGAAAAGAGCTCTTGTCTACCGGATGCCCCAGGATGACCGACACCACATTCTGTAGCTGGGTCAACGTGAATTTTTCCGGCAGCAGGTGAAGAGGGAGAGCGTCGGCTGCCACCTTGGCACGAAGCTTTTTCACAGCTGCGGCAAGCTGTTCTGCGTGGTCGAAGGCCAGACGGTGTCCGGGCGATGTCGCATCCGCCCACTCCACGGCTTCGACCTTGTTGCGAACGACGGCGTTGATTTTGTCGAGGGGGAGCAGCGCATAGAAGAGCACCGTGACCGACCAGCCGCGTGGGTCCCGGTCTGGGCCGCTATACGTCCCGACTTCTTCAATGTGCGGCAGTTCAACGGCCACCTTGTCGGCCAGCACGCGTCGCGCGGTTCCAGCAAGCGAGGCATCCAAATTCGGCTTAAGCATGCCTCCTGGCAGGGCCCACCGTTTTGCATCTGGTTCGCGAGCTCGCTTGACCAGCAGCACCTTCAGGCGTTCATCGACCACGCTGAATAGAGCGACATCCACGCCGACAAGGGGAAAAAGTTCTTTAGTGGTATTCATAGTTGCACATCGCCACTAAGTAGCTCATAATAGTGGCATTATGCAACTAAGAGGGGTGATATGGGCTTTGACATCATTGGAGACGTTCACGGTCAGGCAGACAAATTGGAGGCTCTCCTTCATGGAATGGGCTACCGGCAAAGGGCTTGTAGCTTTCAGCACCCACATCGAACTGCCATTTTTGTGGGTGACTATGTCGACCGTGGACCTCGTCAAGTAGACACATACCGCATCGTGCGCGCCATGGTCGAGTCTGGCAATGCTCAGGCCATTCTCGGCAACCACGAGTTCAACGCCATCGCGTGGCACACGCCTGACCCTGCCAGTGCGAATGGTGAGAGTTTTTTGCGTCCCAGACACGGAGAACTCGGTGTCAAGAACCGACAGCAGCACCAGCAATTCCTGGCAGAGGTTGAAGGCACGTCTCTGCACGATGAGGCTATTGAATGGTTTCTCACGTTGCCCCTGTGGCTGGACCTGCCCGAGTTGCGAGTGGTGCACGCGTGTTGGCACTATGGCTATATGTCTGAACTGGAGCCCTTACTGGGGCCTTCTAAAACCCTGACACGCGAGCTGATGGTCCGGGCAAGCCGACGCGACGACCCTGTGTTCCGCGCCGTCGAAGGATTGACGAAAGGACTTGAGGTGCCGCTCCCAGAAGGTCATGCGTTCTTGGACAAAGACGGGCACGAACGGCGCAACGTTCGCATTCGTTGGTGGGACGAGGGTCGCCACAGCTTCCGAGACCTGGCTCTGATGCCTGAGGACGCGCGCATGGCTTTGCCTGAGCTAGCGGTGCCCGCAGAAGAACGGCCGGTTTATGACCAACACAAGCCCGTTTTCGTCGGCCACTACTGGCTGCAAGGGACGCCTGTTTTGCAGGCTGAAAAGATTGCCTGCGTGGACTACAGCGCAGGCAAAGGAGGCCCATTGGTCGCATACAGGTGGGACGGTGAGACCACCCTCGATGTCAGTCACTTTTATATTCAGGAGAGTTGATATGAGAAAGACAACGCCGACCCAAAAGAAAACCGTGTCAGATGCGGAAGCCATCGAACAGCTGGTCGAGCTGAAAGAACCAGAAACACTGACAAAGGGGCAGCTCGCAGCAATAACTGCAATCAAAACAGCGGCCCTCGCCACCGCACTCGCGAAAGCACATCTGATTCGAGAGTCTCGCAAGCACGGGGGTCGATGGCAATGGGTCGACTTCCCGGGACCAAAAGGTCGCGAGTCCGCAGGCATCGTTGACATACTGGCCATCCGCAAGCGCTGGGACGTGTCAGGTATGCCAGAGGACGTGGTGCTCAAACACCTGGACGTTTTCGACATCATGCTCATTCAAGTCAAAGGCGGCCGGGCCAAGATGCCAAGTGCCGCAGACATTGCACGCATGGAGCGCGTTGCAGACCTGTATCGAATCGACAAGGTGTTGCTGTACCAGTGGAACGACCAGAAGAAGACCGAAACCGGCTACCGGGTTCTCGACAGAGAGTCCCACGAGTTCGGACCCGTGGTCCGCGATAGCAAAGGACTTTTCGGTTGAGCTGCAGTGATGATTTCAGCAGCGGACTTTTCCATATCGAAAATCCCCCATTTCAATGCCAGGGGGCTGCGACGATGTGTTGTGCCCGGCGCGGGCTGCTCCATCGGAACCGACGCGGTGGGCTACAGCTCCTCCACCGCCGACTTCTGGTGTGGTCGGAACGATGCCATCTTGGTGCGCATTACGTGGATGGGCTACAGCTGGAGCTTTCAAGTCCTCGATGGCTCAGTTCAGCCGATTCCCAACGAGAAGGAGCCGATGGAGGAGCTTGCATTCGTGGTCGCGCGAGAGCTGTACCGCTGGATAACCGAAGACGCGGCCGACCTGCCGCCCTTCGATGATTGACAAGAACAGCAGCACAACACCAAGCAAAGAGGAAGCAAACATGACCAACATCATCCACCTCGCGCAAGGGTGCCTGCTCGGCGCATTCGTCGGGGACGCGGCCGGGGCTCGCCTGGAGTTTCTGGGTAGAAAGCCGACCGAGGTCGAGCTCGCCGACGCCCAGGCGATGAAGGGAGGAGGCGTCTTGAGGGTCGCCCCGGGGCAAGTCACCGACGATGGAGAGCTGACGCTGGCACTGGCACGTGCCCTGGTCGATTCACCTCAATTTCCACGCGAGGAGGTGGCCACCAGCTATCGAGCGTGGATGAACAGCAGGCCTTTTGACGTGGGACAGGCAACATCTGCCGCACTCGGCGGGCCAGCCCTTTCGACAGGACACCTTGCTGATGCCGTTTCACGAAGTGCATCGGCACACAACATGGCATCCAAAGCGAACGGCGCGCTGATGAGAGCCAGCGCCCTGGGCATCTGGTCCACCCGGCTTTCAATGAAAGAAGCTGCAAAGTCTGCCCGAGACGATGCGAGCCTCACGCACCCGAATCCGAGCTGTCTGTGCGCGAACGCAGCCTACGTCGTCGCCATTCGGCACCTGCTGCTCAATCCGGGTGATGGTTCGGGTGCTCTCGAACAAGCAAAAGCAGCGCTCGGCCCTACGGGCCATGAATCTGAGGAAGTCCTCTCGTGGCTTGAAGATGCTGAAAATGGTGAACTGCCGTCCGCGTATCCGAGTGCCGGGTTTGTTCGAATCGCTTTCTGCCACGCTTTCCACCACATGTTGCGCGGGCATACCTACGTCCAGGCTGTCAATCAGGTCCTCGCGTGCGGGGGCGACACGGACACGAACGCCTGCATAGTGGGCGGGCTTGTCGGAGCACGAGTTGGTATCAGTGGCATCCCAGAAAAAATGGTTCGAGCTGTTCTTGACTGTGACACGACCAAGGGACGACCTCGGCCGGAATGGTTGAGCACGAGAGATGCGTTGGAAATTGCTCAGAGGCTTCTGGCCTGAATCTGTGCCCCCCGGTGTGCCCCTTCCACGACGCCTTCGCTCGGGTCTCCTTGCTCCCTGGGGCGCGTGCACGGCCAGGCTTTAGCGTCTTCATTTGTAGACGAGATTCGCCACCACTGAAGCTCCAGGGGCAGTAATTCATGAAGGGTCAAAGATGACGGGCATCGAACTACGCATTGTTTCGTGGAACTGCGCGGGCGGACTGCGCAAGAAATGGCAAGTACTCGACGAGCTCAATGCGGATTTGCTCATCATCCAAGAATGCGAAAACCCGGCTCTTGCGGCAGACCCCGCCTACCTTGCTTGGGCTGGGGACTATCTTTGGACGGGTCCAACCAAAAACAAGGGCATTGGCGTATTCGCTAGAAACGGTCTTCAGGTCGAACAGCAGCAGCTTGAACTGGGGGCGCTGGAGTTCTTCCTGCCATGCGTCATCAACGGGGACTGGCCGCTGCTCGCGACATGGACAGCGGGAGCAAGCTCAGGAACGTTCAGCTACATAGGACAACTGTGGCGGTTCCTGCAGCTTCACAAAAACTTCGTGGGTCATCCTCGCGGTATGGTCGTCGGTGACTTGAACAGCAATGTTCAATGGGATAAACAACACCGCACTTGCAGCCATAGCGATGTCGTTCAAATTCTCTCTGACATAGGTTTGCAAAGTGCATACCACCGGCACTTCAAGGAGCCACAAGGCAAGGAGACCCGCGCAACATTCTTTCACCACAGGAAAGTCGACAAGCCGTATCACATCGACTACGCATTCCTCGGAGCGGAATGGCTTGAGCGAGAGGTGCAGATTGGGACCCTCGATAAGTGGTTGTCACTTAGTGACCACGTACCGATTTCAGTAGTCGTACGGCGAGTGGGAAGCAATGTGACGCAGGGGGAGGCATAGCACCCAGTTCGGCCGACTTCCGAATGTCAGAACCATGCCAAGCCGAGGCCTCTCCTTTGTGTGTACTAGGAGTTCTTTGGGACGTCTGAATCGGAGCGCTGGGAATGCCATTTGGTTTGCGTTGTGCATCATTTTCTGATGCACAGCGCAAACCAAATGGCGAAACTGCCGTCGACTGAGCGTTCTTGAGCCCACGTCGGACGGGCTGCGTGCTTTGATGGTTTGACTGCTGACAACCCTCCCTTGTCGGGGCAAAACGCACGCATGACCGGCCCAGCGAACCTCTGACCAAGTTCGAGTCTAGGGACAAGATACGCATCGACCCATGCCCATTCGGTGGCCAATGGTCGATGGGGGTGGCGACAGACTCGCACGGCTTGGTGCTACGTTGGGGATGTACCGCTCTCGTTATCTTCGTCCAAGCAAAAGGCTCAGGCTGGCTCGCCAAGGTGGGCGGGCAAATACAAAGGCTGGTTCATGGCTGCAAGGAAGGCGAGGTGGAAGTTCTTCTCGGTAGCCTTGACAAAGCACTTGCGGTGCTTATCGCTGCTGCCCTTGAAGCGGAGGGCGTCCGGGCCAAGCTAAACGGGCACGACTTCACCGGCACCGCCCGCACCAACATTTGTACCCAGGGCAAGAGCAAGGCCGGTGTGCAGCTGGAACTGACGGATGTATTGCGCGAATCGCGAAATGCAGTAGCCGGCGTCGTGCGAGCAGTTCGTAGGGTGCTCATGCAAGGCGCCGACATCAGCGCCTGACGCGCTCAATACCTAATCATGCGGCTGACGAGTTTCGACGCAGCGCTCAGGAAGGTCACGTCGTCGCCCTCGAGTTCAGCCTGTTCAAGGTGCTTCCAGATGGCGATGGCCGAGCACACCAGTAGGATGGCGACCCCAGCCCACTGGCAGGGCGAGATGAATCGGTGCCACATGACTTGGTCCAGCAAGTTCGCAAAGGCCGCCGCGGCTGGGCCCTTGAGGCTGGCTTTGCGCTCTGCGGTCCAGGCCATCATGCAGGCCGGCAGTCCCGCGTAAAAGACAGCGAAGCCAATCGCGCCAGTCCAGAGAGCTCCAACGGGGCCGAATTTCGCGGCAATGTGCGCGGTGTCGTCCACCGCAGAGGAAAGGCTGTCGCGACGCTGGCGGCGGTAGGGGCGCCTGCTCACGCGGCCTCCGGTGCGAGGCCGGCCGGCCTCTTCTGGGCGTGAACGAAGGACGTTCGCAGCCCTCGGTATTGGGCAGGTGCGGCGCCAGTGCGATAGCGCAGGCTCTTCAGCTGCAAGTCCAGGGCGGCATAGACCAAGCCGCCGTGGTGCGGGCGCATCACCTCGGCCAAGGCCAGCACCGCCGCCAGCGCGCCAACGAACGGCGTGGCCACTGCGCGCGAGGCCAGCAACGTCATCCCGCAGATGTCTTTGCGCGCGTCGGCCAGCTTCTTGTAGGTGTCGTTCAGCTCGGTGGCGGTTTGAGCGGTGGATGCGGCCGTCCAGATTTTGGACGGCAGGCGCGGGCCCGGGAACGTGTGCAGGCGGATGTTCCGGAAATCGCGATACCCGCTGCCCAGCCCGGTCTCGACGACCATAGAGAACTCGGCCGTATCGAGGTCGCGGCGCGCGGCCACGTTGTCGACGCCGAAGAGCGCCGTGGTCGGCTCGTCCACCATGACTCGATGACCAGGGCCGAATCGGCGCTCGACCAGCGCGGTGGTAAAGCCGGCGGCCTCGAGGCGGCTGCCCACCGCTCTGACCTTTGGCTTAAGCAGGTCGGCCGACCACAGCAGCAAGCAAGTGCTGAGATTGGACTTGGCCGCCTTGTCGAAGTCCTGGAGCACCAGGTGCGGGCGGCCGTCGGCCGAGTAGGGCAACATGCCCAGCGTCCACGCATAGGCTTGGCCAAGATGGCCCAAACCGACGAGCCACAGGGACTTCGGCAAGTAGGTCAGCACAGGCCCCTTGTGTCCGTCGTCGCGCCAGTCGGCGACGGCCAGCGGGTTCCAGAGGGACATGCCGACGCTGCGGTGGCCGGCCTCGGCCAGGTCGCCGCGGACGTGCATGAAAGCCTCATTGACCCCAAGTGCTGCGGCGCCGATGCCGGCGAGCGGGTTGTCGTCCGCGCAGGTCAGCCCGCCACCGGTGCCGACGGGAGCAATCTCGAAGCGCCAGTGGTCCCAGCTGAGCTGAACGCAGAAGGCCGGCATCGCGCCCTCGGAGGCGGCGCCGACCACCAGCGTCGGCAGCTCGGTGGCGGCGTTGGTGACCACCGCCGCGCCAATTTCCTCGGCGACGCCCCGGGCGCTGCGACCTTGGTACAGCGGGACATCGAGCGTGAAGCCCAGGTCACCGTAGACCTCGACCCCGCCAAGGAAGGCGCGCACGGCAGTGTTCAGCGCGGTCAAGAAGCAGGCCTGACCGGCCAGTGTGTTAGCCCAGCCATGGCCGAGGTGGATGCGCAGCCGGTAGCGAGAGAACAGGGCCACGGCCTCCTCGGGCGAGGTGACCTCACCAGCGTCCAGGGCCATCTTGGCCAACCGGTGCAGGGAATCTGCGTTGAACTCGGTCATTGAAAAACTCCTACCTCGGTAAGTCGCAGGAGGCGACCAACATCGGAACCCGAATACGACGCCCACTGATGGTTGCCTTGATAGACGTACAGCCCGAGGTCTCGGGGGCGCGGGTTACCCTTGGCGAACCTGGGCACGATGAGGGCGATGTGCCCTTTCAGCGCGACCATGGGGTTCGCCCTGTCCGAACGACTCTGGCCTGGGCCGAAGGGGTGAGTGTGCACGTCGGCCACGACAGTCATACCACTGGCGCGGCAGACGTCCCAGAGCTTGGCGAAGCTGTCGGCCTTCAAGAACACGTAGTCATTGCTGAACGCGTCGGGCTGTAGCTGCTCGTAGGGCACGAAGCGCTGAACCACACGACCGGCGTCGGTCTTGCGCCCAAGGAGGAAGGCGCCGCTTTCGCGAACGCCGGAACCTTGCGCACGCAGGTGAGCCATCAGCTCCGCCCAGAGCTCAGCCGGCAACTCAAGCAGGGGCGCAGGCGTAGTCGCGGCTTTGAAGAAGTTCATGGACCACCTCCAGGTAATGGCTGATTCCCTTGGCGGGATTCCAGATGAGTTGCGGGTACTGGGTAAGCCAGCAGTCGTGGCCGACGATGCTTTCGCGGTCGCAAGGGATGTAGAGCGCATCCCCGTTCTTCCAGCCGGGTTTGAAGGCAAGCTGCAGGCGCTCGCCGCCTTGGGGCCACTTGTCGAAAGCCAGCTTGGTGTTCGTCGATTGGTCCCAGAACGTGCCTGTAGGCGACTCCGTCGGGAAGCCGCTGCAGTTCAGGCGCAGCGTGTACTCGCGCCGGTCGCGGGCGATGACGTTGATGTAGGCGAAGGGCCACTCCAGCTTCTTGAACTGCCAGCGGTTTCGGTCTTCGCCCGAGAGAAAGCGCGCCGACGCGAGGTCGGCACGCAGCGATTGCTCGTCCGGTGCCATACCTCGCCCCTTAGCCGTTGATGCGGTGCGCGGGCACGAGGTCGAAGGTCACCGAGCACTGCGGGCACTTGGTCAACGTGCCGATGTGGATATCCACATCGGGCTGCTCGGTCATGCCAGCAATCTGCAGGACGTGTTCAGCGATGTCGCCCGGCGCCATGCCGAACTTCTCGCCGGCCCACAGGCGCACGCGGCCGACGGTGGTCGCCGGGCGGAACTTGTGGTGTAGGACCTCGGTGCCGAAGCGAACCTGCACTTCCACCTGCTTGCAGCGGTGGAGGTGCACGCGCACGCCATGGTCCGTCTTGAGGTGTTTGACGTGGGTCGAGTGGCCGTGGGAGTCGTCGTCATCGTCCTCGACCGAGAGGGTCAGGTCGGAAGCCTCCGTGCCAGGCCGCAGCTGCGCCAGGACGGCGTGCTTCAGCTCAGCGACGGTGGCCTCGTCATTGACTTCGACGAACTTGATGTCAGAGAAGAACTCCGACTGGATGTAAACGCGGGTGGACATTTCTGCTTCCTTTTCCAGCTAGGTGAGCTGCGCGGGATGCGCTGCTCATGCTGGGTAAGTCGCAGGAAGGCTTGGAAATCGGAAGCGCGTGGACGGGGGCGGCTCAGGCCGGGCAATGCAGGAAGTGCCGGCACTTTGGGCACTCGTACTGGTTCGGGCGTGCCTCGAAGTTGCCAGCTAGCAGGCCCTCGGCTGCCGCCATGGCGAACTTGTTGTCCCACTTGGGGCCGTCCGGCCACAGCGTCTCTTCTTCTCCAGTGCTGAGCACATGGATGCGCGCGGAGAACGAGAGGTTCGTGCTGGCCGCGGCCAGGTATTTCAGCATCCAGCGGATTGCAGACCTTTGCCGGCCGAGCTTGCCCGAGGGCTTGGTGCGGACGAAGTGAATCGTGTAGGTGTCACCGGAACCTGAAATGCGGTGTGCCGTCACGTTGATTTGCAGCCCCGCGCACGTGACTTGGAACGGCTTGGCCATGGCGGCACGCTGTGCGCGTATCAGGCTGCGTCCTGCGAACAGCAGACCATCTGCGTACGCACGCAGGTGAGTGAGCGAATCTTTGTAGGCGTGCCCCAGCGATGCCAGCGTCGTTTCGACATCATCGGCAGCGACCGAAGGGTCGGCCCCGTAGGGAACGAAGAGCTCGCGCATCACCGAGCCCTCAATCAGGGCCGCGGGGTGTAGCCCCGATGCCGGCTTGAGGTTCTTGACGTAGTCGTAGTAGTAGCGCCTTGGGCAGACCATGTAGGTCATGAAGCCGGGAAACTCACAGCGCCCAGCCTGATGGCCGCCTGTGGCCTTGGCCTTGGCTATGACCGCTTTGAGTGCCGTAGCGAACCCTTGAACAGGCTGGAGAAGATGGGCGGCGTGCTCGATTGCGCTCACACATTGCGCCTTGTACGCGCCTTGGCTTTCATACAAGACGAGATGCTCGCGTGCCCGCGAAAGTGCGACGTACAGCTTGTTCGAGGCTTCAGTTTCTTCCTCGAAGTTCTCGCGGTGTTGAAGGGACTGCAACAGCGACTCTGGCACTAGGTCGGGGTCTGCGCCCATCCGGAAATGCTTGGCGTCGATGTCGACAAGATGGACTGCCTCGAACTCGAGCCCCTTGCTGCCGTGGATGGTCATGACGGCTACCGCGTCGAGACTGTCGGCCTCCGGCGGCGGAACGCGTAGCTCGCGGTCATCGCCTATACGCAGGCGTCGACGCAGGCGAGAGATGAAACTTCCGACGGTCTGATACGCGTGACCGCCATCGGGCACGCGCAGGAAATAGATGAGCTGCCACAGGGCGATGCGCCGAGTGATGTCGAGTATTCCGGTGCCCGCCAGGTGCGGCGCGAGGATGCTTGTTCGGTCGAGCAGCAGAGTGCAGATGACCTCCCAGGGCGAGTCTTTCGACGCAAGGCCTTGGAAGGCGGCCTTCCAGCGCACAAGGGCCGCCGTGCCTTTGGCCGAAAGACTCGGCGGCGGCGAATCTAGCCAGGACAGCGGCTCTGGTCGAGAGTTGTCGAGCCAGGTGAGGATGAGGTCGACGTCCGCCGCGGGCATCTCTAGGCCCGGCAAGCGCGAGATGCGCAGTAAGCCGCTGCCAGACCGGTCTATGAAGACCTGCAGCAACACCAGAAGGTCCTTGGGCTCGGAGCGCTGAAAGATGTCGCCAAGGTGGAGCGCAGGTATGCCGGCGGCGTTCAGGGCATCGGCCGTGTCGCCACAGGTTTCGTGAGTGCTAGCCAGTACGACTTGGTCTCTGTACGCGACGCCGAGTCCGTGAATGCGGGCGACGTTGGCCGCAACTTCACCGCGAACAATGTCCGTGGTTGCGCACTTGACGTGGCGAGGCTTCACGCCGCTCGCGCCCCGGGCAGGCTCTACATCGTCGAGCGGAAGGATGAGCTGCAGCGGGTGGGTCGCGCGCCCCGAGTGTTCGAAGACTCGAACGACCTCTTCGTAGCTGCGCCGGTTCTCATTGAGTAAAAAGGGCTCGTGGTCGGGATAGTCGTCGCCAAAGTTGACGATGCTGCGCATGGATGCGCCGCGGAAGCGGTAGATGGCCTGACGGGCGTCACCAACTACCCAGAGCGTTTCTGCATGGGCGGCAAGAGCCTTCACGAGCTGAGCGCTGGCCCGGTTGACGTCCTGGTACTCGTCCACAAGGATGTGCTTAAACCGACCGACGCTGGCCTTGAAGCTGTCGTAGTTGTACGTCAGCGCGAGCGCGGGCAGCATCACGAGGTCGCCCATGTCCACAAGACTGGAGTTGGCCTCGGTCTTCTCCTCGTAGCAGCTGTAGAGCTTCGCGACATCGCGTCGCTTGGCAAGCAATTCGGCCGGCGTTTCCGCGGCAGATTCCTCCACCGCTGCAGCGTAGGTGGCAGCGTCTGCAAGCTCGTCCTTCGCTCGCTGGATGGCTTCCACGGCGGTCTTCAGCCAGTCGAGCGGGTCACCCAAGGGGTTGAACGCTTGCAGGCCGAGGCTGTAGATGTGCGGCTCCAGCACCGCAATCTCGGCCATCCTGTCGGCGACGCCGAAGCGGGATTTCAGGCCGAACTGCTCGCAGTTCTTTCGGAGGAACTCCAACCCGAACGCGTGGAAGGTGCCAACCCACATTTCATGTGCGTTCTCGACGCCCTGCTGCTGCAGCCGGTCCACCAGCTCTCTTGCCGCTCGGTTGGAGAAGGTTAGTAGCAGCAGCTCCTCTGGCTTGGCGCCTGCTTCCAGCAGGTGTTGGACCCTCAGCAGCAGGGTGGCCGTCTTGCCTGTGCCCGGGCCAGCTTTCACAAGCGAGGTCGTGGCCTGGGACTGGGCCGCCGCAATCTGCTCTGCCGTCGGAGTGATGACCTTGGCGGGCTCCAACTCCTCTTCGGCTGGCTCTGGGAGCAGCAGGCCATCGAGCAGCTGTTGCCGGACCAGCTCCAAGGGAAGGTCGAGTTCAATCGTAAGCTGTTCTGCCGTCTTGCCGGCAAGGAAAAGGGACCGAGCCACTTCTCTGGGCAACAGCACTTCGCGGGCGAAGATGTTGGCTTGCAGCTCGGTACGCTCCCGCGCGCCGTAAGCCTCGACCTTCTGGGCACCGAACGTGTCGCCGTCCTCTGGCTTCAGGGTGGAGTCGACGACCTTGTGGCAGCCCTCGTTCCCGTCGTGGTGGAGCTTCCAGTGCCCGAATTCATGGGCGACGAGGAAGGCGCGCTCGCCGGTTGATACGTCGTTTCGAACGACTATCTGACGGAACTTGACCTCCAGGACAGCGTCGGCGCCACCAAGCGCCTTGTCCAATGGATTGGCGTCCGAAATCTGGAAATCCTCAGCCTCCTCGCTGGCGGCGGTATCAATGATTGCCTTGGAGGCAATGCCAGTTTCGGCGGCCTCCCCAAAGAGGTCCTTTCGAAACCGTCTCGCCTCCTCGCGAGCACGATGAAAGGGTGTCACGAGGCGTCTTCCTCCGTCTGAAACCCCAAGAGTCGCTTCTTCTCGTCCTCGCTCACTGACAAGGAGCAGACTGCACTTTCCCAGGTCTCCAACCCAGGGGCATCAGGCTGACGGGTCGAGCTGTAGTTTCTTGTGCCTGCGAACTGCGGTCCGATGCACTGACGCAGGTCTGTCGGTGGCACGTTCATGTGTTTCGCCAAGTCCCGGATAACTCTCGGCGGGACGTTGGTAATGGTCGTGAGCACCTTGGTCATGAGCAACGAGCTGGCGAATCCCACTGCGGCCGCAGCCCGACCCAGCTTGCTGCCAGCCAAGGCCGAGACGGCGCGTTTCGTGGCTTCAAGGTCAGAGGCTTGCTCCGACTTTCCGTCGATTTCGTGAACCTGATTGAGCACATAGCTCTGAAGGCGTGAGACGGACTCTTCAGAGACGCCAGCAACATCTGTAGCAGGAACCTCGGGCGACGCCTCATAAGCTGACCAAAGGGCAGCGAACTCGAGGATGTCCTCTCGATATTCAGGGTGAGCTTCGCACGCGCGAAGAACCATGTCGGGCGATGGCTTGTCAGCGGAGAAGAAGAACTCGTCCAGAACTTCCTCGAGCGACAGCCTATGGATGGGCGATGTCATGGCATGAACTCCTTCCGCATCTCTTCGACCTTGTCGAGGGCGGCGTTCTTATATGTGTTGATGGTTCGAGGGGTGACGTTGAGTGCCCTAGCAATGTCCTTGACCGGCATCTCGTCTACAAACAGCATCGTGTAGACGAAAAACTCCTGCTTGGTGAGGACAGCCTGTAGGCGGGCGACAACTTGAGCGTGCTCTTGTTTGGTGGCCAGGGCGTCTGCCGGCGTCTCGGGTTGGCGAAGCGCGGACACCCTGCGTATGGTCCTATCGGGGTCGTCATCCTCCTCGGAGACGTCCATGGCATCCATGCTTACCTGAAGCTTGCGCTTCTTGGCCAGCAGCCGCCGTTGGAAGTCCGTCGCGCGACGCTTGAACAGTTGCCCGAATCGCTTTTCGGCATGCGATGCGTCGCCTGGCCGCTTGACCAAGCAATCCCAGACGTATTGGGATAGCTCCTCCGATGCCTGGTCGAGGTTGCCGATGATTCCTGGATATATGCCGCTGCGCACTGCGAAGCCCTTGGCGAGACTAAGCAGGCGCCGTGACAGTACCCTGGAAAGCATTCCGACCCGGTCTTTGTCATTTGCACTTCGAGCTCGCCCGAACATGCGGAACACCTGCTCGTCGGGGATGAAGAGCGGGTCGTTCCAGTCAGTGCGCGCCAGCCTGGCAAGCATGGCTCGGACATCAAGGGCCTCTACAGCCTCGTAGTCAGTTTCTTGTGTGTCCATCGTTCTTTTCCATTGGTCATACGAACACCCCACCCGGTTTTTCAGGGGATGCCCCCCTCACATGACTAAGTCGCAAGAGATGCCGTAAAACGGAAATCGCCGGGCTTTGCCGTTGGAAATCCCGCGATGACTGACCCCACGGCAGAGCACTCCCAGCAGCCCAGTATGCGACAACCTCTCGTTACATGTGCATGACTCGAACTAATTTGGGGGCGGAATTGTCGCGGGACACCTAAGTATTGGCAGTTCGCGTCGCGCCCGGGTATGGGCTCCACCTCTGTCGTGCAGTGGCCGGGCTGCTTTATTACTTTCTCAAGTAGTCGGGCAACAACTCATTGAGCTGGTTAGAGTGCCGAGTAAGCGCATCGTCTTGCTTGAGGTGAGCGTACGAGGAAAGGACGACTTCAAGGGTGTCGTTGAGCAGCTCTGCCACCGTCAAAAAGTCACCCGGATTGCGACGCAGCCAGTCACTCGCGACCAGGTGCCGGAAGGCATGCGGGCCAAAACCTCCTGAGCCTGAAATCAGATGTTTGGTCAATTCAAGCACTCGATGCGTCATGTCATTGAGCGGTGTGCCGCACCTGGACAGAAAGAGGTTGTCATGTCCACTAGCCCCGGCGAGGAGCGGGCGAAAGTGCCGTGCGTAGTCGGTGAGGAGCTCGTTCAGCCAAATCGCAACCCTGACATCGTAGGTACGAGATTCTTGGGTACCCTTTTTCCCGTTTTTGAAGGTTGCCCTTTGCAATCGAATACGCCACTCATTCGCGCTCGATTGGTACACCGTCCCCGAGTTATCCGGACGTACGGTCAACTCGATGAGGTTCTTTCGACGCAGCGGATTGGAAAGAAGAAGGCCCAGCAAGAGCTCATCGCGCCGTGCAACGGCTTCTTCCAAGCTGCCTTTCGAGGCCGCGTTGCCAATGTCGCGCAATCGACGCATCGCTTCGAACACCGGTGCCAGTGGGTTGGCCTGGTCAAGCAAAAATTGAATCGGCTGTACTGGGTCGCGGGACACGTCGGAGCAGGCTGATTTCCATTCCGCAACAGTGCGTCGGGCTAGGCCACAAAGCTCGGTCCAAGTTCTGCCTGCTACTGCAGCTTCGGGCAGTTGCTCCAACAACTCTGGTGACTGAAGCAGATAGCCGTGTTCTGGGTGCGTAAGAGAGCCAACATATTTGCAGAACACGAGGTGGCCCTTGTGCCGGAGTCCTCCTGAGCGTTCTGTCTGAAACGTCAAGTAGGCGTCTAGCGCTTCTGGGATGACCAGCCATGCCAGCGACTGCGTCGCGTCTCTCTCCTCCCCGCATCCGTCTCTTTCAACTGGTCGTTGCAGAAACCCGAGGTACGCGGAGACGTGATTCCAAAAAATACTGGCAGAGGCGAAGTGCTTTTCGTTCAGAGTAGAAATGGTGGGGATTGCGCCTTTTGAATGAGCGTCACCCGTCACACTCCATCGCCCGCCGGTGTACCTTCTTTTGCTTGCCGTTCGGATGGCGGTCTTGTGTTGTAGCAAGTTTTTCCAGTCGGTCAAAAACCGCTCACTGAGGTCACTGACCTTGAGAAGATAGACGTCTCCGCAACGTGCTTTCAAGCGCTCACGGTAATCGTTTCGCTGCAGGGGGGCACTTTTGCCTAGGGTTTCTCGAAGCAAATCACTTAGCCGCCCAGTCGGAAGCTGCAGCACAGATTCCAGTTTGTCGAGCGTCGTGTTTGAACGCAAATTTGGCAGCGCGCCACGAGTCCAGCGCCCTACTGCGGACGTACTGACGCCAGCAAGCCGTGCGGCTTGCTTGGGTGCGAGACCTGCTGCGCGCAGGGCTGCCCTCAACCCTGATTCGAACGGAGTGGGGGCATGTGAGGGGATGTCGGCACGGCGCCGCTCGCGCCCTCGCACGCATACCTCCGGCGCAGCGCCCATGAGGTCAAAAGTCACGCGCCACGCATTGAGCAGACTGCGGCGGTCACTTTTAGAGCGCTCACCAACATCGAGTTGGGCCAGACATCTCCTCACTGCAGACGTATGTTCACTAGCCATTTCCTCGCCGATAGGGGATGTTTCAGTTTTTCCTACTGACCGCAAGAACCCTCGAAGAGCGGTCATGTGGTTGCGTGCTATCTGCTGTACCAATGCCGATTTGGTGTCGCTTTGCAAGCGGGCAAGGTGGGCCTGAACGAGTTGTGTGTATGTGGCGGACATGGTCAGTGTTGGTGACACCTGCGCCGTCGGAAAAAGTGGAGGGAAAACGCCGTTTTTGAGGTCCGTTATGGAATAACGGAGGTTGCCTAAGTCTTTGATATACATGTCCTATTTCCTATCGTGTGAAACATTTGTCCCCCAGACAGGTATGGCGAGTTCCGTTACTCCGACCCCGACGAAGGCGTCTTAGTAGTTGTTGGAATCTCGTATAGGCTCGGGATTTATACGGGCGGCTTTTTTTTGCTCGGGGGAGCCCTTTTGGGTGCCCGAAAAAAACAAAATGGGATATTTCTCTCCGACAAAGCGCGGATATAGAGCGAAGCGCTATACCGATTGCTGGAGGAGGTGGCTCAAAACACCGCGCCCAGCCATAGCGTGCAGCGGTCCTCAAGCACGAAACCCGGGTGGAATGGCTAGAGGGTGAGGAGCAGGGCGTGCAGGCCCTGAATAGTCTGGCCTTGTGGCAGCGTTTGCACGCGTTTGTCATGCCCGGTTGATGCGCTCGGCTCCATGCGTCCCTTCCGTTGGCTTCCACGCTCTACGACCTCGGTCGGGTAGGGGGTGGTTTGCCCAATTTCCTCACTTTCACCATCGTCCACAAATAAAGACAAAGTTCTCTTTACTCCTCCAGTCGAAGGGGCCTCAGCCTTGTGCTGAAGGTGTGGCAAGTTACACAGTAGGTAAGTCGAATACTCTGTTACAACATGGCCGTACGGGGAGCGGCTACCGCCCTTTCAAGAGGCATGACGGTATGAGGGAAACCTGAAGCAGCTGGTCTCCGTGTAATTGGAAACGCCATCAACACTCGAGACCCCCAGGCTGCATGCTCCCCTTTGCCCCCGGTTCCCGCGCCGTCATCCGCGACGAAGAATGGCTCATCCGCCGTGTAGACCCTTCCACCGACGGGGGCTGGCTCCTCAACTGCGACGGCATTTCAGACTTGGTCCGGGGCCAGTCGGCGCTTTTCCTGACTGAGTTGGAAGACCACATCGAGGTCCTGGACCCAGCAGCCACGGTGCTGGTACCCGACTCCAGCCCCACATTCAACGCCACAGTCCTCTACCTGGAAGCCATGCGCCGACGCAGCGTGCCCAACGACGACAAGGTTCATCTGGGTCACCGGGCAGTGATGAACTTGGTTCCCTATCAGCTGGACCCAGCCTTGCAGGCGCTGCGCCAGCCCCGCTCCCGCATCCTCATTGCCGACTCCGTCGGTCTGGGCAAGACGCTGGAAGCCGGCATCCTGGCCACTGAACTGATTCAGCGTGGGCGCGGCAAGCGCATCCTGGTCGTCACGCAGAAGGCCATGCTCACCCAGTTCCAGAAAGAGTGGTGGAGCCGCTTCTCCATCCCCCTGGTGCGGTTGGACTCGGTCGGTCTGGCCCGGGTGCGCAACCGCATCCCGGCGAACCACAACCCGTTCAACTACTTCGACCGCAGCATCATCTCCATCGACACGCTCAAGAGCAACCTAGAGTACCGGAACTACCTGGAAAACGCATGGTGGGACGTCATCGTCATCGACGAATGCCACAACGTCGCCGCACGCGCTGGTGAAACTGGCTTGTCCCGTCGAGCCCGCCTGGCTCGTCTGCTGGCAAACCGGTCCGATACGCTCATGCTCCTGTCTGCCACACCGCATGACGGCTCCGCGCGCAGCTTCGCTTCGCTAATGAGTCTGCTCGACCCCACTGCCATCTCTGACCCAGACGACTACACCCCCGACGATTTCAGCAGCAAAGGGCTTGTCATTCGTCGGTTCAAGAAAGACATCAAAGACCAGGTCAGTGCGGACTTCCAAGAACGCGAAACCACCTGCCTGCGCCAACCCGCCAGCGCTCACGAAGAAGCCGCCTACCGCGCGCTGCTTGCCGTCGCGTTTACCCAAGGCGGCCAGCACAAGGCTGGCAAGCAGCAGGAACTGCAACGCATCGGCCTGCAGAAAGCCCTCTTTTCCAGCCCCGCAGCCGCGCTCGAATCCACGCAAAAGCGCATTGCCCTGCTGCAGGCCAAACAAAGCACCACGCAAGACGAAGCCACGGAGGTCGAGGGTTTGCAGGTGCTCAGCGAAGCCCTTGAGGCCATCACGCAAGACGACACGGCGGCCCCTTTCAGCAAATACCAGCGCCTGCTGGAGCAACTGCGCTCGCCTGCATTTGGCTGGCAGCAGAACAACCCATCCGACCGTTTGGTCATCTTCTCCGAGCGCATTGAAACCCTGCGCTGGCTCCAGCAGCAGCTGACCGCCGACCTCAAACTTAAGGCCAACCAGATTGAGATGCTGCATGGCCAGATGGCCGACACCGAGCAGCAAGACCTGGTGGAGCGTTTCGGCCGGCTCGACGACCCCATCCGCATCCTGCTGTGCTCCGACGTAGCTAGCGAAGGCCTCAACCTGCACTACTTCTGCCACCGCCTTGTGCACTTTGACTTACCCTGGTCGCTCATGGTGTTTCAGCAGCGCAATGGCCGAGTCGACCGCTACGGCCAGAAGCACAAGCCGCACATCGTCTACCTGTTCACCCAGGCGGTCACCGAAAAAATCAAGGGCGACCTGCGCATTCTCGAAATCCTTGAGGCAAAAGACGAACAGGCCTTGTTGAACCTCGGAGACCCATCGGTCTTCCTCAACGTCTTCGACCCCGACAAAGAGGTCGAAAAGGTAGCCGCATTCATGGCCACGGGCATGACGCCCGAGCAAGTGGAAGCCACGCTCGACAAAGCCACCCTGGACGAAGACGACAACGAAGGCGACTTCTTGATGCAGCTCTTTGGCGGTGAAGCCAGCACCACGGCGCCACAAGGCAGCAGCCTCGACCACATCGACGAACCGGCATCGCTCTTCACGAGCGACTTCCACTACGCCAAGACCGCCCTCACCCAGCTCAATCAGGGCCAGACCCTGTGCCAGTGGTCCACAGAAGACGCTGAGCAAATCATCACCATTACAGCGCCGCTCGACCTGCAGGAACGCCTGCGCCAGCTACCGCGAGAGGTACAGGCCAGCAACCACCACTACGCCTTGTGCGCAAACCCTAAGCGCATGGAAGCCGCCATTGAAACCGCGCGCCAGGCCAAGGCCGAAGACGACACTTGGCCCCAGCTGCACTACCTGTGGCCCCAGCACCCCATCATGGACTGGGTGGGCGACCGCGTACTCACGCACTTTGGGCGCCACCGCGCCCCCTTGCTGCAGAGCCACAAGCTGCAACCCGGCGAACAGGCCTTTGTGCTCATGAGCCTGGTGCCCAACCGCAAGGGCCAACCCCTGCTAGTCGAATGGCAGGTCGCGTGCCGCACTGGCCAAGGTCATTTCACCCTGGAGCCTTTCGACAGCTTTGTAGCCCGTGCGGGCCTCAAATCCGGCGGCATGCCTAACAAGGGCCACACCCCCGAACTCCAGACCACCACGGAGCTGATGCAGGCGGCCTTGCCCCGGGCAGTGAAAACCATGCACGCCCACATGCTGACCAAACAGGCCGCCTTTGCCGCCCAGCTCGGCGAACGCCTCGAAGGCAACTTGTCCGAATTGAAACGCCTGCAAAGCAGGCAGATTGAACAACTCTCGCTTGACCTGGAGCGCCAGCTCGACACCGTCAAGCGCGGCCGCTTTGAGCAGCGCAGCCAGCAAATAAACCGCGTGTTTGACGACTACCGAGATTGGGTGCGAGACACCCTGACTACCGAACCCCAGCCCTGGATACAGGTGCTGGCCGGCGTGTGCCATCCACAAGCCTCCACCTCCGCTGGAGCCTGAACATGCCCGTACTCGAAGCCGCCCAAACTTTCGCTGGCATCGCTAACGAAAACGAGTTTTACAGCCATCACTACCTCGCCGAGGTCTTCAAGGGTGACGTCAAAGCCAGCCTGGACGCCTGGGAAAGCGAAGAAACCGCCCACCCAGGTGATGAAGCCCACCGCGCCCCCAACAAACGCCTCCAGGCTTGGGCCCAGCGCTGGTTCGCACTGCGCAGCCAAATCGGACGCGCCCGGGACGACGCCGAGCGCTGGGAACTCTTCAGCCAAATCCAGGCAGGGCTTCTGCAGGCGCTCGGCTACGCGGCCCCTGCCAAACTGCCCGCCTCCCACGAACTGGTGCCCGGTTCGCCCATCCCGTTGTGGCATCTGCAACTGCCGCAACTGGCTGTCATCCCCGCCTACCGGCCCGGCGCTGAAGACGAAGACCTGCTCGACCACGCTTTGAACAGCCTGCACTACGGCGGTGAAGCCGTGCCCAACGCTCTGCAAGGCGAAACCTGGGCCGACTTGCTGTCCGACGCCGTGTTCGGCGCCGACACCGCCCCGCGCTACGTGCTGCTGGCGGGTCTGGACCAATGGTTGCTGCTGGACCGCTACAAGTGGCCCAACAACCGTGCCCTGCGCTTTGACTGGCCCGATATCCTGGACCGCAAAGACGCTGACACCCTCAAGGCCGCGGCCGCGCTGCTGCACAAGACCAGCCTGGCCCCCGGCGAAGGCAACAGCCTGCTGGAAAGCCTGGACGAAAACGCCCACAAACACGCCTTCGGTGTCAGCGAAGACCTGAAGTACGCCCTGCGCGAAGCCATCGAACTGCTGGGCAACGAAGCCGCCCGCCAGCTGGACGAACAGGCCAGCGGCAGCAAGAAAAGCGTGTACTCCGGCCAATACAAGCTGAACCCGGCCGAGCTCAGCCTGGAATGCCTGCGCATGGTGTACCGGCTGCTGTTCATGTTCTACATCGAGGCTCGGCCCGAGCTGGGCTACGTGCCCATTGGCAAGAGTGAGGCCTACCTCAAGGGCTACAGCCTGGAAAGCTTGCGCGAGCTGGAGATGCGGCCGCTGTCTACCCCGCAGGCCCGAGACGGCCTGTTTTTCGACGCCTCCCTGCGCCGCCTGTTCAAGCTGGTGGCTGGCGGCTGTGGCATGTCCGAGCAACACGGTATCCGCGACGCAACTCAGGGTGCCAAAGACACCTTCGCCATGGCCCCGCTGGACAGCCGCCTGTTTGACGACAACACCATGCCCCTGCTGGGCAAGGTGAGGTTCCCCAACCACATCTGGCAACGCATCATTCGCCTCATGTCGCTCACGCGCGGCAAAGGCCGGGGACAGCGCAGCGGCCGCGTCAGCTACCAGCTGCTCTCCATTAACCAGTTGGGCGCCGTGTACGAGGCCCTGCTCAGCTACCGCGGCTTCTTCGCTGCCGAAGACCTGTACGAAGTCAAACCGGCCCCCAAGAAAGGCCGGGCAGCTGCTGACGAGGAAGATGGCGATGCGGAGTCCGACGCCGAGGATGACGACACCACACAAGACGCGCCCGCCAGCCACCGTAGCCGTGCTGAAGCCAATGGCGGCGCCGACATGCTGGAAAACGCATGGTTCGTCCCCGCCAGTCGCCTGAGCGAATACAAGGAAGAAGAACGCGTCTACGACGTCAACGATGCCGGCCACCGCGTGCTGCGCAAGCACGAGCGCGGCAGCTTCATCTACCGCCTGGCGGGGCGCGACCGTCAAAAGAGCGCCAGCTATTACACCCCTCAGGTGCTCACCCAGTGCCTGGTGAAGTACGCGCTCAAGGAGCTGTTGAACAGCGAGCGCGTGAAAAAGGCCAACGACATCCTCACTCTCACCGTCTGCGAGCCCGCCATGGGCAGCGCAGCGTTCTTGAACGAAGCCGTCAACCAACTGGCCGAGGCCTACCTGGAGCGCAAGCAGGTTGAACTGAAGAAGCGCATTCCCCACGAACAATACCCGCAAGAGCTGCAAAAAGTTCGTATGTACCTTGCCGACCGCAACGTCTACGGCGTGGACTTGAACCCCGTGGCCGTGGAGCTGGCCGAGGTGTCCATCTGGCTCAATGCCATTTACGGCGAGACCGATACCGAGGGCCGCCCCCTTCCAGCGCGCGTGCCCTGGTTCGGCTACCAGCTATTCGCCGGCAACAGCCTCATCGGCGCCCGTCATCAGGTCTACAACGCAGCCGCTTTGAAGAAGGGCGCCAAACCCGCGTGGTTCGACGAGCCGCCACGCCGCGTCACCGCCGCAGCGCCCCGCAAGCCAGACGAAATCTGGCACTTCCTGCTGCCAGACCCCGGCATGGCCAACTACACCGACAAGGTGGCCAAAGGCCTGTACCCGGACGACTTCGAGCGCCTGAAGGCCTGGCGCAAGACCATGTCCGCGCCGCTCACCAACTACGAAGTGGGCCGCCTGCAACAGCTCAGCCAGCAGGTGGACGAGCTCTGGGCCGAGCACACCGCTGCCCTGGCCCGCGACCGTGCGCTGACCGAAGACGCCCTAACCGTCTGGCCCCACAAAGGCGAACAAGAGAGCAGCGCGAGCCGCCACATCAGCCGCGCCCAGAAAGAAACCATCCGCAAGCAAGGCCTGCTGAATGAAGACGGCGACCTTGCCACCCCCTTCCGCCGGCTCAAGCTGGTCCTGGACTATTGGTGCGCCCTTTGGTTCTGGCCCATCACACGCAGCGCCGAGCTGCCCAGCCGCGAAGCCTGGTGGATGGAGGTGGGCGCCATTTTGGAAGGCAACGTGGTCGAGATGGAAACCCAGCGCGGGCTGGACTTGATGCCCACCGCGCCCGAGGCGCCCCAAGTCATCATTCCCCAGGTGCAACCCAAGCTGGAGGGGTTTGAAGACCAACTGCCGCTGAGTCAGGCGTCGGGTGAATACAACCAACCCAACTTGCATGACAAGTTCGGGCAATTGCGCATCAGCAAACTACGGACGCATTTTCCGCGTGTGGCCGTGGTCGAACGCATCACGGAAGAGCAGCGGTTTGTCCACTGGGAGCTTTGCTTTGCTGACGTGCTACTCAGACGCGGTGGGTTCGACCTAATTCTCGGAAACCCTCCCTGGTTGAAGGTGGAGTGGAACGAAGCTGGCATCCTAGGTGAGTGCAACCCGGTGTTCGCCATCCGCAAAATCAGCGCCAGCGATTTGGCAAAGCTGCGCGCCGAAGCCTTTGCCCAGTTCCCCAGCCTGCCATCCGACTGGACGGAGGAACTGCAAGAGGCCGAAGGCACGCAAAACTTCCTCAATGCCATGCAGAACTACCCTTTACTGCAAGGCATGAAGGTTAACCTCTACAAATGTTTCTTGCCGCTCGCTTGGAGCCTGAACAGCGCGAGCGGCGTTAGCGGGCTTCTGCACCCAGAAGGGCCATACGACGACCCGGAGGGCGGAAGTTTGCGCGAGGCGCTTTATTCACGGCTGCGGAAGCATTTCCAGTTTATAAATGAACTGGCGTTGTTTGCTGAAGTGCATCACCTGACCAAGTACAGCATAAATATCTACGGCCCTGCTCAGGATTCGCCACGGTTTGACCAGTTAGCCAGCCTGTTTTCACCCGCTACAGTCGATGAATGCTACCTACACGACGGCACGGGAATGGTGGGTGGATACAAGAACGAGGTCGGAAGGTGGAACACCTCTGGCCACCGCGACCGCATCGTGCGCGTGGACGCGGCCGCACTTGCCACCTTTGCCCAGCTATACGACGAACCTGGTACCCCCGTCCGCCGCGCACGCTTGCCTGCGCTGCATGCTGGCGCCTTGAGCAGTGTGCTTGGAAAGCTCGCGGCCTATCCTCACCGCTTGGCGGATTTACGTGAGCGTTACTTTCCGACGCCTTCAACATGCTGGAATGAGAGAAACGCGCAAGTTGATGGGACGCTCACTCGCCGTGCAAATGAAGACTCGGGTTTCGTTACTGCGCCGCGCGACTGGGTTCTATCTGGGCCCCATTTCTTTTTGGGAAACCCCTTCAATAAAACTCCTCGCAAGGTCTGCAGCACTAACGGGCACTACGACAGTATCGACCTGGAATCCCTGCCCGATGATTATTTGCCGCGCACTAACTACCGTCCAATGCCCGACCGTGCTGAGTACCTACGCCGTACTGCTCGAGTTACTTGGGTGAAAGACGGGGAATCCCATGGGAGACCAGTAACCGACTTCTACAGATATGTTCATCGCCGACGCATTGGCGCCTCATCCGAACGGACGTTGAGCTGTACGGTGATACCGCCTGAGTCTTCGCATGTCCACACCGTTCTCTCCCTCGCGTTCAAAGATTCGTCTACTTTGCTTTCTGTCACCGGACTGAATTCTTCAGTTGTTGCAGACTTTTTTGTCAAGTCCACTGGTCTGGCCGACTTATACGATTCAACGCTTGGCCGTTTACCGCACGTTAAATCCAGTGCTATTTCTGCCCGCGCCCTCGCACTCAATTGCCTCACTAATCAATACGCCTCGCTGTGGGAGGATGTGTATGACCTGGACTTTGCCGACCAGCGCTGGAGCCAGACTGGCAACCCGCGCCTGCCACACGGCTTTTGGCCAGCCCTCACCAGCACCTGGACTCGCCACTGCGCCCTGCGCAGCGAATACGCCCGCCGAATGGCGCTGGTCGAAATCGACGTGCTGGTCGCCCAAGCCCTGGGCCTGACGCTGGACGAACTGCTTCTCATCTACCGCGTTCAGTTCCCAGTCATGCAAGGCTACGAGCGCGACACCTGGTACGACATCAAAGGCCGCATCGTCTTCACCAACAGCAAGGGCCTGGTCGGCGTCGGCCTGCCACGCAAGGGTGCCGCCAAGGCGCCCAAGACGCGCATCCAGACGCCCGATGGCAAGGTTCGAGAAGGCAACTCCGGCTGGGAGGACCTGTGGACCTACGCCAACCCTGCGGCCGGCGACAGCGAAACCACCGTCAAGCTGGGCGGCACACCCAAAGTGCCCGACGGTACCGTCATTACCCAATGGGTGACCGACGACACCCTACCAGGCGGCCCCCGCACAGTAGAGCGCACCTACACCGCCCCCTTCGCCCGCGCCAGCAGAGAAGACGACTACCGCATCGCTTGGGCATTTTTTGCATCCGACGCCGAACAGACAAGCTAATTCAAAAGAACCAAGGACCGTGGCATGAGCACAAAGACCATCGAGAACTTTTTCACAGGCAAGACGCTGGTAATACCCAGCTACCAGCGTGACTACGCGTGGCGCGAACGCAATGTAGACGACCTCTTCGCAGATGTTGAGGAGGCCCTGGAGGCGGGTGGCGGCCACTATCTGGGCACCTTTATCCTGTCGCAAACAGACAAGGCCGCACCAGTGCATGTGGTCGACGGGCAGCAGCGGCTGACCACTCTCACGATGCTGTTGGATGCTCTCATTGCGGTATTGCAAGACCCAGAAGTTCAGCAGCACTACCGCAATGTCTTCATCCGGCACCCAGTATCGGGATTCAAGTTCCGGGTGCTAGGAGACAACGAAGAGTTCTTCCGCTCCCTCTTGGAAGGTCAACCGGTGCAGGCAGCCTCGGATGGTCAGGAGAGGCTGCAGGCTGCTCATCGCTGGATACGCCAGCGCGTGCATGCTCTTGTACAGGCCGGCGGCCAAGAAACCATCAAGCGATGGTTGCAGTGCATCAGCCAGATGGAAGTGCTGGAGTTCATTGAGCCGAACGAGGGCAAGGCTATTCGCATGTTTCAGTCGGTCAATGACCGAGGGGTACCGCTGGCGCGGATGGACATTGTCAAGAGCCTGTTGGTCTACTACTCGAATCGTTACTTGGACGCCCAGCTGGATGAGCATATTTCGAAGCAGTTTGGTCGCGCCTTTCGAAGCTTCAGCCGTATCAAGCGGCTCAGCGGAGAGCCAGGCTTCAAGATTCGGCAAATCGACCGGGACGCCTTCCGGGAGGACGATGTCCTGCGCTACCACTACCTTGCTTTTGATGCATCAGGGATGGGGGTGGCCAGTGGCGGTGACTACTCAGCGACTTCAGACACGGTTCTGGAAACGTTCTTGAAGCCTGCGCTCACCGCTCTAAGGGCCGATAAAGAACGCTTGGAAAAATTCATCCTTTCGTACACCGACGACCTGACGTCGTTCTTTGGAGCGCTGGAGCAGTTGGTCGAGCGTACTCGTACTGACCTCAATGCTTATCTGCTATGGGTGGTTCAGGACCTTTCAGCCACGCTTTACCCGCTCACTATTCGCTTGCACCTCAAGTCGTGGACGACTCTGTCAAGCCCTAGGGACTCACGCTCTCTCGAGGAGCTGCTGGCTTTGGTTGACCTTCGGGTGTTCAAGCTGAGAGGTACGAATCCTCAGGCAGACATATTCCGCATAACCCGTGAATTGAATACAAGCACTGTCCAGACGGTTGCAGAAGACTTGCTGGCCTTTTGTGAACGGTTCATGCCAGACCAACTGATGCGGTCTCGATTGGTCGATGAAGACATGTATCGGAACCCTGCTGTTCAGCGTTTGCTGCTGCAGGTGGAGCAGGAAGAACGGTCAGCCGTTGGCGAAGTGCCCCTTGACCTGGAGGCTATGGTGTCTTTGGTTAGAGAAGGTCTGACCGTGGAGCATATGTTGCCGCAGGACCCGGACAACAGCTTCGACATAGGTGGCTATGGATTCGCGGATTCGACTGACTACGAATTGATGAAGCACCGGTTAGGCAACCTGCTGCTACTTGAAGGTGGCATCAACAGTGCATGCAACAACCGTACTGTGGAGGCAAAGGTCACTGCACCCAATCTTTATCGCGCATCCATTGTGTGTTCTGTCAGAAGTGTGGCTGCGAAATGCGCCCAACCCTTGACCCGGTTTGACCGGTCCATGTTGTCTGGTCGCTCGACTAGCATCGCTTCTCAGGTCGCCAGCAACTGGCACCTTTGAAATGAGAAGTCTGATGCAACAAGCTGTCGCATTCGGGCTCCCAAAGGCAGCCGGGGGTTAGAGCGATGACAGGGGGCTACTTCAACCCAGATTGGCGCGCCAAGGTTACGGTGCCCGTCAAACGCGTCGGCGACCATTGGGAGTTTTTCTATGGGGGCGACGTTCCAGTCAGAGAGGGCACGCTTGGTGAACTCACCATCAATGCGGATGGCATCACTGACGAGGATTTTCGAAAGCGCGTCAGCCAAGAGCTCGTCATCAAGATACTCCATGAAGGAGCGCGCCTGCATGTCGCGCTGAGCGACCAGAGCAAGAAGGGGGCAAGAGTCGGTAAGTGGCCCGAGGTGTTCCCACCGAGTGTCCCACCTGGTACGACGCGATTCGAGTGCGTCACGCTTGGCCCCAGCAAACCCAAATCCCGCCAGATGGATTTGGTCACGGTGGTTGAGCCTGGTGGACTGTGGTTAAAACTCAAAGGCCTCGAGCGCACCGAGCTGGTAGGGAGCACCGTCTTAATGCCTTCAGGGTTTGCGACACAAAACGCCATCAGCCTCAATCACGCGCTGACCCTGCTGTCACAGGCCTATGAAACGCACCGTATCTCCAACACCGGAAATGTGTACACACGCCTCTTTTACGAAGAACCAGGTGGACGTTGGTTTCCCCTGAACGACCTTCGTGAGGGGGTACAAGCTGTCGGGGAGCGCAAGCTGCTGAACGACACCTGGCAGCACGTGGAGCAGGTTCTGGGATGGCGGCCCACTTCGCCCAAGAAGGGCAAGCGGAAATGAAGCAAAGCCAGCTGCTCTCCATGTCCAAGAACTGCCAAAGACAGGCCGAGGCTCGACGCCTACTTTCAGCCGCAGGCAACGTCAAGACGGATGCAAGTTTGGAAGGCAACGAGGTTCATGTGTTGACGCGAGGGCAGATGCATGCAACCCGGTGACCGAGTCCGGTTGAAGGACAACCCGAGTCGAATCGGGGTCTTGACCAGTGACCCTCCCATTGGGGAAGGTCGGCGACAGCGATTGGTTGTTTCATTCCCAGACGGCATTGAGCCCGTGTTAGCGGCCACCCTGGAAAAGGTAGAAGCCGAAGTTACCGACCCCTATCTGCTCATGCAGCGTGGTAGCTACGGTGGTGCTGCACATCTGAGAGGGGCCATCACATACTACCGATTGAGTGGTCGGCTGGCCAACCTCATCTACAGCCTGAACGCCACCAACACCAAGTTCTTGCCCTATCAGTTCAAGCCTGTCCTTCAGTTCCTGGACTCGCCAAGCCGAGGCATCGTGATTGCGGACGAGGTGGGCTTAGGGAAAACGATTGAAGCGGGCCTCATCTGGACGGAGCTGCGGGCGCGCCAGGATGCACGTCGGCTTTTGGTGGTCTGCCCTGCCATTCTGCGGGACAAGTGGTGCAACGAGCTCCTCAATCGCTTCGGCGTCAAGGCGGAGAAGGTGGATGCAGGGGAGTTGCTGGAGCGACTGCAAAAGGCACGTGAGAACCCGATGGAGGAAATGGCGCTGGTTGTGAGCATGCAGGGCACTCGTCCCCCCAAAGGCTGGAACGCAGAGGAGGAGGCCTCAAATTCTTCTGCTGCCCAACTGGCTCGTTTTCTGCAGGAGTCAGCCGACGATGAACCCTTGTTGGACTTGGTGATAGTTGACGAAGCCCACTACCTGCGAAACAAGGGAACACAGACGCATAGGTTTGCATCGTTGTTGCGCCCGGTCGCCGATGGGTTGGCCCTTCTTTCGGCCACCCCGATACAGATGCGCAGTACGGATTTGTTTAACCTGCTGCAACTTTTGGACGAGGACGCTTTCGCTCTTGAGTGGATTTATGACCTGTCGGTCAGGGCCAATGCACCTATCGTCGCCCTGCGTGACCGACTTCAGGCTGGCCCCGTCACAAGGAGTGAATTTCAAGCCGCCCTGGTCGAATCCGTCGAATTGCGCTGGTTTGATGACAGCGAGCAAATCCAGCACTTGTTGGGACACCTACCGACTGACGAACAGCTTCAGTCGACGCGAGGGCGTGCGGAGTATGCCGAGCTGCTCGACCGAGTGAATCCTCGTGCCAAGGTCATCACCAGAACCTTGAAAAGGGACGTGAGCGAGTTCCGGGTTCAGCGAGAGCCTGTCACCCTGCGGGTGGAAATGAGCGAAACGGAGCGGACCTTCTACGACCGTGTGACGGATGCCGTGAGGGACTACTGCGAGGAGACCGATGCGGCTGAAGGCTTTCTCTTGACCATCCCCCAGCGCCAAATGTCAAGCTGTATGGCGGCGGCCTGCGAGGGGTGGAAAGAGCGACTCTGTGCATCCTCGGACAAAGGAGCTGTCGAAGACGATGAGAATGAAGGGGAGCTAGACCGGTTGTATGAAGAGAAACCAGATAGGCCGCAGCGTTCCCCGGGTTCATTCAAGCCAGATAAAGGTTCTGGTGAACTGCTGAGAACGCTCTCAGCTATTGCTCGGGAATGCGGTGACGAGGCCGCTTTGGCGACCCATGACTCCAAGTTTTTGGAGCTGAGCCGAGGACTAAAAGCATACTGGCGCGACAACCCGGGCAAAAAGGTCGTTCTGTTTGCCTTCTACCGAAATACTTTGAAGTACCTGGCTCGGCGGCTTGCAGAAATGGGAATACAGTCCGCCGTTCTGTACGGCGGAATGGACAAGCAGGCAGTCCTGCAAGCCTTCGAACGGGAGGATGGTCCACCCATCCTCCTCTCCTCCGAGGTGGCCTCCGAGGGGGTTGACCTTCAGTTCTCCAGCTTGCTTGTGAACTACGACTTGCCATGGAACCCTGCCAAGGTTGAGCAGCGGATTGGCCGTATCGACCGGATTGGCCAAGAGGCTTCCAAGATTCTCATCTGGAATCTTGTGTACGCAGACACGCTGGATGAGCGGGTTCACGAACGCTTGTTGACCCGACTCAACATCTTCAAGTCCGCCCTCGGCGCGATGGAGGACATCCTGGGGGACGAGGTTCGACGATTGACCACGGACTTGCTCTCACACAAGCTCACGCCGGAAGACGAAGCTCGCCGTATTGAACAAACTGCAATTGCGCTCGAGAACCTGCGCCTTGCTCAGGAGCAATTGGACACAAGGTCGGCAGAGCTGTTGGGGCACGGGGACTTCATTCAGAACAAGGCCAAGGCTGCCTTCGACCTCGGTCGGTTCATCAGAGGAGATGACCTTTACTACTTCGTCAAGGACTATTTGGAGGCTGAGTTCCCCGGCTCTCGCTTGCTGGTGTCTGATGAGACGGTTCGGAAAGGAAAGCTTGAGCTGTCGATTGAGGGGCGCGTGGCGTTCAACGCGTTCTTGTCGAGCGCCAAGCTACTTGGACGTACTTCCATTCTCGCCACCACCCCAAACACTTTATGGTTTGACAACCAAGCGGGCAATGTCTTAAGGGGGGTCGAAAAAATCACCCAGGACCACCCGTTGATTCGCTTCATTTCTGAAAGACAGAATGCCGCGGAGAAGGGTCCGGTTTACTACCCTACGACGGCGGTGGAACTGACATCCGCCAAGGCAGGTGAAGTGCCCTCAGGTACTTATGTGTACGTGATTGTCCGTTGGACGTTCGCCGGGCCAAGGGACGTGGAGCGACTCGTCTATGAGGCCCGTTCTCTGCAGACGGGGGAAGTTCTCGAAGACGATGTAGCAGAGACCCTGGTGAACGCAGCCGCGCTGCACGGAATGGACTGGCACGCCACTGCACGGAACGTGATGGAGCACGAGAAGGCAGCTGCCCTGCAAGATGACTGTCGTGCGTCCATCGAAGAAAGATTTATCAACACCAAGGCTTCGCAGCTTCGAGAGAATCGGGACCGTATTCGCGAGATGAACGCGTCGCTGGACAAAGATGTTCAACGGCGACGCACTGCCATCGAGCAGCGGGTAAAGCTTTTCCAAGCTTCATCTAATCCGAAGCACAAAAGAGTAATTGCTATGGAGCTTGGAAAGCTGAAAAAGTTAGAGGCAAAGTACGAAGAAAGAAAGCACGCAAACAGTTTGAAGGAAGCGCTTGACCCACGTCAGAAAGACGTCTCATCCGGCGTGATTCGGGTAAATTAGGAAAAATGGAGGGGGCATGGCATTGTCGTTTAAGCAAGCTTATGAAGCAGCGCTTCAAGCCGCAAATGATTCCAAACAAAGCATTGGTCCTTCAGACCTAGCAACCACAACAGCAAAGACCACACTAAAGCTTCCGCTGTTACCAGCCCCTGGAAAGCAGAACCCCGCCAACGCAATTACCAGCCTGCTTCGTGGTGAGGTCTCGCTAGCCAACGTAAATGCTTCCACGGAAAATACTCAACCAAGTATTGAGCCAAAAAGGGGGAAAAACAAAAAAGGGGGGAATGCTCAAGAGTACTTGCGCCAGCGCAAGCGAGCACAAGAAAGGCTGCAGGCGAAGCCCGCTCGGCGTTCACCACCCCGCTACAACGCTCCTGTTGATTTGCGGCAGAAAGCTGAGAGGCCTCCCACACCTCAGGCGCCCGAAATTCGACTTAAGTACCTTCGGGAGGCAAGGTTAGCTTGGAAGCCTTTGCAATACACTGAAAACTTGCATGCTGAATTTGATGAAAATCTTGGTGCCCTAACAGGTGTTCCAGATGCAAGAAAAATAACAGCTCGCGAAGTCGTCATAGGCATAGACTTTGGGACCTCGTGTACGAAGGTCGTGATTGGAGACCGCTCTCTCAAGGAAGCTTATGCGGTCCCCTTTTTGAACACTGCGGGAGTGGCCTCCTACCTTCTGCCATCCCACCTTAGCGATGACGGCGAAAACTACAAATTAGGAGATACGGGCCCGCTCCACAACGATTTAAAGCTATCGATGCTAGCTGCTCCGTCAGACCCTACTAAATGTGCAAGGGTCTGCGCATACCTTGCGCTTGTCATTCGAGCGTCTCGTGCATGGCTGTTCCGCGAACGAGGGGAACAATATATTCAAGCGGATATTCTTTGGTCGTTGGCGATAGGTCAACCTGCTGACCAAGCGACATCTGCCCAAAGTGCTCAATTGTTCAAAAGACTGGGTGAAGTCGCATGGAGCTTGGCTGGCCAAGAAGGGAGACTCACCCACAAGCAATGCCTCGATGCATGGGTACAGCGAAAACCAGCCTCGGATGAACCCGACGAAGTCGAAATTTTGGTAATGCCAGAACTTGCCGCGCAGATTCACGGCTTTGTAAGCTCCGTTCAGTTCGACCCTAGGCACCCCAACATATACCTAATGGTGGACGTGGGAGCAGGTACTGTCGATGCCAGTGTTTTCAAAGTTAAGAAGACATCCAGCGGCACGACGTCTTTCAGTTTTTTTACAAACGCAGTCGAAGCGTATGGGGCTGTCAACCTGCACCGCCACCGGACTCGATGGTGGCAGGCTCATCTGAATCTATCTGCGCATGGTCAGGCAGCGGCAGTAGAAATGGGAGCGCTCCTTCTTCCGACCGAGTATCGCGGTCATTTCCCTGCCTCGTATATGGATTACGTTGAGGGTGTCGAAGTTCTATTGGCAGGAGGCGCAAAAAGCGCCGACGATGAATTTTTCAATCTTATCTTGAACCAAGTAGCTGGACGAGTATTATACAGAACGAAGAAAGAGAATTTATTGCCTGTGGAGAGCATTTCAGGAATGCCATTCTTTCTTTGCGGGGGGGGGTCTCGTCATGCATTTTACAGAAATCTAAAATCAGCACTGAATAAGACGCCAAACTGCAGTTGGCTCAACGCTCTTCATCGAGAACTGACTTTGCCAGGAAATCTGAGAGCAGACGGCGTCTCACGGGGAGAATACGACCGGCTATCGGTTGCTTATGGATTGAGTCAACTTCACATAGGAACGATTAAGCAGGTTGAAGCAATGGAGCCATTGATTCCAATCGTTAATCAGTCGCGGTGGCTTGATAGTTACGTCAATAAAGACGCTTGCTGAAGTGATTTGACGCTACTATCACTAATGCCAAATCGCCCGATATTTTGGTGTATGTAGGAAATTTCGAATGCTCCCATCGCTGCTGGCAAAAGATATCCAGTCCGGTCTGAAACAGTTCTTGGTCACCGCATTCGAACCAGCTGATGCATTCATGCACGGCTTGATGAGCCGGTTCGTCGAGGATGAGTCAGCGTGGCTGAAAGGGCCATATGTGCAGGTGGGCCTGCCCTTCGAACCTGGGCAGACCGGACGCGACTTCTTCACCACCTTCGAAACAGCCTTTCCGGGGTTCAGCCACCAAGAACAATCCTGGCAACGCCTCTCCAGCCAACGTCAAGCCGCCAGCACGCTGGTGGCCACGGGTACGGGCAGCGGCAAGACCGAGTGTTTCCTCTACCCGGTGCTGGACCACTGTGCTCGCGCACGCGCCGCGGGTGAGTCGGGTATCAAGGCGCTGGTGATTTACCCGATGAATGCCCTGGCTTCGGACCAGGCGCGACGCATTGCACAACTGGTGGCAAGCGTGTCGGCTTTCGCCGGCTTGCGGGTGGGGTTGTACGTTGGGGGAAATGCGGGAGCGCCCGGCGAAGGGGTGGTGATGAGACCGAACAACGTCATCACCGACCGAGAAACGCTGCGCAAGCACCCGCCCGACATCTTGCTGACCAACTACAAGATGCTGGACTACCTGATGTTGCGCCCCAAGGACCGGCAGCTGTGGTCAACCAATGGCCCTGACACGCTGCGCTATGTGGTGGTGGACGAACTGCACACTTTTGATGGTGCCCAGGGCACCGACCTCGCCCTGCTGCTGCGGCGCCTGCAAGCGCGCCTAAAGGTTCCAAAGAACTATCTGATTTGCGCAGGCACTTCCGCTACGTTGGGCGGGACTTCAGACACCGGCCCCTTGCGGGAGTACGCACGGCAGATATTTGGTGTGCCGTTTGGCGAAGACTCGGTGGTTACCGAGAACCGCCAGTCAGTGGGCATCTTTCTAGAAGATGCGACGGTCGACTTTATGTTTCTGTTCCGTCCGGAGTTGAACGACACGCTGGAGCCTGCTCAATACGCCACACCGGAGGCCGCAGTCGAAGCTTGGTTTGCACTCTTCTTCCCGGACGAGCCCAAACCTGTGGACGTATCAGACAAGACCTGGCGCAAAGGACTGGGGCAGTTGCTCAAGCGACACCAGCTGTTCGTCAACCTGTTGAAGCTGCTGAAGGGCAGCGCGGTGGGCTACGACGAACTGGCAGAAGCCTTTGCGCGCAACATGCCTGCAGCGAACAATGCACAGGTTCGTTCGGTGCTGGATGCCCTACTGGTGCTGGTGGCCTGGGCATTGCGTGAGGGAAACCAGCCCCTGGTTACGTTGCGTTTGCAGCTGTGGGTGCGCGAGTTGCGCCGCATGGTGGGCAAGCTGAGTGTGTCGGCTGACGACGTCAAGTTTCGCAGTGAGCGCGACCTCCCGGGTGAACGTGATGGCGTGTACCTGCCCATGGTGCAGTGCAGCCAGTGCCGAACCACCGGCTGGCTTTCACGCATGGTCCAAGGCAGCAACAAGCTGTCGACCCAGCTGGACGAGATTTACAACACCTGGTTCGCTCGCCGGCCCGAGGCGGCCCGGCTGTACGCAGCGCAGAGCATTGGCCGTTCACACGTTGAGGGGGTCAATCAACAGGTGTGTGTTTCCTGCGGCAACGTGCAGCAAGGAAATGAAGCCTGTCTGGCGTGTGGTCACCAAGAGCTGTTGCCAGTGTTTAGGGTGACGGCACAGCGCACCCAAGTAGTGGGCCAAGCTCAATACACCCGACACGACAACACTTGCCCCGGTTGCGGCGAGCAAAACCAGCTGTTGCTGCTGGGTGCGCGAAATGCAACGCTGGGCTCACAGGTGGTCGAGAGCAGTTGGGCCAGCGTTTTCAATGATGACAAGAAGCTGATTGCTTTTTCTGACTCGGTGCAAGACGCAGCTCACCGGGCTGGTTTCTTTGGCGCCCGGACGTACCTGAACAATGTGCGCACGGCACTGGCACACGTAATGGACGAGCTGGCCAAGCCGTCGCTGACCTGGGCGGAATTTCTGACCTTGAGCGAGGGCCAGTTTGACCAACCGGGTTCCATCCTGCACATGCCCCCTGAGAATTTGGTCTCTGAGTTCTTAGGCCCCAACATGGCGTGGCAACACGACTGGGCAGTGGAGTTGCAGCAGCACCAGCGCTTGTCTGCGAACAGCCGGCTCCCTGGTCGAGTGAAGAAGCGCCTGCTGTGGCAAGCGTTCAGCGAGATGACCTACTTCAGCCAGCGGGGGCGCACGCTGGAGCGCATCGGCAAAGCTACCCTCTCTGTTCCCTGGGTGAAGGTGGACGCAGCGGCTACCGCCTTGATGCCCACGCTGCGCGAGCAGTTTGGTTTGAGGGAGGTTGAGCAGAACACGGTGACCCAGTGGTTGTGGGGTGCCTTGACCCACATGCGGCGCCGGGGGGGGGTGATGCACCCGGAGCTGACGGTGTACGCGGGCGACGGCAACGTGTACGGGTGGCTGAAATCGGGCGGGCGCAACGAGTGGACCCCCAAGATGGGCGAACACTCGCCTCGTCCCGTTTTCTTGACCCTCGGGACCCAACGGGACTTCGACAAGCTATCAGGCACCACACGAGCCACCTGGTACGACCGCTGGGCCATGGCGGCGCTGGGTGGTCAGGCCCTGGTGGACAAGAAGATGGCTGCCGAGCTGTACAAAGCCGCGTTGGGGGTGCTGCAGGCAGAAGGTGTGCTGCTGCTCACGCAGCATCACCAGGGCGATACCTACGCGCTGAACCCGGATGTGCTTGAGCTAGATACCGATGTGGCGTTTGTGACCACCGCGGGCAACAAGCGTCGACTGGCGGTCTCTCGACGAGATGCCGAACACCTGCTAGGCATGCCTTGCCTGGATGCGGTGGAATCTCACTACGAGGTCTTGATTCCAACGGCTGCGAGTTGGTGGGCCAGGCGATTCAGTCAGGGGGACCTGCGCCGCGTGATTACGGCGGAGCACACAGGCCTGTTGGAGCGGCCAGTGCGCGAGGCGCTTGAAAGCCGTTTCAAGGACAAGCACCCGAAGCCCTGGTACGAAAACCTGTTGTCAGCGACCCCGACGCTTGAGATGGGTGTCGATATTGGTGACCTGTCCTCCGTGATGTTGTGTTCTGTGCCACCGAACCAAGCTAGCTTTTTGCAACGCATGGGCCGAGCTGGGCGCCGCGATGGCAATGCGATGACGACCACCTTGGCTGACGGAAGCAGCCCACACGACCTGTATTTCTTCGCCGAGACTGAAGAGATGATTTCTGGCGAGGTCTCGCCGCCGGGGGTTTTCCTGCAAGCCGCAGAGGTTCTGAGGCGCCAGCTGTTTGCCTTCTGTATGGACGACTGGGTGGCGAGCCTGCGTTCTACAACGGCACTGCCCGACAAAACTTCACAGGCGCTCGACGCGATGGACCAGGCGAAGCAGGACCGCTTTCCCTATATCTTCTGCGACTATGTGCTGGCCCATGATGAGCGCCTTTTTCAAGGGTTCGTGCAGCTGCTTGCTGAAGACGTGGGCGAAGTGGTTCGCACACGCCTCTTGGACTTTATGCAAGGCCAGGGGCAAGTGGATGGTTTGCGGACTCGACTGTTAAAGGCGCTAGAGGAGTTATTGGAGGAGCGGCGTTCGTACAAAAAGCGCAAAGACGAGCTGGATAAAGCGAAGGCCCGTGCCCAACAGCAGCCCCAGGACGAATCGACCCGCGCAGAAATCGACAACTTGCTGCGCGAGCGGGACAAGTTGCTGGAGCTCATCAAGGAAATCAACACCCGCGATTTGCTCAACACACTGACCGATGCGGGCCTAATACCCAACTACGCATTCCCCGAGGCGGGTGTCGAGCTCAAGTCGGTGTTGTGGCGCAAACGGGGCTCTGATGAACCGGGCCAGGGAGCGTACGTCACGCTCACAACCCAAAAGTACGAGCGGCCAGCGCATTCCGCGCTCTCAGAGTTCGCGCCAGAGAACCGCTTCTACGCCAATCAACGGCGGGTTGAGGTGGACCAGATAAACATGAATCTGGCCAAGGCAGACGACTGGCGCTTCTGCCCTTCCTGCCATCACATGCAAAACCTGGCCGTGGAGGCGGATGTGCACGCGACCTGCCCTCGTTGCGGGGATGCGATGTGGTCCGACGCGGCTCAGAAGAGGACCTTGCTGCGGTTCAAACAAGCCATCGCCAACAGCAACGACGCGGATGTCCGTATCGACGACAGCGCCGAAGACCGGGAGCCCAAGTACTACGTCAGGCAGTTGATGGCAGACTTCTTGCCGTCCAGCATTCGAGAGGCATGGCAGCTGTCCACAGGGGCATTGCCATTCGGTTTCGAGTTCATCTCCCGGGCCACGTTCAGAGACGTGAACTTTGGCGAGCTTTCGAAACCGGGTGAGGCATTCAAGGTAGCGGACAAAGAGTCCTCTCGCCCCGGCTTCAGGCTGTGCAAGCACTGCGGCAAGGTTCAAAAGCCGCCGCGCCGCAACAGCGACCCTGGCGGACAGAGCCACAGCTTCGACTGCCCCAAACACGGCAGCGACGACCCAGCCAACTTGCTGGAGTGTCTGTACCTGTACCGCGAGTTCGAATCTGAAGCGCTGCGCATTCTGGTGCCGTACACCAAGAACGGCGTGGACGAGCGGGTGGTGCAATCCTTCATGGCCGCTGTTCAGCTTGGGCTAAAGAAACGATTTGGCGGCAAGGTGGACCACCTGCGCATGGTCTTGCAGGACGAGCCGGGCAAAGACGGAGGACCTCGCAAGCACTACGTGATGCTGTACGACTCTGTTCCTGGCGGCACAGGCTATCTCCACCAGTTGCTGGCTCACGATGCGGGCACCTTGAGCGAGGTGCTGAAGCTGGCGCTGGAGGCCCTGAACACCTGTTCGTGCAATGAGGACCCTGAGAAAGACGGCTGCTACCGCTGCCTGTACCAATACCGCCTGGGCCGGAGCATGGAGCAGGTATCGCGTGACATGGCCAAGGCGGTGCTGAGCGAGCTGGTGGCGTCTCTTGACCAGCTGGAGCGCGTTGAGACCATTTCCGACATCTTCATCAACCCTAACTTCGACTCCGTGCTGGAGGCCCGATTCATCGAGAGCCTGAAACGGCTTGGAGGTGTAGGTGGCATCCCGATGGTGAAGCTGGTGCAAGACATCGTGAACGGCAAGTCGGGCTACGTGTTGGAGGTGGGCAAACAACGCTACCGCGTCGAGCCCCAATGCGAAGTGGGCACGGACCAAGGTGTCGCCTTCCCCAGCAAACCCGATTTTGTGATTTGGCCTTGGGCCGCGTCGTCCAAACGAAAGCCCATTGCGGTCTTCTGTGATGGTTGGGCGTACCACAAAGACTCCGCACGCGAAGACGCACAAAAACGAAGCGCCATCGTGGCGGGTGGGAGCATGTGGGTCTGGTCGGTCACCCACAACGACGTCATGTCGGCGCTGGCGGGCAGCTTGGATTCAGACCTCGATTCGCCGCTGGTTGCGATGTCCCGCCACAACGGAACCGTCGCACCGCCAACCGTTCCACGAGCGCAGGAAAAAGCCTTCACTCAGCACCAAGTGGCACGCTTGCTGCAATGGCTGGCCACTGGCGCTGATGAGCAAGGACAAGACGCCGGCCTGGAGCAGTTGCGACGCAATGCCCTGTGGTTGGGGTTCCTGATGATTCCATCAACTTCGGAAGATAAGACTGTCTGCGCACACCAAATGGGTCAGTGGTTGCCACGATTGCCTGCAGCCATCCGCGAACCGGGCAAGGGCTTTGCGCCCTGCGCATCCAACCCCAACGGCGTGTGCAGCATGACCGGATGGTGGCCCCTTTCCATGGCCAAGGGTGAAATTCCCTCGGCAGGTTGGACAGCCCCAGGGGTCGTGGCGCTCGACGTCATGTCGTCCGACAGTGAGTCAGATTTGCACTTGGCCTGGCGCCGTTGGCTGCAACTGTTCAATGCCGTTCAGTGTCTGCCGGGCGTGTTGTTGGTGACGACCAGCGGCCTAGATGGCCATGACTACGATGCACTGTCAGTTGACAGCTCAACCCAAGGCGCAGCCCCCGCGCAAGCCGCCGACCAGGCGGCTCTCCACCAAGCTTGGGCTGAAGCAATCAGTCGGGTTCTGGGCGATTTGAATGCGGGGCTGACCGCGCTGGCGCACGCAGGTGCACCCATCCCTGAAGTGGGCCTGGAACTGGCTGACGAGAAAGGCTGTGTCTTGGCAGACGCCGAAATGGCATGGACGCACGCCAAGGTGGCGGTGCTCCGTCCCGACCAAGATGACTTGACACAAAGTTGGCAGGATGCTGGTTGGACTGTGGTGTTGCTCGATGAGTCACATACCCTGGTCTCAGGCCAACCTTGGCCATTGGCCATTGCTCCCTTGCTGGGACTTGAACTGAAAAACGAGGAGTGATTTCGTGAGCTTGAAACCCAAAGTCGCCCTTTCGCAGGACTTTCTGCTCCAGCTGGCCAAGCTGCCCGTCAACGTTCACACCAAGGTAATGAAGTGGGCCATCTTGTTCCAGACGGACCCCAAAAGCCCCAGCATCAACTACGAAAACATCAACGGCGCCCGGGACCCGAATCTGAAGTCTGTGCGTCTGGACAAGGACTGGCGCGGCATCGTGTTCAAGCCGAACACCGGCGACGTCTACGTCCTGCTCTACGTCGACCATCATGACGACGCTTACCGCTGGGCCGAGAACCGAAAGCTGAACATCAACCCAGTCACGGGGGCAATGCAGATGGTGATGGTCGAGAGCGTGGTTCAGCAGATTGAGGTGACCGCCGCCGATACAGCGCCGCAATCAACGTCGACCTCGACGCAAGCGTTGTTCGCAACCCTGAGTGACCGCGAGTTGATGAGCATCGGTGTACCGGAGGAGTCATTGGCGTCCGTGCGCTCAATTGCTGCCGAAGAGCAGTTGGACGCTTTGCAGGCAACGCTCCCACTGGAAGCGTACGAAGGCTTGTTCCTGGTCGCTGCTGGCGACACGGTCAGCCAGGTACTGAACACCCGGGAGACCCGGGTCGACAAAACCATCGACACCTCCGACTTTGCTGCAGCGCTGGCAACACCGGAATCCCAGTCGCGCTTTGTGGTGGTCAACGACGACGAGACCATGCTGGCCATCATGAACGCCCCGCTGGAACAGTGGCGCGTGTTCCTGCACCCAACGCAGCACAAGCTGGCCTCAGGGGACCGCAGCGGCCCCGTTCGTGTGTTGGGTGGCGCTGGAACCGGCAAGACCGTGCTGGCCATGCACCGCGCCAAATGGTTGGCGGAGAACCGCACTGGAACCGGTCAGAAAGTCCTCTTCACCACGTTCACGAAGAACCTGGCCGCCGACATTGAACAGAACCTGCGAACACTGTGCAGCAGCGAGGCTATGTCAAAGATGGAGGTTCGAAACCTGGACGCCTGGGTCAACGCTTTCATGCGGGGCCGCAAGCTCGAACACCGCATCGTCTACGACCGCAAGCAAGACGCCGCTCTGCAAGCCTGGCAGGCGGCCTTAGCCGTAAAAGACTCGAAACAGGACCTACCGGACAATTTCTATGAGCAGGAACTGGAACAGGTAGTTCTTGCACAGGGCATCACAACCCTCGACCAATACCGCACCGCGCGCCGAACGGGTCGAGGGGTGGTGTTGAGCCGGGCCAAGCGCGATGCCGTGTGGCCGGTTTTCGAGGAGTACCGTGGTCAGCTGGCGTCCCGCAAGCTCAAAGAGGTCGACGATGCCTATCGCGAGGTGGCCGACCTGCTTAGCTCGGCACCTGAGTCAAATGCTCCATACAGCGCCATCGTAGTAGACGAAACGCAGGACTTTGGACCCCAAGCTCTCCGCCTGCTACGGGCCATGATTCCACGGCGTGCCAATGACCTGTTTTTTGTGGGTGATGGCCATCAACGCATTTATAGCCGAAACAAAGCAACAATGAACAAGTGCGGCGTGGACATCCGGGGGCGCTCCAAAAAGCTCTACCTCAACTACCGAACCACAGACGAAATTCGGCGGCAAGCAGTGGCATTGCTCGAGGGAGTCGAGGTTGATGACCTCGACGATGGCCAGGATGAGACAAAGCGCTACAGGTCGGTGTCCCACGGCCCGGCGCCGGTGGTGCTGGATGTCAAAGGTATGGAAGGCGCGGGGCAAGAGGCCTTGAGTTTCGTGAAGCAGTGGACCGCATCACAAGCCGATGACCATCCCCTCACTTTCTGCGTTATCGCATCCAGTGAAAAGAACAGGGAGGCGTTGTCGAGTGTTCTCCAAGCGGCGGGACTTCGGTGTGTGACCGTCTCAGCACAAAACAACCACACCGACGCGCGTGAGGTTGTTCACATGTCGACCATGCACCGCGCAAAGGGGCTTGAATTTGACTGCGTAGTGGTGGTGACTCCCGCGAGCTATCTTGGTCACCCGGAAGAAACCGCGACGCAGCGGAAGCTGTTGTACGTTGCATTGACCCGCGCAAAACGCGGCGCTGCATTGCTCAAGGTGGTTTGACGTGGCTTTCGATACCGCCCGGATGTTGGCCACTGCTACATGGGCTCCACTTGACCACGAGAAGACTGTCCAGTAGCAACACACGAGCGTGGCGCAGCACGACGCAGCTCGATGCATGGGCAAGACGCTGGACGGACCTCTTGGTCGCATGAAATGACTCTGCACATTAACCTGATTGAAGCGGCGCATACGCCCATGCCAAAACGGGAGCAGGCATCCAAGCTCCTCGATTGACGCGTCGTCTCACCTCATCTCGATAGCGCTGAGGCTCAGGAGGTCGCTTGCGCTTGTGCCGTGTACTGTTGCAATGCCAGCAAGCCGCAACGATGTTCGATTGCCCGTTGCCGCCCCCTTCGCTGCGCGCGATGAGGTGTTCGGCTGTGCAACGCAAATGAGATGGCCCTTTTGGACCATTGCGCCACATTCGGAGGCCGCAGTAGTAGCACTTGCCGCCTTGGCGGTCGAACGCGAGTTGTCTGGAGGTATGAAGTTGGTTTGCCATTGGGACTCCTGGATGGAAAGTCCCCGCGATGGCTTAAACCTCAGTACGGGCACCGGGGCATTGCGCTCTACCGGTGATGCTGCCGGTTACCGGACAGCGGGTTTGGCATACCAGCCAAACGCATCGCAAGTTTGCCAGCAAACAGTGATTGCTGGCAAGCCCGACTACTCGTTTGAAATGAAGATGAAGGTCACCAGTGTCGATAAGTACCCGCATCCGCCTCCTCCCGCTCTAGGTCCGACCGGGGGGCTCGTGCTGGGTCTGCTGCCGCGCCTCGTCTTTCCAAGCCAGCAGTACAGATGACTGATTGCGCTAGAGGCATCACAAACGGCAGCACGCTCCGTAATGCAGCTTCCTCATCGGTGCTTGGCGGCTCAGCCCCGGCACAGATTGCTCATGCCTCCTCACAAAGGGCCTGCAAACGGCTGATGGATTTTTCGCGGGCTGCCCGTGCGACTGCCCCGAGCTCAACTTTCTCTTTCGGCCCCGTTGGCAGGTTCGACGTTTGCGCGATGGGAGGTCCCCCCTCGGACGGTGTCGCAGCCGCCTCAAGTGCGTTCGCCTGCGCACCCGAGGCAGTGGCCGAGGTCTTCTGTGACAGCCATGCTTCAAGACTCTGAGCAGTCCAAAACGGTCGCCGGCCGATGTGGATTGGGGGTACGAACTGCCCTGCTTTGACCCAAATTTCTATCGTTCGGGTGGAACAGTGCATACGGCTAGCCACTGCCCATTTGGTCAAAAGCTGGATAGTTGCTGATTCTGAAGGCTGGGGGTCTTGAACACTCATTGCTGGCTCCTGTTGTGGAGCTGCGTGTAGGAATCGCATCTTTGTTCTACATAAGGCTTGTTTAGACATCCGCGACCGCCCAGGCCAAGACAGCGAGCCGTTCCTTATCAAGGCTTATCTGCAGTCCAAATGCGTCTCCCTGTGCGCCACGCGCAGGCATAGGGTCAGCCGGGGATATAGCCCCGGGGCTCAGCCTTGGCCTAGGGGTTCGCCGACACGCGATACTTCTTCACAACTCCAACCCCGTCATGCGACGTTGGAGAATGTCCGTCCAGGACAGAGGTCACCGTACTTCACTATCCGGGCTCAGCCCAGAGGTGCCTCCAGCAGACTCAGGCCCTCGAAGCAAGGCTTGTCGCTAGACCAGTGTTGGGGTTGCAGGGTATCTCCGTCGGGAAATTTTGAAACTTGAACCCATCGTAGAACCGCTTTCGGACCGCACGAGAACTGCCTTCCAGTGGCCCACCGCTGCTCCAAATCTGCGCCAGCGACCCCTTCGCCAGGCTTCGCTGGACTTCGCTGAAATGCGCTGCAGTACTGCTAAGATGTTGATTCTTCGTGGTGCCGACGCCGCGAAGGACCCGTTTTGACCCTTTTGAGGGCATTCGGGACGTAGAGGCCGGAGGTTCGAATCCTCTCACCCCGACCATCCGCTGGTCGCCCCACAGATACCGTCCGGCATTGGCACCGGCGGCGCGGCGACTGCTTCACGACACGTAAACAACGGCTCTTCGCCAAGAATAGGCAAATTCGGCACAATTCGCCTCAATTGTGCGAGGCAAGTCGTTGATTTGCGATAGATTACGGCTCTATGGCGTCTGTCGATACGGTAACCCAGGATAGCTCTTCCATGGCCCTTCCCGGCTTGGGACGGGCGCTCGTGTCTGCGGGCAAGCTCAAGCAGAAGACCGCAGAGGATCTGTACAAGAAGGCCCAAAGCGGGCGCACCAGCTTCATCGCGGAGTTGACGAACTCTGGCGCTGTCTCTGCCGCAGACATGGCGCACACGATCGCGAGCGCCTTTGCAGCGCCGTTGCTCGACCTTGATGCGATTGACGCCGAGCGCCTGCCCAAGGGCCTATTGGACCCCAAGATCTGCTCTGACTACCGCATCGTGGTGTTGAGCAAGCGCAGCAACCGGCTCATCGTCGCCACCGCTGATCCGGCTGACCAGCAAGCCGTCGAAAAAATCAAGTTCGCTACCCAGTTGGGTGTGGACTGGGTCATTGCCGAATACGACAAGCTCAGCAAGCTGGTTGAATCGCAGAGCACCACCGCCAACGAGGCGATGGACAACATCATCGGCGGCGACATCGAATTTGACGACCTTGCCACTGAAGCGGTGGTGAGTGACGCCGCGGACAAGGCGTCCGAGGTAGACGACGCCCCCGTGGTGAAGTTTCTTCACAAGATGCTGATCGACGCATTCAACATGCGTGCATCCGATTTGCATTTTGAGCCGTATGAGCATGCCTACCGTGTGCGGTTCCGGATCGACGGCGAGCTCAGGGAGATTGCCTCACCGCCCATTGCCATCAAGGACAAGCTGGCTTCGCGCATCAAGGTGATTTCCCGCATGGACATCTCCGAGAAGCGGGTGCCCCAGGATGGCCGCATGAAGCTGAAGATCGGCCCGGACCGGGTGATCGATTTCCGTGTCAGCACGCTGCCCACCTTGTTTGGCGAAAAGATCGTGATCCGGATTCTGGATCCGAGCAGTGCCAAGGTGGGCATCGACGCGCTGGGCTATGAACCGGAAGAAAAAGAGCGGTTGATGTCCGCGATATCCCGTCCGTATGGAATGGTCCTCGTCACCGGTCCGACCGGGTCGGGCAAGACGGTGTCGCTCTACACCTGCCTGAACATCTTGAACAAGCCAGGCATCAACATTTCCACAGCAGAGGATCCGTCCGAGATCAACTTGCCTGGCGTCAACCAGGTCAATGTGAACGAGAAGGCCGGACTGACTTTTGCGGCGGCTCTCAAGGCGTTTCTTCGTCAAGATCCCGATGTGATCATGGTCGGTGAGATTCGCGACCTCGAAACCGCCGACATTTCGATCAAGGCCGCCCAGACCGGCCACATGGTGCTGTCCACGCTTCACACGAACGACGCCCCTACGACACTGACGCGGATGATGAACATGGGGATTCCCACGTTCAACATTGCATCCAGCGTCATTCTGATCACGGCCCAGCGACTGGGCCGCAGGCTGTGTCCGACCTGCAAGGCGCCGCTGGATGTGCCGCGCAAAGCACTCATTGATGCTGGCTTCAAGAGTGAGGATCTGGACGGAACCTGGACGCCCTTCAAGCCTGTGGGCTGCTCAGCCTGCAACAACGGGTACAAGGGCCGCGTCGGCATTTACCAGGTGATGCCCATTTCTGAAGAAATCCAGCGAATCATCCTGCGGGGCGGAAGTGCGCTGGACATTGCTCAACAGGCCAGCAAAGAGGGTGTGCGCACGCTTCGTGAGTCCGGACTGCTCAAGGTCAGACAAGGCCTGACGTCGCTGGAAGAAGTGCTCAGCGTCACCAACGAATGATCGCGCACTAGGCGCCAGAACCCGAGGACATCATGGCAACCGCTGCATCCAAGAGCATCAAGGACTTCGTATTCGAGTGGGAAGGCAAGGACCGCAACGGCAGAACGGTCCGTGGCGAGACGCGCGCGGTGGGTGAAAACCAGGTTTTGGCAGCGCTGCGCCGCCAAGGGATCATTCCAGGCAAGGTCAAAAAACGTCGCACTTCTTCGGGCAGGCGCATCAAGCCAAAAGACATCGCCATCTTCACACGTCAGCTGGCGACCATGATGAAGGCGGGTGTGCCGCTTCTGCAGTCGTTTGACATCGTGGGACGAGGCAACCCCAACCCTGGCGTGACCAAGCTGCTCAACGACATCCGCTCGGATGTGGAAACCGGTACCTCGCTCAGCGCAGCTTTCCGCAAGCACCCGCTGTACTTTGACAACCTGTACTGCAATCTGGTCGAAGCAGGCGAGGCCGCCGGTATTCTCGAAGAATTGCTGGACCGCCTGGCGGTCTACATGGAGAAAACCGAAGCGATCAAGTCCAAGATCAAATCGGCTCTGATGTATCCGGTATCGGTGATCATCGTCGCTTTTGTGGTCGTCGCGGTGATCATGATTTTCGTGATCCCATCGTTCAAGGAAGTGTTCACTTCATTCGGAGCCGACCTGCCTGGCCCCACACTGTTCGTGATCGCGATGAGCGAATTTTTCACCGAATACTGGTGGCTGATATTTGGAGGACTCGGCGGCGGCGGCTATTTCCTGATGCAGGCATGGCGACGCAATGAAAAGGTTCAGCGCTTCATGGACCGTGTCCTGCTCAAGATGCCCATCTTCGGGACTCTTGTCGAAAAATCCGTGATTGCCCGCTGGACCCGCACGCTTTCCACCATGTTCGCTGCGGGCGTTCCCCTCGTCGAAGCGCTGGACTCCGTGGGCGGAGCGTCGGGCAACTCGGTCTACGCCATCGCCACGGAGCGAATCCAGCAAGAGGTCTCCACAGGCACCAGCCTGACCAACGCGATGACCAACGCCAACATCTTTCCATCCATGGTGCTACAGATGTGTGCCATTGGTGAGGAGTCCGGCTCCATCGACCACATGCTAGGCAAAGCCGCCGATTTCTATGAAGCGGAGGTTGACGACATGGTGGCCGGCTTGTCGAGCCTCATGGAGCCCATCATCATCGTGATCCTGGGCACCATCATCGGTGGCATCGTCGTTTCCATGTACCTCCCGATCTTCAAGCTGGGACAGGTGGTTTGATGCTGTCACTGGGTGCCGCTGATGCGGCGCTGCTGGGGATTCTGGGGTTGCTGATCGGTAGCTTCCTCAACGTGGTGATTCACCGCTTGCCCAAGATGATGGAGTTGAGTTGGGCGCAGGAATGTGCATCCCTCAACCTGCCTGACGGCGCCGCTCCCGCGGTTGAAAGCGCAGAAGCGCCGCGGTTCAACCTGATGACACCCAGATCACGGTGCCCTCATTGTGGCCACCAGATCCAGTGGTTTGAAAACATTCCCATCGTCAGTTACCTGGCCTTGCGCGGGCGTTGCCGATCCTGCGCCACGCCCATCAGCCCGCGTTACCCGTTGGTGGAACTCGCCTGCGGCATCCTCTTCGCATGGTGTGGCTGGCAATGGGGTCTGACATGGCAAGCCATTGCCTGGGCTGGTTTTGCAGCAGCGTTGCTCACCCTCACCTTCATCGATTGGGACACCACGCTGTTGCCAGACGACATCACGCTGCCATTGCTGTGGGCCGGTCTTTGCGGAGCCGCCCTGCAATTGACGGGCGCCAGTTTGAATGATGCGGTCTGGGGTGCCGTGGGTGGCTACATGTCGCTCTGGCTGGTGTACTGGGGCTTCAAACTGGTCACGGGCAAGGAAGGCATGGGCCATGGCGACTTCAAGCTGTTCGCGGCCTTGGGCGCCTGGTTTGGCTGGCAGGCCCTGATTCCCATGATTCTCATGGCTTCTGTCATTGGCGCTGTCGTGGGTCTGGCGATCAAGTTCAAGGGGTCGTTGCGGGAAGGTGGTTATGTGCCTTTTGGTCCTTTCCTTGCATTGGCCGGATTGACTGCCATGGTCTTTGGTCATGCAGCGATTCTTGCCCTCATCGGTCTTTAGCGTGAAGGCCAGGGCGCATGCCAGCTGTTCATAGACTGGGCCTGACAGGGGGCATTGGCAGCGGCAAGAGTTCGGTGGCCAGGCTCCTGGAAGCCCGTGGCGCCGAAGTCATTGACGCCGATGCCATTTCGCGCGCCTGCACCGCAGCTGGAGGCAGCGCCATGCGAACCATCGCAGAGACATTCGGACCGGACTTTGTAGATGCCGATGGCGCGCTCCATCGGGGAAACATGCGCGAACACGTGTTCACGCACCCGCAAGCCAAAGCACAATTGGAAGCCATCCTGCACCCGTTGATCGCTGCCCAGATCCGCCTCCAGGCCGACCGTAGCCATGCGCCGTGTCTGGTGTTCGACGTGCCTCTTTTGATCGAATCGCCTCGCTGGAGGCCGCAACTGGATCACGTGGTGGTCGTGGATTGCACTCAGGCGACGCAGGTGCGCAGAGTCCAGATCCGCAATGGCTGGGACCTGGCCACGATCAACGGAGTGATTCAGCATCAGAGCACAAGAAGCCAGCGACTGGCGGCCGCCGACATCGTCCTCTTCAACGACGGAAATGAGATGGAACATCTGCGAAGCCTTGTGAGCGATCTCGCGGCCCAGTTCGGGCTATGATGAATCATTGCGCGAAACCTCCGCTCTGGCCCCGCCCCGTGAAGCCCTGCAGCCGTGATCCTGTACGAATACCCCTTTAACGAACGCATCCGCACCTATTTGCGCCTTGAGCAACTGTTCCGCCGGCTGGCGGAACTGGTGCCGCGCAGCCACCCCCTGGATCACCACTTTGCCATCCAGACCATTTTTGAAATCATGGATGTTGCTTCGCGCGCAGACATGAAATCGGACGTCCTCAAGGACCTGGACAGACAAAAGCTTCAACTCAACAGTTACCGCGGCAACCCAGCGATTTCAGAAGATCTGCTTGAAGGCGTCATCGCTCAGCTCGAAGGGTGCTTCGTCGCATTGAATCAGCTTCACGGCAAGACCGGCCATGCGTTGACTGAGAACGATTGGCTCATGAGCATTCGTAGCCGCATCGGGATTCCGGGTGGCACCTGCGAATTTGATTTGCCAGCCTACTTTCATTGGCAGCACACAAGCACCGAGAACAGGCAGAAGGACCTGCATCGCTGGTCGCTCAGCCTCGCACCGCTGGCCGACGCCATTGTTCTCTTGCTCAAAATGCTGAGGGACTCCGGTTCGGCCCAGAAGATGCTTGCGGTCAATGGGCAATTGCAACAAAACCTGCCACAGGGACGCACATTTCAGCTTTTGCGCCTGAGCATCGATCCTGTCTCTGGTCTGATCCCCGAAATCAGCGGCAACCGCCTCATGTTCTCGGTGAGACTCATGCGGCAAGGCGACGATGATCGACTTCACCTGGCTCAAGAGGATGCGGCGTTCGAACTGACGCTTTGCGCTTGAACCAACCATGGTTGCCAAACCCAAGAACAGCGAACAGGCAGGCTTTCAAGAGCGGACCGTGCGCTGCCCTGCGTGTGGCGGGCCCAGCGTGTACGCACCTACCAATGCCCATCGGCCGTTTTGCGGCGAGCGATGCAAGAACCACGATCTGGGTGCCTGGGCCAGCGAAAGTTTCAAGGTTGAGGATCACGACGCTGCTAACCCCTCGGAATTTTCAGGTCAGCACTGAGCATTCGGTGGTTTCGTCGGCCCATTCACATGGTCCTGTCCGCCCCGACCTGATCCAACGGCTGAGCATTGAGCAGCGCTTTGGACAGAAAAGCGCACCCTCGCTTTGAGGCTCAGAAAGGTCGGCTTGCAGTGCCGTGCTGTTCCAGTTCCTGAGCCAACCACTCCAGGACGGGGCGAGTGCCGGCAAGCACCGGCGTACATTGCACAGGGAGTTTCTCCCAACTGAAGCGCTGGCCTTCTTTCATATTCAGATCGCCCGCCCACTCGAACACCTTGCAGAAGTGCAGCCTCACCAGTGCATGCGGGTAGTCCACGACTTGCTCACGCCACAAAAGGGCGGGGCCGATCGTGATGCCGATTTCTTCTTGAAGCTCCCGGCGCAGCGCCTCTTCCACCGACTCCCCCGCTTCCAGCTTTCCCCCTGGAAACTCCCAGTGCCCGGCATAGACCTTTCCGGGCGGGCGCGTGGTCAACAGCAGGTCGCCATTGGGGGCCACAAGGATTCCCACGGCAACGTCCACGACAGAACCATCCAGGGACCGGTTTCGGTCCTCGGCACCATCGACGACCAGGATGCTTTCGCTCATGCGTAGTTCACCGCTTCAGCGCTCGGGCATGGCATGTGAGCCAGCGTAATCACGCGAAAACTGGTAAGCGACCCGACCGCTGCGCGACCCACGCTCCAACGCCCAGACCAGCGCTTGCGGGCGAGCCGCCTCGATGTGGGACTCGGACACACCGAAGGCGCTCAACCATTGGGCGACGATCGAAAGGTATTCGTCCTGGCTGAAGGGATAGAAGCTGACCCACAGCCCAAAACGCTCCGACAGGGAAATTTTCTCTTCCACGACTTCGCCAGGATGCACTTCACCATCGGCCGTGTGCGTGTAGGAAAGGTTCTCTTTCATGTATTCCGGCAACAGGTGGCGCCTGTTGCTGGTGGCATAGATCAAGACGTTTTGCCCGACCGCAGAGACCGATCCGTCCAGAATGGATTTGAGGGCCTTGTAACCGGGATCGCCATCTTCAAAGCTGAGATCGTCACAAAACACCACGAATCGTTCGGGACGATCCGCCACCACATCGACGATATCGGGCAGATCCACCAGATCAGATTTGTCGACTTCGATCAAGCGCAATCCATCAGCGGCAAACTCATGCAGACAGGCCTTCACCAGCGACGACTTCCCGGTGCCGCGCGCGCCCGTGAGTAGTACGTTGTTGGCCGGCAGGCCTTTGACGAACTGGAGGGTGTTGCGCTGAATCTTGAGTTTCTGATCATCAATTTCCTGCAAGTCGGTCAGCCGTATGGCACCCACCTGCCGCACCGGTTCGAGCACGCCGTGTCCGTTTCCTCGCTTGCGGTACCGGAAGGCGATGGAGGCAGTCCAATCGGGGCCAGACAGCCTGGATGGCAGCACCGACTCTATTCTTGCCATCAGGCGCTCGGCGCGCTCCAGCACACGTTCAAGTCCATCATTCATGTACCGATCTCCCCATCCGGAAGCGCCGCATCATAGGGGCGATCCAGCCAAAGGACCGCACTTGGCTACCGGTGTGAAGTTCATGAACGGTAGTCTGCATTGATGGTCACATAGTCGTGACTGAAGTCGCAGGTCCACACCGTTTCAGCGGCCTCTCCGCGTCCCAGATCAATCTGCACCAGAATTTCAGCCTCCTTCATGACGCGCTGACCGTCCTCCTCCCGGTAGTCCGGGTGCCGCCCGCCCTGCGTCACCACGTGCACATCGCCCAGACGGAGTTCTATCCTCGACACATCAAGGTCTTCAATGCCGGCGTACCCCACTGCAGCGAGAATGCGGCCCAGATTGGGGTCGCTCGCAAAGAACGCGGTTTTCACCAGCGGCGAGTGCGCCACCGCATAGGCCACCTGCAGGCATTCGGCCGGGGTTGCACCCCCAGCCACCTGGACGGCGATGAACTTGGTGGCACCCTCCCCGTCGCGCACGATCGCATGCGCCAGCGTCTGTGCAACCGGTGTAAGCGAAGCCAGCAGCGCGCGGCCATCTTCGCTGTCGAGATCCGTGATCATTGAATGGCCGGCTTGCCCGGTGGCCACGACCACGAACGAGTCGTTCGTGCTGGTGTCGCCATCAATCGTGATCCGATTGAAGGAAACGTTGGCCAGGCGACGCGCCAGGGTGTTCATCAATGCCGGCGCCACGGACGCATCGGTTGCCAGGAACCCGAGCATGGTGGCCATGTTGGGGCGGATCATGCCCGCTCCCTTGGCGATGCCGGTCGCGCGGCACTGAGCGCCACCCACCACGAACGTTGCACTGACCGCCTTGGGCACGGTGTCGGTAGTCATGATGCCTTCGGCGGCCGACAGCCATTGGGCGCCTGAGGTGGCAGCGGATTGCGCAGCGTCCTCCAGCGCACCAGGCAAACCGGCCAGCAGCCGATCCATGGGAAGAGGCTCCATGATGACGCCAGTCGAAAAAGGAAGAACCTGCTCGTGCTCGAGTCCGAGCGCCCTCGCAAGGGCCAGGCAGGTCTGACACGCGTCATTCAGACCGGCTTCACCGGTACCGGCATTGGCATTTCCGGTGTTGACCACCATGGCGCGAATGGCCGCGCCAGAACTGAGATGAGCCCGGCCCACCTGAACCGGAGCGGCCGCATAGCGGTTCTGGGTGAAGGCAGCGCCCACTGCCGATCCTTCATCCAGCAGGAACACGGTGAGATCTTTTCGGTTGGCCTTGCGAATGCCGGCCTGAGTCACACCAATGCGAACACCCGCGATGCCGTGCAATGCGCTGGCGGCTGGAGGAGGAAGATTGACTGGCATGAAAACTCCGTGTGGGGCCTGGCGGGTGAGTTGCGTTTTGGTGGGTGATGTACCTGGGCTGCGCAGGCTCAATCCAGCTTTCCGTGACACTGCTTGTATTTTTTCCCGCTGCCGCAAGGACATGGGTCGTTCCGGCCCACGCGCGGTACGGATGACGGTGCCGTCCCGGGGTCGGTGATCGACTCTGCATCGCCTGATTCGGTGGGTGCGGTGTAGGTCACATTGGCAATCTGCTCTGCACGGGCTTCCATCTCTTGTGCCGCCTCAGTCACCTGCTCGGGTGACTGAACGCGCACGTTCATCAAGATCCGGGTCACGTCGTTCTTCACGCTGTCGAGCAACTGGCCAAACAGCACAAAGGCCTCGCGCTTGTATTCCTGCTTGGGTTGCTTCTGCGCATAGCCGCGCAGGTGAATGCCCTGGCGAAGGTAATCCAGTGCGGAGAGATGCTCGCGCCACTGGCCGTCTATCGTCTGCAGCAGCACCATGCGTTCGAACTGGGTGAAGTTGTTTTCGCCCACCAGCGCGACTTTGTCGTCAAACACCTGCTTGGCAGCCGCGAGCACCCGCTCGACGATCTCCTCGGCATCGATGGCCTCTGCGTCCGATACCCAGGACGCCACAGGAGCGTCGACCGACCAGTCTTCACGAAGGGTTTTCTCAAGACCAGGGAGGTCCCATTGCTCTTCCACACTGCCTTCGGGCACGTACTGATGAACCAGGTCAGTGAAGGTCCCATCCCGCAGGGAATCGATCTGGGCACGCAGGCTTTGCGCGTCCAGAATGTCGTTTCGCTGCTGATAGATCACCTTGCGCTGGTCATTCGACACGTCATCGTATTCCAGCAGCTGCTTGCGAATATCGAAGTTGCGCGCTTCAACCTTGCGCTGTGCGCTTTCGATGCTCCTGGTGACGATACCCGCTTCAATGGCTTCGCCTTCGGGCATGTTCAGGCGATCCATGATCGCCCGGACGCGGTCACCCGCAAAAATCCGCATCAGCGAGTCATCAAGGCTGAGATAGAAGCGCGATGATCCTGGGTCGCCCTGGCGACCAGAACGACCACGCAACTGGTTGTCGATGCGACGGGATTCGTGGCGCTCGGTCGCGATGATGCGAAGTCCTCCAAGCGACTTAACCTTCTCATGGTCCTGCTGCCACTGCTGCTTCACGGCTTCGACGCGGCGCGCCTTGCCGGCCTCATCAAGGGAAGCGTCGGCTTCCACCGCGTCGACCATCTTTTCTAGGTTGCCCCCCAGCACGATGTCGGTACCACGACCCGCCATGTTGGTGGCGATGGTGATGGCGCCGGGACGACCCGCCTGAATGATGATGTCCGCCTCGCGGGCGTGTTGTTTGGCGTTGAGCACCTCATGCGGCAGCTTTTCCGCCGTCAACAGCTCGGCGATGAGCTCGGAATTCTCGATGGAGGAGGTGCCCACCAGAACCGGCTGGCCGCGCTCGTGGCACTCGCGGATGTCGGCAATCGCTGCGACGTACTTTTCCTTGGTGGTCTTGTAGACGCGATCGAGCTGATCCGTGCGCTTGCTGACCCGGTTCGGTGGAATCACCACCGTCTCAAGACCGTAGATCTCCTGGAATTCGTAGGCCTCGGTATCGGCCGTACCGGTCATGCCCGCGAGCTTGCCGTAGAGGCGGAAATAGTTCTGGAACGTGATCGAGGCCAGCGTCTGGTTTTCAGGCTGGATGGCCACACCCTCTTTGGCCTCCACGGCCTGATGCAGCCCATCGCTCCAGCGGCGGCCGGCCATCAGGCGTCCGGTGAACTCGTCCACGATCACGATTTCGCCCGCCTGATTCACGTAGTGCTGATCGCGGTGGTAGAGATGGTGCGCCTTGAGTGCCGTCACCAGGTGATGCAGCAAGGAGATGTTGGCGGGGTCGTACAGCGAGACCCCCTCAGGCAGCAGGCCTGCGCCACTCAGCAGGCGCTCGGCGTTTTCGTGCCCGGCTTCCGTCAGGTGGATTGAGTGCGACTTTTCGTCCAGCGTGAAGTCACCTGGCTTGATCACGCCCTCGCCCGTTCGGGGATCTGCCTCGCCTTCCTGGCGGGTCAGATGCGGGATCAGCTTGTTGATGGCGATGTAGAGCGGCGTCTGGTCTTCGGCCTGGCCGCTGATGATCAGTGGCGTACGGGCTTCGTCGATCAGAATCGAATCGACCTCGTCAACGATGGCGTAGTTCAGGCCACGCTGCACGCGGTCAGCCGCTTCGTAGACCATGTTGTCACGGAGGTAATCGAACCCGTACTCGTTGTTGGTGCCATAGGTGATGTCTGCACGGTAGGCCGCCTGTTTTTCTTCTCTGGGTGCCTGCGGCAAGTTGATGCCCACGGTCAGACCAAGAAACCCATAAAGCCGGCCCATCCACTGGGCATCCCGGCTGGCCAGGTAATCGTTGACCGTGACCACATGTACCCCTTTGCCCGTGAGCGCATTGAGGTACACCGGAAGCGTGGACGTCAGGGTCTTGCCTTCACCGGTACGCATTTCCGCGACCTTGCCATGGTGCAGCGCCAGGCCGCCCACCAGCTGAACGTCGAAGTGGCGCATCTTCATGATCCGCTTGCTGCCTTCGCGAACCACTGCAAACGCTTCAGGCAGGAGACTGTCCAGACTCTCGCCATCGGCGACCCGGCGCTTGAAGATGTCCGTCTGCCCTCTGAGCTCCTCATCACTCAGCTTTTCAAACTGCGCCTCCAGGCCGTTGATTCGCTCCACCGTCTTCCGGTAGGTCTTGAGCAGACGATCATTGCGGCTACCAAATATTTTTGTGAGGAAGTTTGTGGCCATACGTGCATGCCTGCACCGACCGCCTTGCGGGCACCGGACAGGCTGAATTGGATTCAGAGAACGCTTGCGAGCCCAGAGGACAAGAAACGGACAAGGTGTTCGACAGATACTGCCGAACGGTTGGGCTTCAAGAGCAAACCGGAGATTTTACCCGTGGCGAAGTCGGGAAAATCAGCGCCGCGCGGCGGCGCCACTGGCGACCTGGCTCTCCGTGATCCCCTCGCCAGCAGCGAGAAATCGCTGGGGGTCTTGCGGAACGCCTGAAACCCACACCTCGAAGTGCAGGTGAGGACCGGTAGAGCGCCCGGTGGATCCGACTTCCGCAATCTTCTGGCCACGCTTCACAATGTCGCCCTTCTTGACGTGCACGGAAGACGCGTGGGCGTACCGGGTGATCAACTCATTGCCGTGGTCGATTTCAACCATGTTGCCGTAGGCGGAGTGGTGTTGCTGCACCACCACCACGCCCCCGGCCGCCGCGAGTATCGGTGTCCCGGTGTCCGCCGGGAAATCCAGGCCGGTGTGCAAGGCCGAACGACCCGTGATGGGGTCGATTCGAAACCCGAACTTGGAGCCCACCCGCACACCCGGCACGGGCTCTTCAGTGGGCACGAGGGTGCGCTGAATTTTCTGGTCGAACAGGCGCGATTCGATCACGGTGAGCCAGTCGACACGCGAGCCCGTCCCCTGCTCCAGATCATCCATGGCGGTCAGCAATTCATCCAGCGAAAGTTCCCGCCCGCTGACCAGCGCCCCACCGGCTCCGGCCGCCTTGAACTCCTCAGGATTCAGGCCTGCCAACCCTGCCACGCGTTCACCCAGGGAATCAATCTGCATCATGCGCGCCTGCATCTCGCCCAGTTTGCGCGCCATGGCGTCCAGATTGGCACGCACGTACGCGTCTTTTGAATCGGGTTGGTTCTGATGAACAATGCGCGCCACGGAAGCAAATCCAGGCCAGCCTTGTCTCACACCTTCCAGAAAAAACCAGTGGTAGGTCGCGATCGATCCCAGCATCAGAAGGACGGAAGCCAGCGCTCCGGCGGCAACCAATTTGAGTCCATTGAGATGCATGGCACGGCTTTTGGCCAGCCACGCATCCGTGATAATGATGTGCACCGTTCGCCCTTTCCAGACATTCACGCAAAAACCAATCCAGCCCGCATGAGTTCCGCCCCGCGTTCAAACACCATGCTCAGCCTGGATGAAGCCGTAGGAGCAGCCCCTACCCTTGCGGCGCTGCGTGATCGGGTCCGGAAGTCCCAAGGACTGATCGAACAAGTCAGGCACCTGATCCCAACGGCACTGAGGCCCCACATCCACGCAGGTCCAGTCGACGACACCGAGTGGTGTCTGCTCGTGGACAGCGCCTCGGCATCGACGAAAGTTCGCCAGATGCTGCCTGCTCTGTTGCAGGCCCTGAACCAAAATGGGGCGAAGATTAACGCAATTCGCATCAAAGTCCAACAGGCCAAACGCTGACCGAGCGCCTGGGGTGGACAGAAGGCAAGTGGTTTCGAAAGATGGTGCCGCTTGTCTGACTCGAACAGACGACCTATCGCTTACAAGGCGATTGCTCTACCAACTGAGCTAAAGCGGCTTTCGAAAGAGCAGCGATTTTACTTGACCCGCTTGAGCTTGGGGCGGCCACCGGGACGTGGCGGTCCGTCAGTGGGTGGCTCGGGAACTTCACCTGCGTTTCCAGTGCTTTCATCGCTTGGCACGGCTCGCAAGGGTGCACGCGTGCTGTCAGGCGCGGCGGAGACTGAGTCGTCGGTCTGCTCAGCGTCGACCCGATGGGGGAGGCCCGACGTGGCTGCCGACACAGGTGCGGGAAAGGCCATGCCCTGACCGTTCTCGCGCGCATAGATCGCCACCACATGACTGATCGGCACGACGATCTCTCTCGCGACGCCACCGAAACGTGCCTTGAATTCGATGCAGTCATTGCCCAGGCGCAGCGAGCTTGTGGCGTCAAAGCTCACATTCAAGACGATCTCTCCGTTCTGCACGAACTCGCTCGGCACCTGCACCGAACCATCCACCTGCACGGCAATGTAGGGCGAATACCCGTTGTCCGTGCACCATTCGTGAAGGGCACGAATCAGGTACGGTCGTGTGGATGAAGTGGAGGTGTCGAGTGCGCTCATGACTGCGAACGAAAGTGCTGCACTTACTTGCGCATCACTTTCTCTGAAGGCGTCAACGCTTCGATGTAGGCCGGGCGGGAAAAGATGCGTTCTGCATATTTGAGCAGCGGTGCCGCATTCTTGCTGAGTTCGATGCCGTAGAAATCGAGTCGCCACAGCAACGGGGCGATGGCCACGTCGAGCATCGAGAAGTTGTCACCCAGCATGAATTTGTTTTTCAGAAACACAGGCGCCAACTGGGTCAGACGATCGCGGATGTGGGCCCTGGCCTTTTCCAGTGCCTTTTCATTGCCCTTGGCACTGCGCGATTCCAGCATCGACACGTGGGTGAACAGCTCTTTTTCAAAGTTCAGCAAAAAGAGCCTGACACGGGCGCGGTCCACAGGATCACCGGGCATGAGCTGAGGGTGGGGAAACCGCTCGTCAATGTACTCATTGATGATGTTCGACTCGTAAAGGATCAGATCACGCTCAACCAGGATCGGAACCTGGCCGTAGGGGTTCATGACACCGATGTCTTCTGGCTTGTTGTACAGATCGACGTCACGGATTTCGAAATCCATGCCCTTTTCGAAAAGAACAAAGCGGCAGCGGTGGGAATACGGGCAGGTGGTGCCTGAATACAAGACCATCATAGGGGAGCTCCTTAATGCAAAAAACAGTGGTTTGCAGAATCACCGCGGCGGTGATGCAAACCACTGTGGAACGGGTGGCATGAGCGATCGGTCGCGCTCTGCCATCCGGGTCGGATTATTTGATGTCTTTCCAGAACGCGGCATTGAGGCGCCAGGCGACCACGGTAAACGCCGCCAGGAACAGCATCACCCAGACACCGATACGGACGCGGCTGTTTTGAGCGGGCTCGGCCATCCACTGGAGGTAAGCCACCAAGTCACCCACATTGCGATCGTATTCCGCCGCACTCAAGGTGCCCGGCTTCACCGACTCCCAACCTTTGTGCACTTCCACTTCATGCCCATGGCTGCTCACCTTGTCGAACACAGGGCGGCGTTCGCCCTGGAGTTCCCACAGCGGGTTGGGCATGCCAATGTTGGGGAACACCAGGTTGTTCCAGCCGGTGGGCTTGGTCTCATCGCGGTAGTAGGTGCGCAGGAGCGTGTAGATGTAGTCGGCGCCCGACCCTGCTCCACTGGAGCGCGAACGTGCCACCAGGGTCAGATCGGGTGGGTTGGCACCGAACCAGGCTTTGGCCTGTGCGGGGTCGATGGCCGCCTTCATCGTGTCGCCGATCTTGTCGGTGGTGAAAGTCAGGTTCTCAGCAATCTGCTTGTCGGTCAGACCAATGTCGCGCAGGCGATTGAACCGCATGAACGAAGCCGAATGGCAACTCAGGCAATAGTTGACGAAAATTTTCGCGCCATTCTGCAGCGCTTCCATGTCGTTCGTGCGCGGGGGCGCTTTGTCCAATGGAAACCCGGCTCCAGCGGCCATGGCCGCGCCGGACATGCCGATGGCCAGCATGAAGCCCACAAGAATCTTTTTCATTTGCTCGACGCTCCGGTGTAACTGGTTGGGTTCAGTGAGGCTTGAACGTGACGCGGCTGGGCACAGTCTTGAACTCACCCAGTCGACTCCACCAAGGCATGAGGAGGAAGAACCCGAAATAGAACAAGGTACCCACCTGAGACACGCGCTCGCCAATGGGAGATGGCGGCAACACACCCAGGTAACCCAGAATCAGGAAGTTGATCACGAAGATGCCGTACAGCCACTTGTTCCAGCTGGGGCGGTAGCGAATGGACTTCACGGGGCTGTGATCCAGCCAGGGCAGGAAGAACAGGATGATCACGGCGCCACCCATGGCAACCACACCCCAGAATTTCGCGTCAATTGCCATCATCAAGGCAACGAGCACCACGCCGGCCGCCACGATGGCCAGCTTGATGCCGGCGCTCACCTTGGCCTTCAATGCACCCAGGATGGCGCCCGCCAGCACGATCACGATGAGCGCATACATCATCTCGGTGGTAATGGCTCGCAACATGGAGTAGAACGGCGTGAAGTACCAGACCGGAGCGATGTGCAACGGCGTGACCAGTGGGTCGGCCGGGATGAAGTTGTTGAACTCCAGGAAGTAGCCACCAAACTCGGGGGCAAAGAACACGATGGCAGAAAACACCATCAGGAAGACGGACACACCCAGCACGTCATGCACGGTGTAGTAGGGGTGGAAGGGAATGCCGTCCAGCGGGATGCCCTTGTCGTCTTTTTGTGCCTTGATCTCGACACCGTCAGGGTTGTTGGAGCCCACTTCGTGCAGCGCAATGATGTGCGCCACCACCAAGCCCAGCAGCACCAGGGGCACCGCGATGACGTGGAAGCTGAAGAAGCGGTTGAGCGTGGCATCACCCACCACAAAATCGCCTCGAATCAGCAACGCCAGATCAGGGCCGATGAAAGGAATCGCAGAGAACAGGTTGACGATCACCTGCGCGCCCCAGTACGACATCTGCCCCCATGGCAACAAGTAGCCCATGAAGGCTTCGGCCATCAGGACGAGGAAAATGGCGCAGCCAAAGACCCACACCAGTTCACGTGGCTTGCGGTAGGAGCCGTAGATGAGGCCGCGGTACATGTGCAGGTACACGACCACAAAAAAGGCCGACGCACCTGTGGAGTGCATGTACCGGATCAGCCATCCCCATGGCACATCGCGCATGATGTACTCCACCGAAGCGAACGCCACCGGAACGCCCGCCGCATTGAGGTTGGCGTCTGGCTTGTAGTGCATGACCAGAAAAATGCCGGTCACGATCTGGATCACCAGCACCAGCAGGGCCAGCGAGCCAAAGAAATACCAGAAATTGAAGTTCTTTGGAGCGTAGTACTCGGCCAGATGCTCGTTGTACAACTTGGTCAGGGGGAACCGGTTGTCGATCCAGTTCAGTGCCTTCTGACCGATCGGCGCGTCCGGAGAGATGTCTTTGAATTCAGCCATGTGATGCCTCGGATATCAGGTGTCTGTTTGCGCGACGGGAAGCGCCCGTTCAGGCTTGTTTCTCTTCGCCGATCAGCACGGTCGTTTCCGACGTGTAGTAGTGAGGCGGGACTTCCAGGTTGTCGGGCGCAGGCTTGTTCTTGAACACCCGGCCAGCAACGTCAAAGGTCGATCCATGGCACGCGCAAAGGAACCCGCCCTGCCAGTCGTCTGGAAGCGATGGCTGAGGACCGGGGGCGAGCTTGTCGCTTGGAGAGCAACCCAGATGGGTGCAGATGCCGACCGCCACCAGAATCTCGGGCTTGATGGAGCGGTGGCGATTCTTCGCATACTCGGGGGTGGGGTACGCGGTGCGAACCGACTCTGGATCGGCCAGCTGGTCTTCCTGTTTTTCAAGCGCGGCCAGTTGATCGGGTGTGCGACGCATGATCCAGACGGGCTTTCCGCGCCACTCCACCACCTTCTTCTCGCCCGGCGCAATCGTGGACACGTCAACTTCGACAGCCGCACCCGCTGCCTTGGCGCGCTCGGAAGGTTGAAAACTGCTCACAAAAGGAACGGCGACTGCGGCTGCTCCAACGCCACCCATGGCGCAGGAAGTGATCAGCCAGGTACGGCGGCTGCTGTCGACGGGCGCAGCGACGGTTGCTTCACTCATGGGGATCTTTCAATCAGAGTCGAGAAGACGTTAGGGACAACCCGGCATTGTACTGGAGCGTTTACGGCCTTCCCCATGGTGCCGGGGTGAACCGCTTGGCTATTGCATGAATCCATGGCCATCGCCTTTGCTGGCATTTGCCGCAAGCAGCAAAAAACCCCCAACCACCCAAGCATTGGCGTGTGAGAATCTCGTCGATTTCAAGGCGATTACCCCGACAAGGCGCCAGCGTTCCTAACCACACACGATTTCAGGAGAGTCAGCATGGGCATGATGCAAGAGTTCAGGGAATTTGCCGTCAAGGGCAACGTGATCGACCTCGCGGTTGGCGTGATCATCGGCGGGGCATTTGGAAAGATCGTCGGTTCGCTGGTGGAAGACGTCATCATGCCCTTGGTCGGTTCCGTCTTCGGAAACCTCGACTTCAGCAATCTGTTTCTGCCACTGGGCGCTGTACCAGAAGGTACGGCGCGGACGTTGGCGGCCATGAAGGAAGCAGGCGTTCCGACGTTGGCGTACGGCAGCTTCATCACAGTGGCCATCAACTTCATCATCCTCGCCTTCATCATTTTCATGATGGTCAAACAGGTGAACCGCCTGAAAAGAGCGGAGCCCCCCGCTGCGCCACCGGCCACACCTGAGGACGTGCTGCTGCTGCGCGAGATCCGGGACAGCCTGCAGAAATGAGCCACTGGGTGTGAGGCAATGAACGAAACGCGCTCAGTGCATCGAAGCGCCCATGGCTGCATCAATGGCTGCCAGCAGACTCGATGGACTAGCCTTACCCGTCCCGGCCAGATCCATCGCCGTGCCGTGATCCGGGCTGGTGCGAACAAACGGCAGACCGATCGTGGTGTTGACACCATCGTCCAGCCCCAGCAACTTGACAGGGATCAAGCCCTGATCGTGGTACATGGCGATCACGACATCAAAATCGCCTTGCCGCGCCCGCATGAAGACGGTATCGGGGGCGTACGGCCCCGTGGCATCGATCCCCTCCCCCTGAGCCTGCCCGATCGCAGGTGCAATGACATCAATTTCTTCTCGCCCAAACAGCCCCCCCTCCCCCGCATGCGGATTCAGTCCGGCGACCGCAATCCTGGGCCTTGCAAACCCGGAACGCTGAAAGTGCGAATGGGTCAGCCGAATCGTTTCCGCCACTTGCTCAAAGGTCACGGCCGCCAGCGCATCACGCAAGGAGACATGGATGCTGACCAGCACGGTCCGCAAGCCGGGACAACTCAGCATCATGCGAACCGGCAGCTTGTCGAGCGATACCCCCTGGTGATGAGCCGCGATTGACTGGAGCATTTCAGTGTGACCCGGGTGCTGCACGCCAGCGGCGGCCAGCGCCTCCTTGTGCACAGGTGCCGTCACCAGTGCCATCACTTCGTTTCCAAGCGCGGCCTCAGTGGCAAAACGGATGCACTCTGCCGCTGCCCGTCCTGCCACAGCACTCACCCGACCCCAGGCAACATCACCAGGCGCATGGCACGCCTGCACGACCGCGAGGCACCCTGGAGGCGCCTGGCGCCAATGCGAGACCTGTGTCAATTCAGCGATAGGCGTGGGCATGCCTGACTTGACGTGCTGTGTCGCGATGTGCGTGGCTCGACGCATCGTCTCCACATCGCCCGCCACCACCAGATGTTCCAGCAGCATGGGGCGTTCGCGCACGGCCAGCGCGATGATCTCCGGGCCAATTCCCGCCGGATCGCCCATGGTCACCAACACGGGGCCGTGTGCTGCGGGTGGCAGGTGTTCAGTTGACATCATGGTGAAAGTCTCGCTCAGGCTGGATTGGGAATGTCGATAAAGACATGCTCCAACCCCAGCGTGGCGGCGGCATGGCCTGCCACTGCCGGTGCGCCATACCGCTCGGAAGCATGGTGCCCGCAGGCGATATAGGCCACGCCACATTCGCGGGCATAGTGGGCCTGTGGCTCCGAAATCTCGCCGGTGATGAACACGTCGGCGCCGGCTGCGATGGCGCCTTCGAAATACCCCTGAGCGCCACCCGTGCAAAGGGCAATGCGTTCGATGGGGCGGTCAGGCTCGGCCACCAAGGTCACCGGCCGACCCAGTGCCTGGGCGACATGCTCAGCCAGCGCAGAGGCTGAGGCCATGGAGCGCCGTCCCAAAAAGCCCAGAGACTGCTCACCGAACCGGCCCTCGACACCCTCCTGCAAATCAATTCCCAGGTGTCGGGCCAGTTGTGCGTTGTTGCCCAGGGTGGTATGGGCATCGAGCGGCAAATGGTAGGCGAACAGGTTGATGTCGTGCGCGAGCAACCGCGACAGGCGTTGCTTCATCCATCCCGTGACCCGTCCATCCTGCCCGCGCCAGAAAAGACCATGGTGGACCAGGATCGCATCAGCCTTCTGTGCAATGGCCGCATCAATCAAGGCCAGGCTCGCGGTGACACCGGAAACCAGTTTGCGGACTTCGGCCCGCCCCTCCACCTGCAGACCATTGGGCCCATAGTCGTGAAACGATGCGGGCTGGAGAAGGTCGTCAAAAAACGCCAGCAAAGCCGAACGAGCAACGTGGTGTTCCGGGGAGGTCATGGACAAAGATGATCGACGGAGATTACAGAACAAGCAAGCGCAAGAAGACGCGTCTGTCTGGCGCCAGCCCTATTCTGACAGCCCTGTGTCGAACAGCGACCTGCCCCCGTGGTCGCGCACTGGGCTTGTATTTCAGCGCCGGGCGTTTTGGGCGCGCTCGGCTTCGGCCATCTTTCGCATGAAGAAGCGGAAAAACCAGATCGCCATACCGATCATGAAGATGAACCCCGCAACGCTGAACAGGCCGTAATCGGTCGAAAAAAGATCCAACATGGCTTTCATCGGGAACTCCATTCCTTGCTTGACAGGCCACCATTGCAACCGGTGTGTGCCCCCTTGGCCTTGACTTGCGTCAAGTGGCTTGAACTCCGAGCACAAGATGCCATATGCAGCACAATGAGGCCAAGCGGGATGAACCACGTTCAGGCGCCTGCGTCCCAAGACTTGTACTTTCCAATCTGACATGAAACGACTCTGGCTGGTTTTTGCCCAATCCGTGACCGTGCTGCTGGCGGCTTTTTTTGTGGTTGCCACGCTCAAGCCCGAATGGCTGGACCGGCGGCCCACGATGACGTCCATCGTGCCCGTGTTTGAAGCCTCGCCCTCAGCGGGCAGTCCGGCGGCCGACGGTTCGAACAGTTTTCGTGCGGCCGCCCGCAATGCCTCGCCCGCAGTGGTGAGCATCAACACCAGCAAGGCACCCGTCAATACGCCGCAAAGCGCCGACCCCTGGTTTCGCTTCTTCTTTGGCGAACAGGACCGTTCACAAGCACAAACAGGTCTGGGCTCTGGTGTGATCGTGAGCCCCGCAGGCTACATCCTCACCAACAACCACGTGATCGAAGAAGCAGACGAAATTGAGGTCGTTCTCAACGATGGCAGAAAGGGCGTGGCGCAAGTCATCGGGACCGATCCCGAAACCGACCTCGCCATTCTCAAGGTGGAGCTGAAAGACCTTCCAGTGATCACGCTGGGCAACTCCGATGCACTGGAAATCGGGGATCAGGTGCTGGCGATTGGCAACCCATTTGGCGTTGGACAAACCGTCACCAGCGGTATCGTGAGCGCTCTGGGTCGCACCCAGCTCGGCATCAACACCTTCGAGAATTTCATCCAGACCGACGCGGCCATCAACCCGGGTAATTCCGGGGGTGCACTCGTTGACATCAACGGGCATTTGATGGGCATCAATACGGCGATCTATTCCCGCTCCGGAGGGTCCATGGGCATCGGATTTGCGATCCCCACCTCCACCGCACGCAGCGTACTGGATTCCATCGTGAAGGATGGGCAGGTCACGCGTGGATGGATCGGGGTTGAGCCGCAGGACCTCAGCCCGGAACTGGCCGAGAGTTTTGGTATTCAGCAAGGCGCCGGCGTGATCATCACGGGGGTCCTGCAGGATGGGCCTGCCGCCCAGGCTGGCCTCAAACCGGGGGACGTGATCACACGTGTGGCGGATCAGGACGTCAAGAATGTGGCCGAACTGCTGTCGGCAGTGGCCGCCTTGCCGCCGGGTACGCCTGCCGACCTCGAGATCATCCGCAGGGAGGGCAAGAGCGTGCTGCAGGTCACACCCGGTCGGCGCAACCCCACTGCTCGCCAGCTCCCGCGTTAAGGCCGGGGCATCGAGCCGTCACTTGCTCGTCGAAGAGCCTTCTTCGGCGGCGTCTTCTTCCGGCTTGGCTGTGGATTTCACAAACCAGTGCGCACCCCAGATCCCGAGCTGATAGAGCAGGATCATGGGGACGGCCAGTGCCAGCTGTGAAATCACGTCAGGCGGCGTGACGACGGCCGCAATGATGAAGGCCACCACGATGAAATAGCCCCGAAAGTCCTTCAATTGCTGAATGGACACCATGTTCAGCCGAACAAGCAGCACCACGACGATCGGCACCTGAAAGGCAAGTCCAAACGCCAGATAGAGGGAAAGGATAGCTTCCACATACGACGCAATATCGGGTGTGGCGGCCACGCTCGCTGGCGTGAAGCCCTGAATGAAGCCGAACATCTTGTCCAGCACAAAGAACTGCACAAACGCGATGCCGACGTACGCCAGCAAGCTGCCAAGAATGATCAGCGGAATGGCAAACTTTTTTTCGTGGCTGTACAGGCCCGGGGCGACAAACGCCCACACCTGGTACATCCACCAGGGCAGCGACAACAACAATGCCGCCATCGCCAGAACCTTGAGCGGCACAAAGAATGGCGAAAAAACGCCCACGGCGATCAGTTTGGCATCTGGCGGCATGTGCGCCCGGATGGGCACTGCGATCAGGTCGATCAGGCCACTGGGGCCAGGCCAGAAGGCCAGCAACGCCATGCAGATACCCAGTCCGGCAATGCCATAGAGCAGGCGATCGCGCAGCTCCATCAGGTGCTGGACAAACGGCTGCTCTGTACCGGCGAGCTCGTCGGTGTTTTCTTTGGAATCTGACATCAGCGGGGGGCGGAGGAGGAGCGTGGCCTGAATCGCGCCACGCGGGCCGCACCGGACTGGGTGCGCGTTCGCACCCCGGCGCGGGCCTTGTACCACTGGGGCATGGCTTTTTGTTTCACGCGCCAGTTTTTCTTCGGATGTTTGTAGACCGGATGCACGGGCGATCCGATGGAGCCCAAGGCGTCGTGATGACTGCTCTGGTCGTAGCCAGCGTTGGCACCCTCCAGGCCTGCGGTGGCATCAGACCAGGATTTTTCAAAGTCGCTCGCGCCACTTTGAACCGAGGACTCTACGTCGCGGGCGGCGCTTTCAACCGAGTCCTTCATCTTCTTGAGCTCTTCCAGCTCCATCGACCGGCTGACCTCAGATTTCACGTCGGCCACGTAACGTTGGGCCTTGCCGAGCAGGGCCCCCACGGTCCGCGCCACCCGAGGCAGCTTCTCTGGCCCGATGACGATGAGCGCCACCACACCAATGAGGGCGAGTTTGGAAATGCCCAGATCAATCATTTATCAGCCAATTTTCGGGCGAGGTCGGGAAGGTCGGCGCGACAGCACAACGGGCGGGCAACGCCCGCCACCACTGACCGCGAAGGGCTCAGCTTTTTTGCTTGGCTTCGACGTCGATGGTGCTCTTGTCGATGCGGGCGTCCTGGGCCACCTGGCCAGTTTTTGCAGCGGCGGCTTCCTCGGTGGTCTGCCCGCCGTCTTTGATGCCGTCCTTGAATCCCTTGACAGCGCCGCCCAGGTCAGAACCGATGTTCTTGAGCTTCTTGGTACCAAAAACCATCACCACGATCAACAAGACGATCAGCCAGTGCCAGATAGAAAATGCACCCATGAGACTCTCCAAATGTAGAAATACGGCACGAAGCGCCATTCATGGGATTCTAAGCCCGGGGATGAGTTCAAGTGATGTTCGATCGGAATACCTGCCCCGCTGAACAGGCGTCAGGGCAGGAGGGAAGGGTTATCCCTTTGCCCAGGGCCGGGGCCCGCCCATCACGTGAATATGCAGGTGATGGACCTCCTGACCGCCTTGGGCTCCGGTATTGCACACCATGCGGAATCCGCCTTCGGGATAAGGGTCGCACCCCTGCTCAATGGCGAGCTTCGGTGCCAGCACCATCATGCGGCCAAGCAACGCCTCATGCGAAGGCAAAAGCTGCGCCATGGAAGGAATATGCACCTTCGGAACCATGAGAAAGTGCACGGGTGCCCACGGGTGGATGTCATGAAACACGAAGATCTCCTCGTCCTCATAAACCCGTTTGGATGGAATTTGCCCTGCAATGATCTTGCAGAAGATGCAATTGGGGTCGTGCATGAGCCAGAGATCCTTCAAAAAACCCGGGAAAGCGACTGTGAGCGCCTCATGAACCAACAGGCTTGCTGTCGTTCATGCGCACCATGCCTTTGACGATGCGATAGAGAAACCAGACCGATACCACCAGCCAGGCCAACATGCCAGGCAACAGAAAAAACAGAAACAGCGGCAACGTGATCAGGTACCAGAATACCGCCCACAACACCGTGCGGATGCGCCATGAAAAATGGCTGGCTTGCCAGGTACCCACTGCGTCACCGCGTTTGACCAGATCGATCACCAGTGCGACCAGAAGCAGGGCGATGCTGGGCTGGGCGCTCGGTACGACAGCAGCCACCGCAACAATCAGGTGCAGGATGTAGCTCAACCAACCGACGCTCTTGAGAGACTGCGCGGTTTCGCTGTCTGCACTTTCAACCGGGGCGGATTCAGAATCGGAATTCATGCGGGCTCCTGTTTCGATCCAGCCGGGGCACGGCCAAGCTACTCACTCGCCTCGCGGGCCTGCGCCTTGCGAAGTGCCTTCTCCTCAAGCCCGCTCTGCCCCTCTCTTCGCAGCAGTTCAGCCACCACATCGGCCGGCGCCCTTCCATAGTGAGCCAGGGCGATCATGGAATGGAACCAGAGATCGGCCACCTCGTTGACCAGCTTGCCGGTGTCGCCACCGTGGTCGCAATCCTTGGCGGCCATCACCACCTCGGTCGCCTCCTCGCCAATCTTTTTCAAGAAGGCATCTGGACCTTTGTGAAGGAGGCGCGCGACGTAACTCCTGTCGGGATCGCCGCCTGACTGCGGTTTTCTGCTCTCGATCACGGCCGCGAGCCGGGCCAATGCGTCTATGGAATTCATGGTTATCGGTAAATCGATTCGGGATCCTTGAGCACCGGCTCCACGGCCTGCCATCGGCCGTCCTGGTAGCGCTGAAAGAAGCAACTGTGGCGACCGGTATGACACGCGATGCCCGGTTCGTGACCCAACTGGGTGACCTTGAGCAAGACCACGTCGTTGTCGCAGTCCAGGCGGATGTCGTGCACTGTCTGAACATGCCCCGATGTCTCACCCTTGAACCACAGCTTGCCTCTGGAGCGGCTGAAGTAGACCGCCTGCCCCAGCTCGGCGGTCTTCTGGAGCGCCTCGCGGTTCATCCAGGCAAACATCAGCACATCGCCCGAGCCCAGTTCCTGTGCAATGACAGGAACCAGCCCTTGGGCATCCCATTTCACTTCGTCCAGCCAATTCATGCACGGAATCTAACATGTGCGGAAAACAGGCACAGCCCGCGTTGGCGGGAGAGGATAGGATGCAGAATCCATCGATCTGCAGCCCTGCAGAAAAATGAGGCCAGCCAAGGAGCCCGCATGAAATTCCGCACCCTGATTCTTGTTGTTTTCATTTTGCTGGTCGCCGCCCTGGTTGCGCTCAACTTTGAGGAAATCCTGCGACCCACACCACTCAATCTGGGTGTGACAAGCGTCCAGGCACCGATCGGACTGGTTCTGATCGGCCTCCTGACGCTGATGATCGTGGTGTTTCTGGTGGTATTAGTTTTCAATCAGACGACCCATCTCATGGAAGTGAGGCAGATCACACGCGAGGCCAACGAGCAACGCCATCTGGCCGACAAGGCGGAGGCCTCCCGATTCATCGAGCTGCGGGATTTCCTGCAGTCCCAGCTCCAGATTGCTGCCGCCAGGGAACAGGAGATCTCAGAAAAGCTTCAGCACAGGATGGACAACTTGCAGGAACGGCTCACCGTGGTGATCGAACAGACTGGCAACGGCCTGGGCGCCAGTCTGGGCGAGCTGGAAGATCGGCTGGATTCGCAGTTCAGACGCAACACCGATAGTTGAAGCCCAAGGCTTGCCAGAGGGGCACGGCCGCTGCCAGCAGCGCGGAGTCTCGCTCTCGGCAGGCCCTCAGAGACGAACGGGTATGCCCCGCTCGGCCATGCGTGCCTTGGCCTGCGCCACGGTGTATTCGCCGTAGTGAAAGATGCTGGCTGCGAGCACCGCGTCGGCGCCACCTTGCTGCACGCCATCGGCCAGGTGATCCAGCGTGCCCACGCCACCGGAAGCAATCACGGGCACGTCGACAGCGTCGGCCACCGCACGGGTCAAGGCCAGATCGAAGCCGGCTTTGGTACCGTCACGGTCCATGCTCGTGAGCAGGATTTCACCAGCGCCGAACTGCGCCATCTGTCTGGCCCAGGCCACGGCATCCAGCCCCGTGTTCTGCCGACCGCCATGGCTGTAGACGTCCCACCCCTCGCCACGGGCGGCCGCATCTTGAGGGAGCCTTCGTTTGGCATCAATGGCGACCACGATGCATTGCGACCCGTATTTTTCCGACGCCTCACGAATCACCTCAGGGCGGGCGATGGCAGCGGAATTGAAGCTGGTCTTGTCTGCGCCCGCATTCAGCAGGCGGCGCACATCGTCCACCGTGCGAACACCACCGCCCACCGTGAGCGGGATGAAAACCTGCGAAGCCACGGCCTCGATGATGTGAAGGATCAGGTCACGGCCGTCGCTGGTCGCGGTGATGTCCAGAAACGTGAGTTCGTCTGCACCTTGGTCGTTGTAGCGCGCGGCAATCTCGACAGGATCGCCTGCGTCTCTCAGTTCCACAAAGTTGACACCCTTGACGACCCGTCCACCGGTGACATCCAGACAGGGAATGATGCGTTTAGCCAGCATGTGAGCGTGTGAGTGGTTTTGCCGCCTTGCCGCTCCACGAAAAGACGTGTCCTTCCTGGGAGCAGCAGTCCGGGAAGTGGTGGGACGTCGACGTCACATTCATCCGTTGAGGTCGTCCGCGAGTTGCTGGGCGGCCTCAAAGTCCAGGTCACCGCTGTAGATGGAGCGACCACAGATGACGCCTTCCACGCCTTCATCTTCCACCTCGCAAAGCGCGCGGATGTCTTCAAGGTTGGACAGGCCACCCGACGCAATGACAGGCACCGACAAGGCCTGTGCCAGCTTCACCGTGGCTTCAATGTTGATACCGGACAACATGCCATCGCGGCCGATGTCGGTGTAGATGATGCCCTCGACACCATAGTCTTCGAACTTTTTCCCGAGATCGACCACTTCGTGCCCGGTAAGCTTGCTCCACCCGTCGGTGGCGACCTTGCCATCCTTCGCGTCCAGTCCCACGATGATGTGGCCGCCGAAGGCCGTGCAGGCGTCCTGGAGAAAACCGGGGTTCTTCACAGCTGCGGTGCCGATGATCACGTAGCGCAGACCGGCATCCAGATAGCGCTCGATGGTGTCCAGATCACGGATGCCTCCGCCCAGCTGAACGTCCACCTCCGAGCCCACCTCCTTGAGGATCGCTCGAATGGCCTGCTCGTTCTTCGGTTTGCCGGCAAAGGCACCGTTGAGATCCACAAGGTGCACGCGCCTGGCCCCTTTGTCGACCCAGCTCCGGGCCATGGCCGCCGGGTCTTCACCGAACACGGTAGATTGGTCCATGTCCCCTTGCTTGAGGCGAACGCAATGGCCGTCTTTCAAATCAATGGCGGGAATCAGCAGCATGGTGGTCTGGGGAAAAAGGCAGTTAGGGGTTCCAGGACAGAAAGTTTCGGTAGAGCGCCAGTCCCTGGTCAGCGCTCTTCTCGGGATGAAACTGTGTAGCGAAGATATTGTCGCGCGCAATGGCTGCAGCAAAGCGCCCACCATAATCGACCTCGCCGACGTTGTGCCGGGGCTGGCTCGGTTTCGCGAAATAACTGTGCACAAAATAGAAGTAGGCGCCGTCCTGGATGTCCTGCCACAACGCGTGCGATGGCGCGCCATGCAGTTGGTGAAACACCTGGTTCCAGCCCATCTGAGGCACCTTGAAGCGGCTGCCGTCGGCCTGAAACTGGCCTTCAAGACGAAACCGCACCACTTCACCGGGGATCAGCCCCAAGCCTTGCGTCGGCCCCTCTTCGCTGCGATCCAGCAGCATCTGCATGCCCACGCAGACACCGAACAATGGCTTGTTGGCCGCCGCATGCAGCACGGCGTCGAGCAAGCCGGAGCCTGCCAGCTCCCGCATGCAATCGGCCATGTGGCCTTGCCCCGGCAACACGACGCGCCCGGCCGCCAGCACTTCACTGGCGTCTGAAGTGACCAGCACCTCCACACCGCTGCCCTGGGCCACATGCTTCACCGCCTGAGACACCGATCGCAAATTGCCGCTGCCGTAGTCCACCACGGCCACTGTCTTGGATTTCATCGAAAACTCAGAGGGAACCTTTGGTCGAAGGAATCACATCGCCCAGGCGCAGATCGCGCTCCAGCGCCATGCGCAAGGCACGTGCGAAGGCCTTGAACACCGTCTCGGCCTGGTGGTGGGCATTTTCGCCGTGCAGGTTGTCGATGTGAAGCGTGACACCCGCATGATTGACAAAACCCTGGAAGAATTCAAACGCCAGTTGCGTATCAAAGCCTCCCACCATGCCGCTCTTGAAGGGCACGCGCATGTGCAGTCCCGGCCGGCCCGAAAAATCAACAACCACCCGAGACAAGGCTTCATCCAGCGGTACGTAGGCATGGCCATAGCGCCGGATGCCCTTTTTGTCGCCAACGGCCTGAGCAAAGGCCTGCCCCAGCGTGATGCCCACATCTTCCACTGTGTGGTGCCCGTCGATGTGCAGATCGCCGACGGCCTGGATGTCGAGGTCGATCAGACCGTGACGCGCAATCTGGTCCAGCATGTGGTCAAAAAAACCAATGCCTGTCGACAGCTTGGCGGTCCCGCGACCATCGATGTTGATCTGGACGGTGATCTGGGTTTCTGCCGTGTTGCGCTGCACGACCGCGACACGGTCGACGGTGGAAACGTCGGAGGGGATGGAGGTCATAGGGTGGTTTTCAGGGCTTGAAGCAATTGCGCGTTTTCTTCAGGCGTCCCCACGGTGAGACGCAAGCAGTTGCCCAGCAATGCATGCATTTTAGAAACATTCTTCACCAGAATGCCCTGTGACTTCAGTGCGTCGAACGTCCGCTGGGCGTCCGGGACGCGCACGAGCACCATGTTGGCCTCACTGGGATAGACCGTGACGCCCTGCATGGCGCTCAGGGATTCCATCAAAAGCCCCCTCTGCCGCCTGATTTCTGCGGCCTGCGCAGCGAACACGTCGGCGTGTTCCAGCGCGAACAGCGCACATTCGGCGTTCAGCACGCTCACGTTGTAAGGTGGCCGAAGCTTGTCGACCTCTTGCAGGAGAGCCTGCGGCCCCACCATGTAACCAATGCGCACACCTGCCAGACCGAACTTGGACATGGTGCGCATCAACAGCACGTGCGCGTGGGCCCGCGGTTGGGCGCGAATTTCGTCGAGCCACGTGTGACTGGAAAACGGCTGGTAAGCCTCGTCCATCACCACCAGCCCCCCCAGGGTGGCCGCCTCGGCAATCAGGCGGCGGATGACCGTCTTGTCCCACAGATTGGCCGTGGGGTTGTTCGGATAGGCGATGTAGGTGATGGCCGGGCGGTGCTCGCGCATCGCCGCCAGCATGGCTGCTTCGTCGAGTTCGAAATCGGCAGTCAATGGCACGCCGTGGAAAGCAAGCCCCTGCAACTGCGCGCTCATGGCGTACATGACGAACCCGGGCACCGGCGCCACGATGCTGGCACCCGGCAAGTCGCAGCCCATGGCCAGCAGCGAAATGAGCTCATCAGACCCATTGCCCAGCATCAGCGCATGACCTGCGGGCAGGTCGATGCTGCGGGCCAGCGCCTGCTTGAGTTCGTCAATTCTGGCGCCCGGATAGCGATTGATGGCCACGGCGCCCAGGCGAACGCCGAGCTCGGTCTGCAGCGCAGGCGACAGCACGAACGGGTTCTCCATGGCGTCGAGTTTGACCATGCCCGCGCTGTCCTGGATGGCATAGGCGTGCATGGACTGCACGTCCTGGCGAATCACGGCCAGCGGGTTGGGTACCTGCATCGTGGTCACGCGCCACCTCGCATCGGAGGCACGGTAGTGAGGCGCAGCTCCGCGGCGCGGGCGTGTGCCTGCAAGCCTTCGCCATACGCCATCTCGGCTGCGATCACACCCAGACTCTGCGCACCCGCCTGGCTGACTTCGATCAGACTGCTGCGCTTCTGAAAGTCGTACACGCCCAGTGGGGAGGAGAAGCGCGCCGTCCCGCTGGTGGGCAGTACGTGGTTGGGGCCGGCGCAATAGTCGCCCAGGCTCTCACTGGTGTACGCACCCAGAAAAATGGCCCCGGCGTGCTTGAGCAACGGTTCCCAGCGGTGAGGGTCATCGCTGGAGATTTCAAGGTGTTCAGGGGCAATGCGGTTGCTGATGGCGCAGGCCTCTTCCATGCTGCGGGTGTGGATCAGAGCGCCCCGGTCGTTCAGGCTCTTGGCGATGATGGCCGCACGCGGCATGGTGGGCAACAGGCGGTCGATTTCCCGTTGCACTTCCTCAATGTAGGCCGCGTCAGGGCAAAGGAGGATGCTTTGAGCCAGTTCATCGTGTTCGGCCTGGCTGAACAGATCCATCGCCACCCACTCTGCAGGCGTGCTGCCGTCGGCCAGGACCAGAATCTCGCTGGGTCCGGCGATCATGTCGATACCCACCGTGCCAAACACGCGCTTTTTTGCGCTGGCCACGTAGGCATTGCCAGGGCCGGTGATCTTGTCCACCTTGGGCACGGTTTCGGTGCCATAGGCCAGGGCGGCCACGGCTTGTGCGCCCCCGATGGTGAAAGCCCTGGTGACCCCCGCCACGTAGGCCGCGGCCAGCACCAGTTCGTTGCGCTCGCCACGCGTGGCCGTGGTGGCACCGCTGCCACCGGTGGCCACGCTGCCCCGCACCGGCGTGGGCACGACCATGATGATTTCCTGAACACCCGCCACGTGTGCGGGCACGGCATTCATGATCAAGCTTGATGGGTAAGCGGCCTTGCCGCCCGGCACGTAGATGCCCACGCGATCCAGCGGCGTCACCTTCTGGCCCAGCAAGGTACCGTCTTCATCGCGGTAACTCCAGCTTTCGCCCCCGGCCTTCTTCTGCGCTTCGTGGTAGCTGCGCACGCGGCGAGCGGCCGCCTCCAGAGCGGCCCTCTGGGCCACAGGCAAGGCATCGAAAGCCGTCTTGAAATCTGACTGCGTCAATTCAAGTTCGCTCACCTGGCTCGCCGCCAGGCCATCAAAACGCTCGGTGTACGCCAGCACCGCGGCATCACCCCGTTTTTGCACGTCGGCCAGGATGTCCGCCACACGGTGTTCGATGGCCGCGTCGGTGTCGGCCGCCCAGTGCAACCTGGCCGCGAACTGCGACTCAAAGTCAGGGTCCAGTGTGGAGAGACGAACAGGAACGGCGGTGATGCTCATGTCGGTACCGGGGGATTGATGATGGCTTTCGAGAAGGCGTCGAGTAGGGGCTGGATGGCCCGTTGCTTCAGTTTGAGCGCGGCCTGATTGACCACGAGCCGCGAACTGATGTCCATGATTCGCTCCACTTCAACCAGATGGTTGGCCTTGAGTGTGCTGCCGGTGGACACCAGATCGACGATGGCATCCGCCAGCCCCGTCAACGGGGCCAGTTCCATGCTGCCGTAGAGTTTGATCAGATCCACATGCACGCCCTTGCTGGCAAAAAACTCCCGGGCAATGGTCGTGTACTTGGTGGCCACTTTCAGGCGCGACCCTTGGCGCACGGCACGCGCGTAGTCAAAGTCGGCACGAACGGCCACGCTCATCCTGCACTGGGCAATCTGCAAATCCAGTGGCTGATACAGGCCCTGACCGCCGTGTTCAATGAGTGTGTCTTTACCGGTCACACCCAGATCGGCGCCACCGTATTCCACATAGGTGGGCACGTCGGTGGCCCGCACCAGCACCACGCGCACGCCGGGCTGGTTGGTCGACAGGATCAGCTTGCGCGATTTTTCTGGATCTTCCAGAACCTCGATACCTGCGGCTTTGAGCAACGGCAAGGTTTCGTCGTAAATGCGGCCTTTGGACAATGCGAGCGTGATCAAGCGAGGGCTCCTTGCGAAGTGAGCAGTTTCAGAAACACCGCAGGACTGGCTTTGCCAGACCGCTGGTGCTGTCCCCTAGTGGGGTTCGCGCGAAGCGCGGCGGGGGTGATCTTCACCTCACCCTTTCAATATCTGCTCCGATGGTGCGAAGCTTGGCCTCCATCTGGTCGTAGCCACGGTCCAGGTGGTAGATGCGGTCGACAATGGTTTCGCCTTCCGCCACCAGGCCAGCGATCACCAGGCTGGCTGACGCGCGCAGGTCGGTTGCCATCACGGTGGCACCCTGGAGCTTGTCAACGCCTTCCACCACCGCCACCTTGCCATCGGTCTGCACATGCGCGCCAAGACGGACCAACTCGTTGACATGCATGAACCGGTTTTCGAAGATCGTTTCGGTCACCTTGCTGGTGCCTTGCGAGATGCTGTTCAAGGCCATGAACTGCGCCTGCATGTCGGTCGGGAACCCTGGGTATTCGGTGGTCCGAAAGCTCTGGGCCTTCAATTGACCTGAGGACCGGACGCGAATGAAGTCGCCTCCGGCGTCCTTGCCAGCTTCGACCGTGGCACCCGCTTCTCGCAGCTTGTCGATCACCGCTTCAAGGTGATCCGCCCGGCCATGGCGCAGAAGCACATCGCCCCCGGTGGCAGCAACGGCACAAAGGAAGGTGCCGGTCTCGATGCGGTCGGCCACCACCTGATGTGTGCAGCCCTTCAGTCGATCAACGCCCTGAATGTGGATGCGGCTGGTGCCATGCCCCTCGATCCTGGCGCCCATGGCAATCAGCATCTCTGCGAGATCGCTGATTTCAGGTTCCTGGGCCGCGTTCTCCAGCAGGGTTTCGCCGTCGGCCAGCGCCGCCGCCATCAGAAAGTTCTCTGTCCCGGTGACCGTCACCATGTCGGTCGCAATGCGCGCACCATGCAACCGCGAGCGGCCCGACGCCAGCCGGGCCACCATGTAACCGTGTTCCACGTCGATCTCTGCACCCATGGCCTGCATGCCCTTGATGTGCTGATCCACCGGTCGTGAACCGATCGCACACCCTCCCGGCAAGGACACCCGGGCCTGCCCGAACCTGGCAAGCAAGGGACCCAGCACCAGCACCGATGCCCGCATGGTCTTCACCAGGTCGTACGAGGCTTCTGGCCGGATGGGATCGCCCGCCCGAAAGCTCATTCCGGCACCATCACCCGAGGTTTCGGTCTGCACGCCCATGCTGTCAAGCAACTGCCGCATGGTCGCCACATCGCGCAGGCGCGGCACGTTGTTCAGCGTTACCGCGTCTGCGGTCAGCAGTGCCGCACACATCTCGGGCAGGGCGGCGTTCTTGGCACCTGAAATCTGAACGGTACCGTGCAGCGTGCGCCCGCCAGTGATTCGCAATTTGTCCATACGGAGTTGTGTGCTTGATCTGCGCTCAGGATTGAGCAGCGGCCCATTCGGCGGGCGTGTAGGTTTTCATGGACAAGGCATGAACCTCGTCGCTCTGGATGCGCGAGCCCAGCGTGGCGTATACCCGCTGATGGCGGGCAATGGAACGCATGCCCTCAAAGGCGGGCGACACGATGATCGCAGACCAATGCCGGCCATCGCCAGACACGACGATGTGGTCGCACGGCAGGCCGGCGGAGATGAGAGAGCGCAGGTCGTCAGAAGTCATAGGGGGGTTCAGTAGCGAATCTTGTATCCAATGCGCAGCAAGTGAAGCGCAACAGCGCTCACCGCCATGAGGGCCGTACCGACCACGAGCAGGCTCACCCAGGGAGAGACATCACTGACCCCGAAGAACCCGTATCGAAAGCCGTCAATCATGTAGAAAAACGGGTTGAGGTGGCTCACGCTCTGCCAGAAGTCCGGCAGGGAATGAATGGAGTAAAACACGCCCGACAAAAACGTCATGGGCACGATGATGAAATTCTGGAATGCCGCCATCTGATCGAACTTGTCGGCCCAGAGGCCGGCAATCAATCCCAGCGCACCCAGCAGGGCAGCCCCCGCAAACGCAAAAACCCCGATCCACAAAGGCGATTCAAACGGAGGACGGGCAAACCACCAGGTCACCAGCATCACCCCGGTACCCACTGCCAGGCCTCTGACCACCGACGAGCCCACGTAAGCGACAAACCAGGCCCGGTGGGACAGGGGCGTGAGCAGCAGAAAAACCAGATTGCCCATGATCTTGCTCTGCACGAGCGACGACGAACTGTTGGCAAAGGCATTTTGCAGCACGCTCATCATCACAAGGCCAGGCAGCAGAAATGCGGTGTATCCGATGGAATCGTAAACCTGCACCCGTCCTTCGAGCACATGTCCAAAGATCATGAGGTACAGAATGGCGGTGATCACGGGGGCGCCGACGGTCTGGAAACCAACCTTCCAGAACCGCAGCACCTCCTTGTAGAAAAGCGTCTGCCACCCCGTCACGCCGACACTCCTTCGCCTTGAATCTGGGGCACCCCTTTGGACCCCTGCATCAGATCCAGAAAAACGTCTTCCAGATCGGCCTTGCGAATTTCAACATCTTGCACGGTGAGCCCCGACTCGCGCATGCGGGCGAGAAGCCGCTCCACCTCCAGCGCGTCATGCGCGGGCAGCTGGACAACCCTGCCCGTCACCCGGGCCAGCTGACTGAGATCAGGCGGCAAAACCTGATCGGTCTTGAAACGCAGCACATTCGACGAGGCCCGGCTCAGCAGTTCAGACGTGGCCTCCAATGCGACCACCCTTCCATTCTTGAGCATGGCAATGCGCCCGCAGAGTGCCTCGGCTTCTTCCAGGTAGTGGGTGGTCAGCAGGACCGTGCTGCCCATGCGCTTGTTGAGGTCGGAAATGAACCTCCAGAGGGTCTGACGCAACTCGACGTCCACACCTGCGGTAGGTTCGTCCAGCACGATCACGGGAGGCTTGTGTACCAGCGCCTGCGCGATCAGCACGCGGCGCTTCATGCCGCCGGAGAGCTGGCGCATGTTGGCGCCGGCCTTGTCCGCAAGTCCGAGACCTTCCAGCAATTCGTCAATCCACGCGGTGTTGCCCCGAATGCCAAAGTAGCCTGACTGGATCTTCAGCGATTCACGCACACTGAAAAAAGGATCAAACACCAGTTCTTGCGGCACCACACCCAGCTGTCGACGTGCTGCCTGATAGTCCGATTGAACATCCTTTCCGTGCACCAGCACGTGTCCCCTGCTGGCGCGCGTCAGTCCGGCAAGAATGCTGATGAGGGTGGTCTTGCCAGCCCCGTTGGGGCCCAGCAAACCAAAAAACTCCCCCTGCTGGATGTCAAACGACACATCGCTGAGCGCATGGATGTCGCCTCGCGAAGCAGGAAAGGTTTTGGAGACGTTTTGAAAGGAAACTGCTGGCATGGCGGGCGTGACCACGAGGGTCACCGGCCGCGCACTGGGTGCTGGTACGGCAGGTGAAACAGGTATTTTATGCCGGCAGCAGTTCGCTCACACCGTACAGGGCCACGAGCTCCAGCAGCTTGGGCGGCTGATTGATGACCTGCAGCAGCCGGCCCTTTTGTGCGAGACCACGTCTGAGCTCCAGCAGCACGGCGACCGCAGAAGAGTCAAAGGTCTGCAATCCTTGCGCGTCCACCGTGGCCGTGGTTTCGGTCTGCGCTTCAAGCGATTTCGACATCGTTTGAAGAACGCCCGATGCCACATGCATTGTCACGAGATCGGGCAGCGCGACAGTCGATTGGTTGGTCATCGAATGGGTGCCTTCAGCCTGTCTTGCCAGTGTTGCTCTTGTTGCGCTGTGCCAACGCTGCAATCAGACCATCAATGCCGCGCGCGTTGATTTCCTGGGAGAACTGGGTTCGATAAGTTTCGACAAGCCAGATGCCCAAAACATTCAGGTCGTAGATCTTCCAGCCATCGGCCATCTTCTCCACCCTGTAGTCCAGCTGGATGGGTTCGCCACGGCCGCGCACTTCGGATCTGACCACCACTTCCGTGTCTTCAGGCCTGGCCCGCAGAGGACGAAAGGTCACCGTCTGATCCTTGACCTCGCCCAGGGCACCTGAATAGGTGCGCACGAGCAGGGTCTTGAATTCTTCCTGCAACTGCTTCTGCTGCTCCGGCGTGGCCTGGCGCCAATGGCGGCCCACGGCCGATGCGGTCATGCGCGAAAAATTGACGCTGGGCATGATCTTCGCGTCCACCAGCTCAATGATGCGATTCACGTCACCGGCCTGTATGGCGGGGTCGGCCTTCACTGCGGCCATGACCTCGCCGGTGATGCGCTTGACGAGCGCATCAGGTGCCTCGTCTGCTGCCCACGATGGCAGGGAAATCAAGGCGCCGGAAGCAATGGCAACAACGCCCAGCAGGCTTCTACGGTTGAGCATGAAATACCTTTCCGGGCCAGACGCCCTTGGAATTGCAGCTTGGCTGCGGAACACGTTGGAGATGAGGTTCAAAAATGGGTTCCAACTCATTCGTTGCCATTCGTATCATCGTCCGTATCACCTTCGCCACCATTTCCGACGCCTTTGTCGATGAGCGACTCGATCTGGCTCTCGCGCCGCTGAAGGTAAAAGTCTCTTGAGAAACTGTACTTGTCGAGCGCAGCGCCTTCCAGCATCGAACTGGCACGAAGCAGATTGGCCCGGGTTTCAACAAGGCGCAACGCGTAAAGGGAGTTGCGCGCCGGGATGTGATTGATGCCCATGACAAGATCACCCCGAGATTCCACGCTGAATCCTGCCGCGTCCCTGACAGACGAGGGGCCCAGGAGAGGGAGCACGAGATAGGGTCCGGAAGGCACGCCCCACCGGCCCATCGTCTGGCCAAAATCAAGTTTCGTTCTGTCAATCCCCATCTCGGACGCGATATCCAGCAGCCCACCCAGACCCAGAATGGTGTTGACGTTGAATCGAGCCAGATTCTCAACCGCTTCCTGTGGCCGAGCCTGCAGCGTGGCGTTGATGAACGACCAGAAGTCGCTCAGATTGCCGAAGAAATTGCTCACACCCGTGCGCACGAGATCCGGCGTGACGTCCCGATACACCTCTGCAACGGGCTTGACGACGGCGCCATCCACCGCGTCGTTGAATTTCCAGACGCCCCGGTTGAACGGCTCAAGGGGATCGCGAGGATTGGCATCCGGACCGGTTGCACAGGCGCCAAGCATTGCCATCAGGCAAGCAATGCCCAACAGCTTCAGACGCCTGAATTTTTTCACATCCCTGGACAGCATATGCATTTATTGGAGTCGAACAAACAATCTCGCTCACACCCGCGGGTGCAAGCAAAAGGCTGAGATTCTAGCGATTCCCAGGCGATGCCGCGCCTGAGCTACTTTTCCTGCCCTTCGCCATCCGCCGCCCGATTGAACAGGAACTGGCCGATCAGATTTTCCAGCACCATGGCCGATTGCGTCTGGGTGATCACATCGCCCGCAGCCAGATTTCTTTCGTCGCCACCGGGAACAATGCCAATGTATTGGTCCCCCAGCAAGCCAGCGGTGAGAATTTTGGCGGATGAATCTTTAGGGAACAGGAACCCCTCGTTGATTTCCATTGTGACCAAACCCAGATAGGTCTGGGTGTCCAGCGTGACGCTGGTGACCCGCCCCACGCTGACGCCTGCGGATCGCACGGGTGCCCGAGCCTTCAGGCCGCCGATGTTGTCAAACCGGGCCTGCACGGTGTAGGTTCCGCCGCCATTGGTGAAGCTGGCCAGATTGGCCGCCTTCAAGGCCAGGAAGAGAAGTCCCGCCGCCCCGAGGACGACAAACAGGCCAACGAAAATTTCAATGCTTCTTTTGTTCATACGTAAGCTGCTCAATGATCAGGGGGTCGAGAACATCAGGGCGGTGAGGATGAAGTCCATCGCCAGCACCCCCAGGGAAGCGGTCACCACCGTACGGGTGGTTGCATAGGCCACGCCTTCTGGGGTGGCCTCGGTCTCGTAGCCCTGGTACAAAGCCACCGCCGTGCAGATGACACCGAACACGGCACTCTTGACCACACCGTTGCCGACATCTCGCCACACGTCCACACCGTTTTGCTGAATCGACCAGAAGTTGCCAGCATCAATTCCGATCAGGCCAACGGCCACAACCCAGGCGCCCAATATGCCAATGGCCGAAAACAATGCCGCAAGCAGTGGCATGGCAATGACGCCCGCAATGAAACGCGGTGCCAGCACCCGTTTGCGGGGATCGATCGCCATCAGTTCCATGGCGGCGATCTGTTCGCCCGCTTTCATGAGACCAATCTCGGCGGTCAGCGACGTGCCTGCACGGCCAGCAAACAGCAATGCAGTAACAACAGGCCCGAGCTCTCGCACCAGCGACAAGTTGACGACCAGGCCCAGCGACTCGGCCGCCCCGAAGTTGGTGAGTGTGTTGTACAGCTGCAAGGCCAGCACAAAGCCCACCGCAAGGCCCGAAGCCAGGATGATGACCAGCGATCGGTTGCCAATGGCGTGAATCTGCGTCACCACCAAGCCAAAACGGGCCAGTCCGGCCGGCACGGCCCTGAGCAAATCCATGAAGAACATCGCCCCATGGCCCCATGCGGCAAACACGTCCAGGGCCCTGCGACCCAGCTGCTGCAGCGCGTTCATCGCAAGGCCTCCAGCCCAAAGTCGACCGCCACCGGTGGCGCCGGGTAGTGGAACTTGATGGGTCCGTCGGGTTCACCGCGCACGAACTGCCGCACCTCGGGCTCGTCACTGTCCATCAATTCGGCCGGCGTACCCTGGGCCACAATGCGCCCGCCAGTGGCCATCAGCACCACCCAGTCACTGATCGCCATGCATTGAGGCACATCGTGTGAAATCAGCAGCGTGGTGGCACCCGTCACGTCGGTCAGCGTGCGAATCAGTTTGGCCGCCACACCCATGGAGACCAGATCCAGACCGGCGAAGGGTTCGTCATACATGATGAGTTCAGGATCCAGTGCAATGGCCCTTGCCAGTGCGATTCGCCGAGCCATCCCGCCGGACACTTCACTGATGCGCAGCCCCGCTGCTCCGCGCAAGCCCACGGCATGGAGCTTCATGAGCACGATGTCCCTGATCAGCGACTCGGGCAAGTCGGTCATCTCGCGCAGGGGGAAAGCGACGTTGTCGAACACCGAAAGGTCGGTGAAGAGCGCGCCAAACTGGAACAGCATGCCCAGGCGGCGGCGCAGCGTGAACAACTGGGCCTTGTTGCGGGTGTCGATGACCTCGCCGTCAAACACCACGCGCCCGGCATTCGGGGCATGCACACCGCCAATCAGGCGCAACAGGGTCGTCTTGCCGCACCCCGAGCCTCCCAGCACGGCTGTGACTTTGCCTCGCGCAAAACTCAGCGAAAGGTCGCTGAGAATGGTGCGCCGGCTGTCATAGCCGAATGTGACGTGATCAATTTCGATGAAAGAAGATTCGTTCATGTGGCCTGCGGCCTGGGAAAACCCTCATTGTCGCACGCGATGAATACCTTGCCCGGCAGCGGTCGATGCCCCGGTAATAGTCCCATGCAGGCCGCTTGAATTTCTCCACCGCAACAACTTCGGGGAGCCGGATGTCCGGCCCCTCGAGTTCAGCGTGGCAGGTCGGAAAAGCCCATCAGGAACTCGTCCACCGCGCGAGCAGCCTGGCGCCCCTCGCGAATCGCCCAGACAACCAGCGACTGACCGCGGCGCATGTCGCCAGCGGCGAACACTTTTTCCACATTGGTGGTGTAACCGCCTGTGAACTCTGTCGTGGCACGCGCGTTGCCACGGGCGTCCTTGTCCACGTTGAAGGCCTCCAGCACCGATGCCACGGGATTGACAAAGCCCATTGCCAGCAGCACCAGGTCGGCCTTGTATTCCTTTTCGGTACCGGCGATTTCGACCAGCTTGCCGTCCTTCATTTCCACGTGCACGGTCTGAAGGCCGGTGACTTTTCCTTTTTCACCAACAAAGGCCTTGGTGGAAATGGCAAATTCACGCGTGCAACCTTCTTCATGGCTGGAGCTGGTGCGCAGCTTCAGGGGCCAGTAAGGCCACACCAGCGGCTTGTTCTCCTCTTCCGGCGGCTGCGGCATCACCTCAAACTGGGTCACGGAGAGCGCGCCATGCCGGTTGCTCGTGCCCACACAGTCACTGCCTGTGTCGCCGCCGCCGATCACGATCACGTGCTTTCCGTCGGCGCGCAACTGTTTCTTGAGCTTGTCCCCAGCGTTCACCTTGTTCTGCTGAGGCAAAAATTCCATGGCGAAATGAACACCGTCCAGCTCACGTCCCGGCACAGGAAGATCACGAGACTGCTCGGATCCGCCAGTGAGCAGGACCGCATCGAACTGCGCCTTGAGTTCATCGGCGCTGATGGTCTCTTTGGCGTCGTTGGTCACTTTGCTGCCGGCGGGCATGGCGCCCACCAGGACACCGGTGCGGAACACGACGCCTTCGGCCTCCATTTGCGCCACGCGACGGTCAATGTGGGTTTTCTCCATTTTGAAGTCGGGAATGCCGTAGCGCAACAGCCCCCCCACCCGGTCGTTCTTCTCGAAAACCGTCACGTCGTGCCCTGCCCTGGCCAGTTGCTGGGCTGCAGCCAGGCCCGCAGGGCCGGAGCCCACCACAGCGACCGACTTGCCGGTCTTGTGGCGAGCCGGTTGTGGCGCAACCCAGCCTTCCGCCCAGGCTCGATCGATGATGGCGTGTTCAATGGATTTGATGCCCACCGGGTCATCGTTGACATTGAGCGTGCAGGCCGCCTCGCAGGGAGCGGGGCAGATGCGGCCGGTGAACTCGGGGAAGTTGTTGGTGCTGTGCAGCACGGTGATCGCGTTCTTCCAGTCGCCCTGGTACACCAGATCGTTGAAGTCCGGGATGATGTTGTTGACCGGGCAGCCACTGTTGCAGAACGGTGTGCCGCAGTCCATGCAGCGTGCCGCCTGGACTTTGGATTGGCTGTCGTCAAGTCCGATCACAAATTCTTTGTAGTGCTTCAGGCGCTCCGGAACGGGCTTGTAGCCCTCTTCCAGTCGCTCAAACTCCATGAAGCCAGTCACTTTTCCCATGATGCGTGTCCTTTTTGCTTGACCGGTTCTTTACTTGGCGGGGGCGGTGTCTTTTTTCGCCGAACCCTGTGCCTTGACAGTGGCGGCAGCGGCCACCTTGCGGGCATTGATTTCACCCAGGGCGCGCTTGTATTCATTCGGGAACACCTTGACGAACTTGCCCCTGGCCTCAGACCAGTTGTCCAGCAACTCGCGCGCGCGCTTGCTGCCGGTCCAGCGGTTGTGGTCGTCCAGCAGTTTCTTCAGTTGCGCTTCGTCTGTCTGGTCGCGGTGCCACACGGCCTTGTCGATCGTGGCCGTCTGCTCTGCCGAACTGAGCACCTTTTCCAGGCTCACCATGGCGGTGTTGCAGCGCTTGGCAAACTGGCCATCTTCGTCATAGACATAGGCCACGCCACCACTCATGCCAGCCGCGAAGTTCCGGCCCGTCTTGCCCAGCACGGCCACGGTCCCGCCGGTCATGTATTCGCAACCATGGTCGCCCGTGCCTTCCACCACGGTGGTGGCGCCTGACAGGCGCACAGCAAAGCGCTCACCAGCCACCCCGCTGAAGTAGGCTTCACCCGTGGTGGCGCCGTACATCACGGTGTTGCCCACAATGATGTTTCTCGTTGCCTCACCCCGGAAGTCGATGCTGGGCCGAACCACGACCCGGCCACCTGACAAACCCTTGCCGGTGTAGTCGTTGGCATCGCCAATCAGGTAGAGCGTGATGCCCCGGGTAAGGAATGCCCCGAACGATTGCCCACCCGTGCCCTCCAGCTGTATGCGGATGGTGTCGTCTGGCAGGCCTTCAGGATGCACCTTGGTCACTGCACCAGAGAGCATCGCGCCCACGGAGCGGTTGACGTTGCGTGCCACCTCGATGAACTGCACGCGCTCACCCTTCTCGATGGCTGGGCGGCATTTTTCGATCAGCACGTTGTCCAGCGCCTTTTCCAGGCCGTGTTCCTGCTCCTGGGTGTGCAGGCGCGGCACGTCAGCCGGCACCGCAGGCATGGCCAGCAGACGGCTGAAGTCCAGGCCGCGCGCCTTCCAGTGTTCGATGCCCTGCTTCATGTCAAGCAGATCGGCGCGGCCGATCAGGTCGTCGAACTTGCGGATGCCCAGTTGGGCCATGATCTGACGCACTTCTTCTGCAATGAAGAAGAAGTAGTTCACCACGTGCTCGGGCTTGCCGCTGAATTTCTTGCGCAGCGCCGGGTCCTGCGTGGCCACGCCCACCGGGCAGGTGTTGAGGTGGCATTTGCGCATCATGATGCAGCCCTCTACCACCAGCGGCGCAGTCGCGAAGCCAAACTCGTCGGCCCCCAGCAGCGCACCGATCACCACGTCGCGGCCGGTCTTCATCTGTCCGTCGGCCTGCACGCGGATGCGGCTGCGCAGGCGGTTGAGCACCAGCGTCTGTTGCGTTTCGGCCAGGCCGATTTCCCAGGGGCTGCCCGCGTGCTTGATCGATGACCAGGGCGAAGCACCTGTGCCGCCGTCGTGGCCGGCGATCACCACATGATCGGCCTTGCATTTGGCGACGCCGGCAGCGATGGTGCCCACGCCGATTTCGGACACCAGCTTGACGCTGATGCTCGAATGCGGTGCGACGTTCTTCAGGTCGTGGATGAGCTGCGCCAGATCTTCGATCGAATAGATGTCGTGATGCGGCGGCGGCGAAATCAGGCCGACGCCGGGCACGCTGTGGCGCAGCTTGCCGATGTAGTCGCTGACCTTGCCACCGGGCAACTGGCCGCCCTCACCCGGCTTGGCCCCCTGCGCCATCTTGATCTGGATCTGGTCAGCGCTGTTGAGGTATTCGGCAGTGACACCGAAACGGCCAGAAGCCACCTGCTTGATGCGCGAACGCATCGAGTCGCCGGCCTGCAGCACGTAGTCGACTTCAAACACATCCTTGCCCAGCAGGTCGGACATGGTCTCGCCCTGCTTGATCGGAATGCCTTTGAGCTCATTGCGGTAGCGCAAGGCGTCTTCACCGCCCTCGCCGGTGTTGCTCTTGCCGCCAATGCGGTTCATGGCCACGGCCAGCGTGGCGTGCGCTTCGGTCGAGATGGAACCCAGCGACATGGCGCCGGTGGCAAAACGCTTGACGATCTCCTTGGCGGGCTCCACCTCTTCCACCGGAATCGCGGTGGCGGGGTCCACCTTGAACTCGAACAGACCACGAAGCGTCATGTGGCGCTTGCTTTGATCGTTGATGATCTGGGCGTATTCCTTGTAGGTGTTCCAGTTGTTGGCCCGGGTGCTGTGCTGCAGCTTGGCAATCGCGTCGGGCGTCCACATGTGTTCTTCACCACGCGCCCGCCAGGCGTACTCGCCACCCGCGTCCAGCATGGAAGCCAGCACGGGATCGTCGCCAAACGCGGCCTTGTGCATGCGAATGCTTTCTTCGGCGATCTCGAACACACCAATGCCACCCACGCGACTCGCCGTGCCAGTGAAATACTTGTCGATGGTGATGCTGTTGAGCCCGATGGCTTCGAACAGCTGTGCACCGCAGTACGACATGTAGGTCGACACGCCCATCTTGGACATGATCTTGGACAGGCCCTTGCCAATCGCCTTGACGTACTGGTAGATCGCCTTGTCGGCACTCAGGTCGCCAGGCAACCCCTTGTGGATCGCCTGCAGCGTTTCCATGGCCAGGTAGGGATGCACGGCCTCGGCGCCGTAACCTGCCAGCACGGCGAAGTGGTGCACTTCGCGAGCCGTACCGGTTTCCACCACCAGGCCCGCCGTGGTGCGCAAACCCTCGCGCACCAGGTGCTGGTGAATGGCCGACAGCGCGAGCAGCGCAGGAATGGCGATCTGCGTGGCGCTGATGGCGCGGTCGCTGATGATCAGGATGTTCTTGCCACCCTTGATGGCGTCCACGGCACCTGCGCACAACGAAGCCAGCTTGGCTTCAACACCGGCCCGGCCCCAGTCGGCGGGATAGGTGATGTCCAGCGTGTGGCTGCGGAACTTGCCCTGCGTCACGCTTTCAATGTCGCGCAGCTTGGCCATGTCGGCGAAGTCGAGCACCGGCTGACTCACTTCGAGCCGCATGGGTGGGTTGACCTGGTTGATGTCGAGCAGGTTGGGCTTGGGGCCGATGAACGACACCAGCGACATCACGATCGCCTCACGGATCGGGTCGATCGGCGGGTTGGTCACCTGGGCAAACAGCTGCTTGAAGTAGTTGTACAGCGGTTTGTTCTTGTCGGAGAGCACCGCCAGCGGGCTGTCGTTGCCCATGGAACCGATGCCCTCTTCGCCATTGGCGGCCATCGGGCTCATCAGGAACTTGATGTCTTCCTGCGTGTAGCCAAATGCCTGCTGGCGATCCAGCAGTTCAGGCGCCACGTTTTCCACGCCAGCGGACTGGGGCTCGGTGGCGCTGATGCGCAGTTCCTGTGCCGATTCGCCCGCGACGGGCGTATCCACGTCATCGAGGCGGATGCGCAGGTTGTCGATCCATTGCTTGTAAGGCTTGCTGTTGGCGAGGTTGGCCTTGAGCTCCTCGTCGTCGATCATGCGCCCCTGTTCCAGATCGATCAGGAACATCTTGCCGGGCTGCAGGCGCCACTTGCGCACGATCTTGTTTTCAGGCACCGGCAGCACGCCGGATTCAGAGCCCATGATGACAAAGTCGTCGTCGGTGATGCAGTAACGCGAAGGACGCAGGCCATTGCGGTCCAGCGTGGCCCCGATCTGGCGACCATCGGTGAACACGATGGAGGCGGGACCGTCCCATGGCTCCATCATGGCAGCGTGGTACTCGTAGAAGGCCTTGCGGCGCTCGTCCATGGTGGTGTGCTGCTCCCAGGGCTCGGGAATCATCATCATCACGGCCTGGGCGAGCGGGTAGCCCGCCATGGTCAACAGCTCCAGACAGTTGTCAAAGGTGGCAGTGTCGGACTGGCTGGCAAAACTGATGGGGTAGAGCTTTTTCAGGTCTTCGCCCAGCACGGGAGAGGTCATCACGCCTTCGCGGGCCTTCATCCAGTTGTAGTTGCCCTTGACCGTGTTGATTTCGCCGTTGTGCGCAACATAACGGTAGGGATGAGCCAAAGGCCATTCAGGAAAGGTGTTGGTGGAGAAGCGCTGGTGCACCAGACCCAGGGCAGAAACACAGCGCTCGTCTTCCAGATCCTTGAAGTAGGTGCCCACCTGGCTGGCAAGCAGCAGGCCCTTGTAGACCACCGTGCGGCTGCTCATGCTGACCACGTAGTACTCTTTGCTGTGCGTGAGCTTGAGTCGCTGGATGGCGCCACTGGCGGTCTTGCGGATCACATACAGCTTGCGCTCCAGCGCGTCCTGAACGATCACGTCGTTGCCGCGCCCGATGAACACTTGGCGAATCACCGGCTCCTTGGCACGCACGGTGGGCGACATGGGCATGTCGCGGTTGACCGGCACATCGCGCCAGCCCAGCAGCACCTGGCCTTCGGCCTGAATGGCCCGCTCCATTTCCTGCTCGCAGGCAAGCCGACTCGCGTGTTCCTTGGGCATGAAGATCATGCCAACGCCGTATTCGCCAGCTGGTGGCAGTGTCACCCCTTGAGCGGCCATCTCCTCCCGGTACAGCGCGTCGGGCAGCTGGATCAGCAGTCCGGCACCGTCTCCCATGAGTTTGTCAGCGCCCACTGCGCCCCGATGATCCAGGTTTTCAAGGATCTTCAACCCTTGCTGCACGATGGCGTGGCTCTTAGCGCCCTTGATGTGCGCCACGAATCCGACGCCACAGGCGTCGTGCTCATGGGCCGGGTCGTACAGACCATGTTGCTGGAGGTGGTGTCGCTCGGCTGCCGTGGTCATGGCTATTCCTTCTTCAATCGTGGGCGCTACAAAATGAGGCGGATGGAGAGCATAGTGCAATGCAACAAGAATGCCAAGCGCTTTAAATAAGGGTCAGATCCCTATTAACCTGAATCAGGCATTCATACCGAATTAATTGGGGACATATAGAAGCACGAGAAATGAGGGCCACAGACCGCTGTTGATCCGGCGCGAGCAACTACCGAAGCGGGGGCCGCCCTGGGCGCGCTTTGCTGACACGCCGGGGAGTCTGCTGCTGAAGGCCGGCGATGAAATCCATGTCCCCAAGGGCCCAGCCATGCAACACCGCCGCCTCGATCGACTCGACCTGCGTTTCAGACAGCCCTTCGCGCACCCTCTCCGCATAAACAGCCTCTCGTGCGAAAGGCGTGTTGCCGAGCGACCAGTACACCGGATGCGGCGTCAGGCGCTTGTCTTGCACCTGTCCCACGTAGGTGCAATGGCTGGACCAGGGATAGAGATGGGGATGAATGACAATTCCCGCGCGCACCGGCATGAGATCCAGAAAGCACATATTTGTGATCAGGTGGCGCTCGGCCTGCACCACGGTTGACCGGTACCTACCATCCCAGAGCGTGCCGCTTCGGCGGTGGAGGTCATTGAAATAGCGCACATACCGGCGCCCCACTGCCTGCATCATCAAGGAAATGCCATTGTTGCTCGCGGGCGTAAGCAGCAAATGGAGATGAGTGTCCATCAGAACGTACGCGTGCAGGGCCACGCGGTACTGGAGCGCCTGCTCTGTCACCAATGTCAGCAAAGTCTGGCGATCGGCGTCCGACCTGACGATGGCTTCGCGATTGTTGCCCCGCTGCATGACATGATGAAGGCTACCGGGAATCGAGAGTCGGGGCAAGCGTGCCATGGGGATTCTGATGGGGATCCGATCGGTGGGACCGCCAGATTATGCAATCCTGCGCACATCACGATGCAGAACGGTTGGATCTGTCGCCATGGGCCACGCCGCTCCGTCTGTGCGGCATTTGCAGATCAGACAGCAGCAGGTCGCCGGTCTTGTGCCGCCCTGCTCCAGGCCCCCTGAAGGCGCCAGGCCAGCAGCAACCCCACCATGGAACATGCCGTTGTCACAAGCCAGGTGGTTTGCCATCCGCCCATCACCACAGCCACCCAGGCAACAAGCGGCGGCCCCAGGAACTGCCCGAGCGATGAAAACTGCTGCATCCAGCCGACCGTGGTGGAGACGGTGCTGTTGTCGGGCGCCAGGTTCACAGCCATACCAAACAAGGTACCCGGGATCAAGCCGCCCAGGCTGGAGAACAGCAACACCGCTCCATACTGCAGCACCGGATGCCCCACCGCCGCAAACGTGAGCCATGCGCCCACGGCCATGGCCGCATACCCCGTCGCCAGCAGAGCCCCTGGCCGCACACCGAGCGATACACAGCGCCCCGCAGCGATATTGCCCAGCATGTTGATACCGGCGGCCACGGCACTCATCACCCCCGCTGCGCCCGGCGTAAACCCGGATTGACCATAAATGGTGGGAAGGAAGCCGATCACCGCCATCCATTGACCGGAATACACAAAAAAGGCCAACGCCACCAGCCAGGGCCCCGTACTAGACAAAGTGCGCATCAGCCGGGGCAAAAGCGCCTGCGCGATGCCTGATCGGCCATGAGAAGAACCGTCGGCCGCCACACCACGAGCCAAAGTGAAAGCGGCCAACAGCGACAACAAGGCCAGGCCCGCCCACGCCCAGCGCCAACCCATCCAGGTCAACAGGGGCACGCCGAGCAACAGGGCGAGCGCCGTCCCCAGCGGCATGTACGCGCCCCACCAGCCCAGCGCTCTGGACAACACCGATGGGTCATGGACCTGCTGGCGCAACAGGGCCGGCGCAGGGAGCACCGCCAGCAAAAACCCAAGGCCTTCCAGCACGCGGGTGGCCAACAGAAACGCGACGCCGGGAGACGCTGCTCCCAGCGCACTGCCAGCAGAGAGAAGAAACAGGCCCAGCAGCATCAGTTGCCTGGCACCGAAGCGATCGGCCATCAGCCCTACAGGCAGCCCCAGGAGCATGCCAGCGAGTTGCACCAGAGACAACAGGAATCCGGCCTGTACCAATGTCAGTCCCAAGGACGCCTGCAACACTGGAATCGCCACCGGCATCTTTCCAACGTGCAACGCGCAGGTCACACCAACGAGCACCACCAAGGCAGCCGTGCCACGCGGACCCAGCATGGGGCGACGGTTCGGCATCAGCGCACGTCCACGGACGGTGTTGGCTTGTTCGCAGCCTCAATGCCCGACGGAAAAACCGAGGTCCCCATCAGCCGCTCGTGCTCGCGAATGGCGAACCGATCCGTCATGCCCGCAATGTGATCGGCCACGGAACGGGCCAGCGACTGTTCAGGCAAGGCGCCATCTGTCATTTCTTCTGGCCGCTGCAGATACAGGGCAAACAGATCGGTCACGACTTGTCGGGCCCTGTTCGTGTTGTCCATGACCTGGGGGTGACGGTACAGGTTTTTGTGCAAGAAGGACTTCAACGTATTCGACGCGGACTTCATGGCATCCGAGAATCCCACCATGGCAGGGAGCGCTCGCACATCTTCTGCATTGACAACCCCTGCAGCTTCCAGGCGCTGACTCGTGGTGTCGATGACGTCGTAGACCTGTTCGCTCAACATCAGTCGGATCGATTCAAAAAGGAGCCTGCGTCCTTTCAGGTCCGGATGAGCCTTCAATGCTGTGCGCCGATATTCGTCAAACAGCGGCACGTCCTCCAGTTGCTCAAGCGCAAGCAAGCCAGATCGCACGCCATCGTCAATATCGTGCGCGTTGTAAGCAATCTCATCGGCAAGATTACAGAGTTGTGCTTCAAGCGAGGGCGAGCCACCATGAACAAACCGGGCGCCTACGCCACCGGGCTCCCTCTGTTCCAGAATCTGGGCGTTGGCACGGGAGCAGTGCTTGAGAATGCCCTCACGGGTTTCAAAGGAAAGATTCAACCCGTCAAAGCCTGGGTAGCGCTCTTCCAGTTCATCCACCACGCGCAGGCTTTGAAGGTTGTGCTCAAAGCCGTTGCGCTGTACGTCCGTGCCCTCTGGCAGCGATTTCAGACACGCATTCAATGCGTCCTGACCTGCGTGACCAAATGGGGTGTGCCCCAGATCATGGGCCAGGGATATTCCCTCGACGAGGTCTTCATTCAGTTGCAGGGAACGCGCAATGCTCCTGCCCAACTGCGCGACTTCGAGCGAGTGTGTCAAACGGGTGCGAAAGAGGTCGCCTTCATGGTTCAGAAAGACCTGGGTTTTGTACACCAGACGTCTGAATGCCGTGGAATGAATGACCCGGTCCCGGTCACGCTGAAACGCCGATCGGGTGGGCGCCGCAGGCTCTTCGATCCGTCTGCCGCGGCTGCGAGAAGGATCACTCGCGTAGCGCGCAAGCTGCCCCGCTACCGGGGGGTGGTGCACGATCATGGCGTGGCACAACTGCGGGTGATCACCTCGGCAACCAGATCGTCGGGCACCGCTTGCAACCGGGCGCGTCCGGGTCCATCAATCACCACAAACCGGATAGCGCCTCCCTCGGCCTTTTTGTCAACACGCATCAATTCCATGTAGCGACCCACGTTGTCGCTCAAGTCCAGCACGGGCGCGACCACAGGCAGACCCGCCTTTCTGACCAGCAACTCAAGACGAGTGAGAAATGACTGATCGATCAGCCCAAGTGAGCGGGACAGACGTGCCGCCATCACCATGCCACACCCCACGGCCTCGCCATGCAACCATGACCCGTAGCCCATACCCGCTTCGATCGCGTGGCCGAACGTGTGCCCGAAATTCAAAATGGCGCGCAAGCCAGACTCGCGCTCATCCAGACCGACCACCCACGCCTTGATTTCACAGCTTCGCTTGACTGCCAGGGCCAAGGACTTGGCATCGCCTCCAATCAATGCATCAATGTTGGCTTCGATCCATTCGAAAAAGGTCAAGTCTGCGATGGGGCCGTACTTGATCACTTCGGCCAGCCCAGCACTCAACTCACGCGGAGGCAGTGTTGAAAGCGTATCCAGATCGCATATCACTCGAAGGGGCTGATGGAAAGCCCCGATCATGTTCTTGCCCAAAGGGTGATTGATGCCGGTCTTGCCCCCCACCGAGGAATCCACCTGTGCCAACAAGGTCGTCGGAACCTGGACAAACGGCACGCCCCTCATGTAGCAGGCGGCGGCAAATCCGGTCATGTCACCCACCACGCCACCGCCCAATGCATAAAGCACCGTCTTTCGGTCGCACTGACGCTCAAGGAGCTTGTCGAAAATCTGGTTCAGCGTTGCCCAGTGTTTGTGCACTTCGCCGTCGGAGAGCACCACGCTGTGCACGCTGGGATGGAGAGTCCCCAAGGCGGCCTCGAGCCGCTTGAGATACAAGGGCGCGACCGTTTCATTGCTGACGATCAAAGCCGACCGGCCACCTGGCAGGCCATCAAAGCTGCTGGCGGACTCAATGAGGCCTGATCCAATGCGAATCTGGTAGCTGCGGTCACCCAAGGCGATGTCCACACACTCCACGCCCGGTTTCAATACTGTCTCGTTCATGCCGGGAGTTTAGATCAGCGCGGCGGCCGAGCGGGAAGGACGGATTCGGCGCGGTTCAATCAAGAATGAGGGAAAAGGGACGCCCGCACGAGGGTCCGACCTTGGCATAAAAGACGCAATCTATGTGGATGATGTCCCCATCCGGTGACCAGCAAGCTCGAGCTGCATGACGATCATGTTGACCAGCATGGTCACAGAGGGTCTTCCCGTTTCGATCACGTAGTGCGCGGTTTCCCTATACAAAGGGTCCCGCTCGGCATAAAGGTCACGCAGCTTGGCCAAGGGGTCTGCCACTTGGAGCAGCGGCCGGTTGCGATCGTGTCGCAAGCGCCTGTACAGCTCGTCGGGAGAAGACCGAAGGTAAACCACCTGACAGCGTCCGCGCAGATGCTCCCGGTTCTCTCGCCGCAGCACGGAGCCTCCACCTGTCGATAGCACGCAATCAGCCTTCAAAGTCAGCTGATCGATTTCTTCGGCTTCAACTTCGCGAAACCGGGCTTCACCTTCACGCTCAAAGAATTCACGAATCGAGCAACCCAACCGCTGCTCGATTCGTGCATCAGAGTCGACAAAATTCAGATTGAATCGACGCGCCAATTGGCGACCGACAGTCGATTTTCCTGAACCTGGGAGGCCAACTAAGGCCACAAACGCCATTTATTACAGTGAATCTGTGCACTTGGATGCATAAGACTACATAGAGACGGCAATCCAATCCTATGCAATCTTGTCCAACGTCATTTACGATGCCGCTGCAGCTTCCTCTTCCTCTTCTTCAATCACGTATTCAATTGAAACGGGATTTGAATGGTAGTCGAGAATAGTAATGACCGCAGGATCCACACAACCTCTGCCAAATTTCGTACGGACCACAAACTGAGGATCCTTCCCTCTCAGCTCGACAGTACCATCGCCGCCCAGTGCAAGTGGTACGTATTGCCGGGTACCACCAACGATCTGGTAGATTCCAAATTCGAAAAGACCGGGGTCTGAGCTATTGATTCTGAAGGGAGGCTGCCCGCCATTGATGGTATGGACCGTGATGCCGTCGGAATAGCGCGTCCCGCAGGTCGCCACCTTCCAAGTGACGTCTGCAGGGATCACCGACATTTCACTCACGTCACCCGCCTCGTCTCCGCCTCCACCACAAGCCACAACCAGTACCGCCACAGCCATCAGGCTGATTGCTTTTGCAACTTTCATACAAATCGACCCTCAAATAATCTTAAACAATGCACGAGACTTAACGACTTACACCACGATCGGTGATCACCCTTGGCGTAAGGAATACCAGCAACTCGGATTTATTCGCCGTACGGCTACGGTTCTTGAACAGATTGCCCACCACGGGAATATCTCCAAACAGAGGCACTTTGGTGACATCGTCCACTTCGATCAACTCGAAAATTCCACCAATAACCACCGTACCACCATTTTCCACGAGCACCTGGGTCTGCACATGCTTGGTATTGATGGCAATGCCAGCGGTTGTGGTCTCGCCGCGACTGTCTTTGTTGATGTCCACATCAAGAATGATGTTGCCTTCTGGCGTGATCTGAGGCGTCACCTCAAGTTTCAAGTTAGCCTTCCTGAAGGCAATCGCAGTTGCTCCACTGGAAGTCGCGGTCTGGTACGGGTATTCGGTTCCCTGTTCGATCAATGCCTTCACTTGGTCGGCAGTGACGATGCGCGGACTCGACACAATTTTGCCACGCCCATCTGCTTCCAGTGCTGAGATCTCGAGGTTCAGGAACCTGTTGGCGGCTGAACTGAAGAGAGACACGGCAAACGCGGCTGGATTGAAACCACCAGCACCCGTGGAAGGAAGGTTGACAAATGACGTATTGATGGTATCGAGCACATTTTCACTCTCCACCGTGGTACTGGATACGGCGTTGTAGCTGCCGCCAATGGCAATACGGTCTGACCCACCAATCGGATAGCCTGGCTGCCCGCCTCGCACGCCGCGCAGATCACTGCCACCCAAGCGCACACCAATGGACCTACCAAAGCGGTCATCCGCCTCAACAATTCGTGCTTCGATCAATACCTGCCGAATCGGGATGTCCAACTTGGCAATGAAGGCCTGGACTTGCTCCAGTTTGGATGGGATGTCAGTCACAAACAACTGATTGGTCCGAGGCTCGGCGATCACGCTGCCTCGTGGTGACAAAATTCGCGCGCTTACCGCACCGCCTGCGCCGCCAGACGAACTTCCGCCTGCCGAAATCTGGGCGGCAATGTCCGCTGCCTTGGCATAGTTCATCTGGAACCCTTGGGTTCTCAGCGTCTCCAGGCTTTCGAGTGAAGCCTTGGATTCAAGCTCCTGCTTTTCACGTGCAGCAATTTCGTCGTTGGGCGCAATCCAGAGCACATTGCCGTTCTTTCTCATCCCCAAGCCTTTGGCTTGAAGAATGATGTCGAGCGCCTGATCCCAGGGAACATCCTTCAGGCGCAGGGTCACTGCGCCAGTGACCGAGTCCGACGTGACCACGTTGAAGTTCGTGAAGTCAGCGATCACTTGCAGCAACGACCGTACCTCAATGTTCTGGAAGTTGAGCGACAGCTTTTCGCCGTTGTAACCAGGGCCTTGAGTGAGCTTGGACGGGTCGATGACCTGTTCACGCACTTCAAGAACAAACTGGTTGTCGCTTTGATAGGCGGAGTGTTCCCAGTTTCCTTTGGGGCTCACCACCATGCGCACACGGTCGCCAGCCTGAGAGGTCACGATAGACTCCACCGGCGTGCCAAAGTCCGTCACGTCCAGCCTTCGTCTCAAACCTTCCGGCAAGGATGTCTTGAGGAACTCGACAACGAGGTTTTGACCTTGCTGCCGAATGTCAACCCCCACTTGGTTGTTGGCCAACTCCACCACGACCCGCCCAGCGCTTCCAGCACCGCGACGGAAGTCGATGTCACGCAGCGGCGCCACCTCATTGTTTCTGCTTTCAGCAAATGCCTGTGGCTCAGCGGGTGCCACAGTAGTGGCTGCAGAGCGTTCCAGCACGACGACCAACGTCTTGCCATCCATGCTGGCCTGATAGGCCGAAGGCTGCTTGAGGTTGATGACCACACGGGTGCGGTCACCCGCCTGCACCACATTGGCTGAGCGCAAATTGCCCTGATTCAGTTCGATGGAGTTGCGTCCAATCCCGTTGGCCATGCCGGGAAAGTCCAGTGCAATCCTGGCTGGGGATTGAATGGTGAAACCGGTAGGAATCGCGGCCAGAGGTTCATTCGTTTCAATACGAATGACTTCGACGCCACCCTGCACCCCACCTGAAAGCGATTTGATGGCATTTTGAGCCGTTGCCCAAGTGGAACCCAGGGCGACCAGTGCAAAAACCAGCCCCTTTCCGATCTGATGATGAATGGAGCGGGACATCATGCCCTTTGTTGGCTTGTTCATTTCGAAGCTTCCTCTTGTAGCTGTAGCGCTGCTGGTCGTTGGGTCCATTCACCGGATGCGTCTTGCACGATCTCTCGCAGAACGACCTCTGTTTCGGTGATCTGCTCGACACGGCCGTAGTTTTGTCCCAAGTAGTTGCCGGGACGCACTTGGTATAGCAGGTTGTCCACCTTCACCAAAGCCACCAACTGGTCCTGCTGACTCAGGCTTCCCACCATCGACATCACGTCCAACGGAAAGGCCTCGAGAGGTTGCTTGCGCCGGTTCAGTTCGGGCTCAATCAATGAAGAGTTGGAGAGCGGCACACTTTGGCCACTGCGAAGGATGCTGGCAAGCTTCGCACTGCTGAATGGCTCTTCCAGACTTTCGCCTGTGTACGCTTGCGGTTCAAATTTGGATGGCTCGGGAATGGGCGTCACGCTGGGCCGAATGCTGTTGCGCTCACTCACCATCCATTGCTGCAATTCGTCTTCACCCGATGAAGAGCAGGCACTCAGCATCGATACAAGGACCGCAGCAACGATTCCACCAGAAAACTTATTTGGAATCACTTCTTGGCTCCCGGTGCAGCTTGCGCCTTTTGCTGCAAAGCAATCTCTTCTTCGTCCAGATAACGGAAGGTTTTGGCGATGCCATCGAGTGTCAACATACCGTCCCGGTCCTTCACGGGTGTCAACGCGAGATTGTTCAAGGTGACAATTCGAGAGAGATTGGCAATATCAGCAGCGAACAAACCGATGTCGTGATAACCCCCCGTTACACGAACCGTGATAGGCAGCTCCGCGTAATACTCCTTGACGGCTACCTGCCCGGGACGAAAGAGCTCGAACTGCAGGCTTCTGCCAAGCCCAGCCTGGTTGATGTCTGACAGCAACGCGTCCATCTCTGCCTTGCTCGGCAGTTGTTTTTCAAGCTGGGTCACATAGGTCTGGACCTGTTCCAGCTGTTTTCTCAACGCATCAAGGTTCACCGCCTGTACAAGCTTGCTCCGGTAGTCGGTGCGGAGCTGTGTTTCTCGCGCTTTTTCGGCAACCAGTTGCTCGTCGACATCCTTCAACCACACAAACCACAAAGCTGCGATGACGGCCGCACAGACAGCCACATACAGCAGGTTCTTTGGCAGATAGGGCCACTGAGAAGGATCGTTGGGATCCAGTCCAGAGAACTGGCTCCGAAGCTGGTCCTGGATTCGCTTGAAATCCAGATTCATTGATTTAGATTTAGCCATGGTGTGCAAAGACCTCGGTCAGACTTTTCCGGGCGTGCCGACAGCGTCCGGCACCACAGCAGCACCACTGGCATCTTTGGGAGCCGGCCGTTGAAGAGCGACCCTGACGGTGAAGTTCGAAACCCGCCGTTGTTCTCGGTTGTTGACAGGCACGCTCGCGGCCACGATTTCAATCAACTCAGGGCGGGTGAGCCAAGGACTCTCATTGCCCAGATTACGCAGCAACTCAGAGACTCTTTCCTGGGACTGCGCCGTACCGGTCAGCAAAACGCTCTGCCCTTCCTGCTTCATGGTTCTGAGGTAGATGCCATCCGGCAACTGGGCAACCAGCTCATCCAACAGGTGAACGGGAAGATTGCGATCTGCCTGCAGATCTTCAACGGCAGTCTGGCGAGCCCGAAGTGAGGCAATTTCCCGCTGCAATCCGGCAATGTCCTTGATTTCTTCGTCCAGGCGCGCAATTTCCTGCTTCAGGAAACTATTGCGGGACTCCTGATTGGAAATTTGCCCTTGGTACCAGGTGAACACGACACCGCAAATAACGCCGCCAAGCATCGCAGCCAGTGCGAGCTGCGTGAAGAACTGGTCCTTCTGGCGTTTTCGCGCAGCCTCTCGATGAGGCAGCAGGTTGATCAAGATCATTGGTAGAACCTCCGCAGCGCCAGGCCTGTCGAAGTGAGGTAGGACGGGGCCTCACGGGCAATCTTGCGTGGCTGTATTGAAGGGGCCATGTCCATGGCGTCAAAAGGATTGATCACCATGCAAGCAAACGATGTCTGATGGGTGATGGCTTCGGTCAGCCCAGGCAGAGACGCACTGCCACCTGCCAGAAGAATGTGATCCACCTTGTTGTAGGGCGTACTGGTGAAAAAGAACTGAAGCGCGCGCCCGATTTCCTGGGCCATGCTTTCAATGAAAGGCTCGAGCACTGCGGAGCGGTAGTCGTCTGGCAGATCACCCGATCGCTTCTTGGCTTCGGCCTCATCAGACGAGAAGCCGTACTGCCGAACGATCAGCTGCGTCAGTTGCGCACCACCAAACGCCTGATCCCGCTCATAAAGCACGTCTTCATTGCGGATGACCTGCATGCTCGTGGTCAAGGCACCCACTTCGAAAAGCGCCACGAGCGAATCCACACCCTGGTTCGGCAAGGTCTCGATCACCCGCCCGGCCGCCATGCGGGACGCATAGGACTCCACATCCATGACCACCGGCTTGAGACCCGCAGCCTCGGCCAGACCTTGACGATCAGAGACCTTTTCCTTGCGAGAAGCGGCAATGAGGACTTCCACATCGCCAACCGAATTGGCACTGGGGCCAATAAGACAGAAGTCCAGACTCACTTCATCCAGGGAGAAGGGAATGTATTGGTTCGCCTCGGACTCGACCTGAGCCTCGAGCTCCTTGTCGGACAGTCCACCCGGCAGAATGATCTTCTTGGTGATCACCGCTGCAGCCGGCAATGCAAGCGCCACATTCTTGGTCTTGCTTCCGCTTTTGCGGACCACACGGCGCACGGCGTCGGCGACTTCGTCAAATTTCTCGATGTTGCCGTCGGTGATCCAGCCACGCTCAAGTGGCTCCATGGCGCACCGCTCCAGCACCAGATCTCCAGACCGGTTGCGACTGAGCTCGACCAACTTGACGCTGGAAGAACTGACATCAATCCCCAGCAGTGGTGCCGATTCCCGGCTGAATAACGACCCCAATGAGCTCAAGGTGGCCCCCAGAATAGAACGCGCCCGAAGGCGCTAGACTTAAGAATTCACTTGAATGCTAGCAGCAAGCCCCTTGAGCAGCAAAGACATTTTGTCTTTGGAAGACAATGGAGCGTTGCCAAAAGCATACGCATTTTTTTACGCTTGTAGGTACGGGTTACGACCATGCAGCCCTGAAACACACGACAGCGACTGTCAAGTGGGCCCTCACTAGCATCCACACAGCAGCACCATTTTTATAATCAGCTGCATATCTACCGACACACTGCATGCCCAAAGACCAAACAGCCACGAACCACAGGTTTCGCAAACCAGTATGGATGGACCACCCCGCTTTGTGGTGGGTGATTCGCCTTGTGGTAGGTCTGGCCGGACTGGCGGCGGCAGGCGTAGCGGGACTGCTGATCGCCATCGCGATTGCGCTGGCCGTGGCGTATCCGAATTTGCCGGACGTCACCAGCCTTGCTGACTACCGCCCAAAGCTGCCGTTGCGTGTGCTTTCGGCAGATGGCCAGCTCATCGAAGAGTTTGGAGAGGAGCGGCGCAACCTACTGACCATCAAGGAAATACCTGACGTGATGATCAACGCCGTTCTGGCGATTGAAGACACGCGCTTCTTCGAGCACAGCGGAGTGGACTACAGGGGCATGGTCAGGGCCGCACTGGCGAACCTGGGGCGAGCCAAGAGCCAGGGCGCGTCCACCATCACGATGCAGGTCGCGCGCAACGTGTACCTCTCTGCGGAGAAAAGCTACACGCGAAAGATCTATGAGGTTCTGCTGACCTTCAAGCTGGAGCACATGCTCACGAAGGCGCAGATCCTGGAGATCTACATGAACCAGATCTTTCTGGGTCAACGGGCCTATGGCTTCTCTGCAGCCTCTCAAACCTATTTTGGCAAGCAGCTGAAAGACGTAACGATTGCCGAGGCTGCCATGCTGGCCGGACTGCCCCAGGCACCTTCGGCCTACAACCCCATTTCCAACCCCAAGCGCTCGCGTGCCAGGCAGTTGCACATCATCGATCGCATGGAACAAAACGGATTCATCACCTCCGCCGAAGCTGCGCAAGCCAAAGAGGAAAAACTGTCGATCCGGCGCGTGACCCAGAGCCGCATTCACGCCGAATTCGCGGCCGAGATGGTGAGACAGGCCATGGTGTCTCAATACGGCGACGAGGCCTACACGAGAGGCCTGATCGTGACCACCTCCTTGCGTGCGGAGGATCAGCTTGCCGCCTACAAGGCGGTTCGCAAAGGCGTGCTTGACTATGAAAGCCGGCAGATCTATCGCGGCCCGGAGCTGTTCATTGACTTGCCCAGCGATCCGGCTGCAAGGGATGAAGCCATCGACAACGCGCTCAACGAACGCCCGGACAACGACGACCTACTTTCCGCCGTCGTACTGGAAGCCGATCCACGCAAGGTGGTGGCGGTGCGGCAAGATGGTGAACCCTTCGAGATCACGGGTGAGGGTTTGCGTCCTGCGCGTTCAGGCTTGTCGCCCAAGGCAGGCCCCAATATCAAACTGCGACCAGGAGCAGTGGTCCGTGTGATCAAGACCGGCGAAAAATCATGGCGGATCACTCAATTGCCGGAAGTGGAAGCGGCGTTGGTGGCGCTGGACACGCGCACAGGTGCGGTGAGGGCCCTGGTCGGCGGATTTGACTTTCAGAAGAACAAGTTCAATCACGTGACACAGGCCTGGCGCCAGCCAGGTTCGAGCTTCAAGCCGTTCATTTACTCCGCCGCATTGGAAAAGGGTGTGTCGCCCATGACCGTGGTGAACGACGCGCCTTTGTTCTACAGTGCAAGCGACACTGGCGGCAAACCCTGGGAGCCCAAAAACTACGACGGGCAGTTCGAAGGGCCCATGTCGGTCCGAAGGGCCCTCGCAAAATCCAAAAACATGGTGTCGATCCGGATCCTTCAGCTTGTCGGGACCCAGAGCGCGCAGTCATGGGTGACTCGATTCGGATTCGACGGAGAGAAGCACCCGCCCTACCTCACGATGGCACTGGGTGCGGGCGCGGTGACACCCATGCAGATGGCCAGCGGCTATGCCGTGTTTGCCAACGGCGGACACAAGATCGCTCCCACGCTCATCTCTCGGGTGACCGACCACAAGGGAAAAGTGCTGTTTGAAGCGACTCCGCCCGAGCTGAGTGATTCAACGCGCGTGATCGACGAGCGCAATGCTTTCGTCATGAACAGCCTGCTGCAGGAAATCACCCGCTCAGGCACCGCTGCACGCGCCCAGGCGCTTGGGCGACCGGACCTGTATGGCAAGACGGGCACCACCAACGATTCGGTGGACGCGTGGTTTGTCGGTTTCCAGCCCACTGTGGTGGCTGCGACCTGGGTCGGCTACGACACACCCCGCAACCTCGGCAGCAGGGAAACCGGCGGCGGTCTCAGCCTGCCCATCTGGATGTCGTACATGTCCCAGGCACTCAAAGGTGAACCCGTTGCCACGTACACGCCTCCTCGTGGCGTGATCAGGGTAGGCGGTGAGTGGTACTACGAAGAATACGGACCGGGCAACAGCGTGCACGGCATTGGTCTGGACGATCCCTGGCCAGGACAGGCAATGGATCCCGCTTTGCTGGGCGGAACTGAACCCAGCCCGTCGGCGCCGGCCACGCCACTGCAATCCGACGACCGCCGCAGCATTCTGGACCTGTTCAGGAACTGAAATCCAAGGTCATGCCGGCCTGTTCCGACGCGAAACGCCGAAGGTGATCCCAGAATTCACCCTGGTCTTTTGTGTCCATCCATCGGCTGCCGTCGTACCGGTAGTGAAATCCTCCGGCACGTGCAGCCATCCAGATTTCCTGCAACGGTTTCTGCAAGTTCACAATGATCTGGCTGCCATTGGGGAAAGTGAGTGTGATCATGCCCCCCACACGCTGGTTGTCGATGTCGGCGTCGCTGGTGTCGTTGATTCGATCACAAGCCAGCTCGATCCTGCGCAACAGGGCTTCAGCTTGGTCCAGATACTCGATGTCGGTCATTACAATGCGCAGATGAACAGAAAGAACCGGATTCTAGGCTCCACCATCGGCACGGCGCGCTCTACGTGCGTGTTCGCCCTGATTTCGGCCGGGTTGCTTCTGGTCGGGTGTGGCCAGAAGGGTCCTTTGTTTCTTCCCGATGGCAGCGGTGCAACACCCGTGATCACGCCCTACCCGATCGAATCGGACCCGCTGTCGGAAGAGATCGTGCTTCCTCGCTGACACTCATCGAGACGGACGCTTTGCAGGGGCTCTCGGGGTGTCCATGAAACTGCGCCAGCCCCGCCAACCCAGCAAAGACGCCAGGATCGCAGCATACACCGCGACTTCTGCGAAGTCATTCTTGCCGCTGCGCATCCAGAAAAAATGCAGCACGGCCAAGGCCGCCACCGCGTACACACTGCGATGAAGCCATCGCCAACGCCTGGCACCCATGGCTCGGATAACGCGGTCGAAGGACGTGGCGGCCATGGTAAGCAGCAACACCCAGGCCATCATTCCTACCAGAATGAACGGGCGCTTCAGTACATCTTCAGTGACAGCGCCCCACACGAATTCCATGTCGAACCATGCGTAGGCCAGCAGATGCAGGCTCGCATAAAAGAACACAAACAAGCCCGCCATGCGCCTCATCCGGGCCAGCGCCGGCCACCCCGCCCAAATGCGCAAAGGGGTCACCAGCAACACGATCACGAGAAAGCGAAGGCTCCAATCACCCAAGGACCGGATCAGCGCCTCTGCCGGGTTCGCCCCCAACTGATCGTTCACAGCGCTCCAGATCAACCAGAGGGCAGGCAGACACCCCCCTGCAAAGAGCAGCGGCTTGGCCGCCCAGTGCATCAAGCACTGGTTGACCCACTTGGGCGCCAACGACCCCGGGCGAGCAGCGGTATTCACATGGTCCGCCAAAGACACAGGATCGCCTTCATTCGTGGACTGGACATGGCCAGAGATCGACGGTGGCATGGGGCGCCCGCAGACTTCAGTAGTGCTTCTTCAGGTCCATGCCCGCATACAGTTGCCCCACCTGAGGCTCGTACCCGTTGAACATCAGCGTCTTGCGCCGCTTGGCCAGCAAGCCGCCTTCATCACCAATGCGGCGCTCCGTGGCCTGGCTCCAACGCGGATGAGACACTTCTGGATTGACGTTGGAATAGAAGCCGTACTCCTGCGGCGCTGAAATGTTCCAAGAGGTGGATGGCTGTTTTTCAGTGAACCGGATTTTCACCAGCGATTTGCCGCTCTTGAACCCGTACTTCCAGGGCACCACCAGCCGCACAGGTGCGCCGTTCTGGTTGGGCAACACCTCGCCGTACATTCCGAACGCCAGCATGCTCAGCGGATGCATGGCCTCGTCCAGGCGCAGCCCCTCCACATAGGGCCACTGAAGCACATTGGAACGAATGCCCGGCATCATTGTGGGATCCGCAAGCGTGATGAACTCAACGTACTTGGCACTGCCTTGCGGTTGAACCTGCTTGATCAGCGCAGACAGTGAATAACCCACCCAGGGAAGCACCATGGACCAGCCCTCCACGCACCTGAGCCGATAGACGCGCTCTTCCATGGGGGACAACTTCAGAAGATCGTCCAGGTCCAGGGTTTGTGGCTTGTTGATCAGTCCCTCCACCGCAACCGTCCACGGCCTGGTTTTCAGGGTTCCGGCACGGCGCGCGGGATCGGCCTTGTCCGTTCCGAACTCGTAGAAATTGTTGTAGGTGGAGGCGTGCTGGTAGCTGGTGATCGCTTCTACCGTGCTCGCGCCCGCCACCCCAGATCGCGCGGCTGGTAGCGCGGCGAGCTTTCCCGGCGGCGGCGCAGAAGTGGCCTGGGCCAGCGCTTCTCTCGATGCCCATGCGGCCATGGAGGCTCCGGCCGCGCCCAACGCCATCTGCCTGAGCAAGGCGCGCCTGCCCAGATAGCTTGCACGCGGCGTGATTTCGGAGGGCAGCGGATGTTGAAATCCATCGCGGGAGGAAAGAATGATCATGCAAAAGCTCCTTCGTGACCGGTTGGTCGTGCGAATGCCGTCATTCTTTCAAAGTTCCGTGCAATTCACGGCAGGGATGCCGCCAGACCTTCAGGAAAGCAGGTTTCCCGGCACCAAGATCCGGCGCTCCCCGCCAGAAAAAGCCCAACCGTCAGAGTTCGCCGTAGCTGTGCAGACCTGAAAGGAACATGTTCACCCCCAGGAAGGCAAACGTGGTCACGGCCAGCCCCACCAGGGCCCACCAGGCGGCAACCGTGCCGCGCAGCCCCTTCATCAGGCGCATGTGCAACCAGGCCGCGTAGTTGAGCCACACGATCAACGCCCAGGTCTCCTTGGGATCCCAACTCCAGTAGCCGCCCCACGCTTCTGCGGCCCACAAAGCACCCAGCACGGTGGCGATGGTGAAGAAAGCAAAGCCAATGGCGATGGCCTTGTACATCACATCGTCCAGCACTTCAAACGATGGCAGGCGCGACGCAATGCGATGACGCGCCGCCAGGATGCCGCCCACGATCAGTGCAGAGATACCAAAATAGACGAACCAGTAGCTGCCGCCTTTCTCCAGTGAGGACTGGCGAAACACCAAGGGCTCAAGGCACAACACCACGCCCAGCACCCACAAAGGTGCCAGCTTGTACCAGCGGGTTTCACCTGCACTCTGCTTGATAAGGTAGGCGAAGGCCAGCATGGCAGCAATGGCAAACGTGCCATAGCCAACAAAATTGGCGGGCACATGCAATTTCATCCACCAGCTTTGCAAAGCGGGAATCAGTGGCTGGATCTGATGCGCCTCCTGAACAACCGTGTACCAGAGCAGGAAACCGACAGCAGCGCTGACCACCAGCATCACGAAGGCGCCCATGGCACGCGTGCGGTATTGATCTTCGTAGTACAGGTAGAACGTGGCCGTCATCCAGCAAAAAAGAACGAACACTTCGTACAGATTGCTGACGGGAATGTGGCCGATGTCGGGGCCGATCTGATGGCTCTCGTACCAGCGCACCATGGTGCCCACCAATGCCAGTGTCACCGCAACCCAGGCCATGCGCGATCCCAGCAGTTCGAAGGTATCCCCCGCGCGCGTGAACATGCCCAGCCAGTAGAAGGCCGTGCTCATGAAGAACAGCATGCTCATCCACAGGATGGCGGACTGGCTGGAGATGAAGTACTTGAGCAGAAACGCCGTGTCGGCACGAGCCAGATCAGCACCGCCGGCTGGTGTCTGGTACAGCCAGATCGCCAGCAGCGACAGCGCTGCCACCACCACCACCAGCATCCTCAACGGGCGCCAGAACCACCCGAGCCAGATCACCGAGGGCAGTGTGCCGACGAGGATCGCTTTTTCGTACCCATCCATCGCCTGGTTGTACAGAGCGAAAGCTGCTGCGCCCCCGGCCAGCACGAGCACGGCAAACAACCAGTCCCACACATCGCGGCGGGCGAAGTACCCGGGTTGCAGTCCAGTGCCCAGACCGCCTTTCTTGAGTTCGATCGTCTGGGTGGCGGTGGTCGTGTTCATGGCGTTACCTTCAACAACTTGCTTTTCAAAACATCAAACTCCCGGTCGGCTTCCATCGTCTTCCGGTTGGTGGACAGTGCCATGCTGGCCAGGGCCGCCCGCTCACCTGAGGGCGTCAGCCAGACCCAGAGCCGCCGCTCGCGCACATAGAGCATGGCGAATACGCCGACGATCAGCAAGAGGCAACCAAGGTAGACAATGTTCTGCCCGGGCGCCCGGGCCACCTGAAAAACGCTTGCCTGGATGTGCTCGAAGTCCTTGAGCTGAAAGGTCATGGGTGCCGGGTACAGGAAACTGTCGCTCAGACTGATGACGGCGGCCGTCATGAACTTCTGGGTGAACTCGTCGCGTTCCATCGGAGGCAAGCCGTCCCGTTCACGGCTGAGTTGCATCAACTCGAACAACACGCCGTTGAGAATGCGCACCAGCACGTCGCTCGCCCGCTCTCGCTCTTCCGCCGGCACATTGGCCTCGAGAAATGAGGACATGGCGGGCAATCCGCCTAGTATCGGCGGCATATCGGGCGCGGTTCGCAGGGACTCGGGCATGGAAATCCGCTCGGCGCCAGCAAAAAGATCCACCGCACGAGTGGCCGATGCAATCAGCGCCTCCGCCAGGTCCGGGCGCCCGCCTTCCACGGCCTGCTCGGCGTATCGCCGCACCGCCTCGGCTCTCATGGAGGCGTCGGCTAAGCCAGTTCGCAATCGCACAAACCCTTCGATGGAGTCCTGCTCGTCGGCTGGGATGCGCAAATACCTGAAGGTATCCGATGTGTTTTCGCGCAGTCCGAGCAGGAACATGCGCATGCCATCGAGCTCCATGGGCAGCATGTAGTTGTGGTATTCGACCGCCTGGCCAGCCGAGTCGCGAAGCTTGTAGGTGATGCTCGGGCCCACATTGCGCAAAATCTTTTCGGTCACCGTCTTGTGACCCGAGCCCAGCCGACTTTCGATGGCACCTCGCAAGTCCACCTTGCGCACATCTACCGCCTGGTCATTCCCCATGTCGCCAAAATTTTCGACGTTGATGACACGCAGGCCGGTGTACTCCAGCGTCATCTGTTCATCGCCATTGCTGAGTGCGCTGGAGCCACCTATGACCCCTTCAACTTCGAACGGGCGCATGGGTCTGGTCAACGGAACCGCCTGCAGCTTGACGCGCGAGCCGCCGTCATCAAAGCTGGACTGGTAAATATTGATGCCCCGGTGGCTGGCTGGGTGGTTGACCTCTACCCTGGCCGCCTTTTGCTCTCCGGTCTCGTTGTCGTGGATCACGATGTCGCTGGCAAACAGCTTGGGCATGCCGGTGTCGTAGTACTCAACAATGAATTTCTTGAGTTCGACGCGAAAAGGCAGATCCTGCAACAACACGCCGGCAGGCTGAGCCAGAATGGCGGTGCCCGCCGTCGTGCCTTCGGTGACCAGCAGGTTGCCCCGGAAGGTGGGATTGCTGGCCGACAAACGGTGCTGGGCGGGCACATCAGCAATCAACCCACCGCCCATGAACGGCGTTTTTCCGTTAAACCACATCTGGGCACGGACCATGAGGTCGCCGTCAAGCAACCCACCAATGCAGACCAGCACAATCGCACTGTGCGCTGCGAGGTACCCGATCTTGTTCGTGGCACCGGTCTTGGCCGCCACCATCCAGCCCACGCCGCCAGGCGTTTCCCGCGACTGCAACTTGACTTTCCAGCCCGAGCCCAACAAGGCCTGCCCGATGCGGTTGGCTGCAGCCTCCGGTTTTTCGTCCAGTTCACTCTCCGCACGGTGAGGAAAGGCCTTGAGGCTCTGCTCCCTGATGTTCTCCTTGTAGACCCTGAAGTCCACCAGAATCTTGGGCGTGTTGCGGGCGATGCACAAGCTGGTGCTGATGACCAGAAAGGCAAGAATGGTGAGGAACCACCAGGCGCTGTACACCGAAAAAAGTCCGGCGCTGGCAAACACATCGGCCCAGAAAGGGCCAAACTGGTTGACGTAGTTGTTTTGCGGTTCGTGCTGCGTGACCACCGTGCCGATCACCGAAGCGATGCAGATCACTGTGAGCAGTGAAATGGCGAAGCGCATCGACGACAACAACTCCACCACATCGCTGGCGAAGCGAGAGCCGGTACGCAACTGCACTCCCTCAGTGGAGATGGTCATGAAAAGTCAGTGAGTGAAAGGCAAGAAAAAGGGGCGTGCCCGGCCAGACCAGAACGCGCCCCAATGTGATGCAGTTATTGACGGCAGGTTCAATCGCAGGCGTTGAAACGGTGCATTGTGCCGTCAAATATCAATGAAAGCTTATATCCCGGCATTTTCCGGGGTCACCGCCATCGCTCAACGCAGGCCGGCAATGTAGTCTGACACTGCACGAATCTCTTCGTCGGTCATGTGCGCGGCGATCTGCGTCATCTGAGCACTGTTCTTGCGAGCGCCGCTTCGGAACAGGTTCAGCTGGGTGGATGTGTACTCTGCGTGCTGGCCAGCCAAACGAGGGTACTGCGCCGGAATACCTGAACCGGTGGGGCTGTGGCAGCCCGCGCACGCAGCCACTTGCCGATCGGCAATGCCACCGCGGTAAATGCGCTCACCCAGTCGCACGAGCTCCTTGTCCTGGGCGAAGCCAGGAGTGGCTTTCTGGCTGGCTACCCAGAAGGCAATGTTGCGCATGTCATCATCGGACATCGAACTCGCGAAGCCCTTCATGATGGCGTTGTCGCGCTTGCCCGATTTGTACTCCTGCAACTGCTTGATCAGGTACTCTGGGTGCTGCTGCGCAAGCTTGGGGTTGGCAGGGGTGGTGGAATTGCCGTCAGCGGCGTGGCATGCCACGCACACCTGCCCGAATGTGGCCGCGCCCTTGCCCAAGTCAGGCTTGACTGTCTGGGCTTGAACGCTGAACGACAAAGCCGCAGCTGCAGCGGCGCAAATGAACGAAACGGGCAATTTCATGACTGGGCAGGCGTCGGTAGCGACGGGTTCGGGTTAAGGAAATTCGCGGTTTGTCTGGTGTTAGCCGATCAATTTTACAATGCCCCACTGGGAAACCCATTAATGACCGAATACCCTAGTCCCCCACCGTCTGGCGCCGTCGCGCCAGGCAAACCGCTCAAAGCGGGAAAAGTCGATCCTCCAGGGTATCCAGATCCCAAGATCGCGCACGGCTGGCTGCACACGGCCCGCTTCCTCACGACCGCACCGCAACTCGAACACCTGCCGGTTCTGGATCTCCCCGAGATCGCCTTCGTCGGGCGCTCGAACGCCGGTAAATCCACCTGCATCAACACACTGACGCAGCAAAAGCGTCTGGCTTTTGCGTCCAAAACCCCGGGCCGCACCCAGAGCATCAACCTGTTTTCGCTCGGTAAACAAGGCGTGCACGACGCCGTGCTGGCCGACCTGCCAGGCTACGGCTACGCGGCGGTCCCAAGGGAAGCCAAACTGCGCTGGCAACGGGTGATGGGCAACTACCTCATGACCCGCCCCAACCTCAGGGCGGTGGTGCTGCTGTGCGACCCCCGGCTGGGCTTGACCGAACTCGACGAAATTCTGCTGGAGGTGATTCGCCCCAGGGTGGAACAAGGACTCAAGTTCCTGGTGCTGCTGACCAAGGCCGACAAGCTCAGCCGCGCGGAAGCGACCAAGGCACTCTCGATTGCCCGACTGCAGTGCGGTGGAGGCGAGGCACGGTTGTTCTCGGCGCTGAAGAAGCAGGGGCTGGACGAAGTGGCACAGCTGCTGTGGTACTGGTCACACGATCCAGAAGCCGAAGCCCGCGGAGCTGCCGTCGAATCGGAAACAGAAGAAGAGCCGCCGGCCCTGGACTGAAGTAGGTCAGCCCAAAGGCCGCCCGTTTCGCCCTTCGACTGCCTCACGCATAAGGCGAAGGCTCACCCAGCGGACGGGTCTTGAAACGTTTGTGGACCCAGTAATACTGTTCCGGCATGTCCCTGATCATGGCTTCCAGCTTCTGGTTCATGACCGCAGTGTCGGCCTGAACATCTTTGGTTGGAAAGTCCTCCCAGGCGGGGTGAACGGTTACTTCGTAGCCCTCCGGGGTCATTCGACTGACCACGGGCACCACCGAAGCGCCTGACAGGCGGGCAAACCGGGAGAGCGATCCCAGTGTCGCCGTCTGGATACCAAAGAACGGCACAAAAACGGAGTCTCGTGCGCCGTGATCCATGTCGGGCAACAGGTACAGCGGCTCTCCCGAGCGCAGCGCCGCGATCAGGGGTTTGAGTCCCTGCCGCCTGGCCACGATGTGTGGCTCGCCAAACCGCTGGCGCCCTTGGGCCATCCAGCGATCCACATCGGCGTTGAGCTGTTCTGCGTAAATCCCGCAGAAGCGGCGTTCCAGGTGCGCGGTCAGCGCCGTCCAGCCGGCGTCCATGCCCACGAAATGGGGTGCAAACAGAACCGTGGGTGCATTGCCCTCGAGTGCCTGCAAGTCGCCGCAGAGCTTCAGCCGCTTGCGCACCACGGCGGGCGCACCCTCCCACAACCAGCCTCGATCCAGCCAGGCCTGGGCAAACACGATAAAGTGCTGCCGGATGGCGCGGTTGCGTTCTGCCTCTGACTGGTTTGGAAAACACAGGGCCCAGTTGATGCGGGCGATGCGACGACGACGCAGCACGACCGTGTGCAGCAGCGTGCCCAGGAGCCAGCCGATCGCGCGCACCCACGACAAGGGCAACACGGACAGCAGGCGCATGAAGGCCAACCCCAGGCGGTTGCCCAGCCGCGCCAGCCCACTTGAAGCGGGCGAATTTTGCTCAAGACTCATTGTTGGAACCGCTCGGGCAGCAAAACGGAAATCAAGGTTCAGAAGCAGGCTCGTTGACAGCAGGCGCCTGCCCTGCGGGCACCTTGTAGCGGTCGTAAGACCACAGATACTGCGCCGGGCATTCTCTCACCAGGGCCTCCATGGCCAGATTAATCTGGTGCGCCGCCTTTTCAGGCTCTGCTGCGAGGGTCTCGCCCGCGGGCAGACGAAACGGACGAACACGCACAAGATAGCCCCGCCCCCAGCTCAAACGTTCACCCCAGATCAACAACACCTGTGCGCCAGCCGTGTGGGCCAGTCTGGCAGAGAGAGTCATCGTGTAGGCATCTCGCCCGAAAAACGGCGCCCACACGCCCTGCCCTGCAGGAGGCACCTGGTCGGGTAACAACCCCACGGCGTGCCCTGCCTTCATCGCCTTGATCAACTGCTTGACCCCGCCCAATGTGGTCGGTGCAGCGACCAGGTTCGGGCGAGCACGGGCGTTGGCGACCAGGTCGCGCATCCAGGGTTTTCTGGCGGGCCTGAAGAGAACAGTCACAGGTTGCCGCACACCGAAGCGCTGGGCATAGGCCTGCGCGGTGATCTCGAAACAGCCCAGATGGGGCGTGAGAAACAGCACGCCTGCCCCATGCGCCTGCGCCGCCTCGATGTGCGCAGCGCCTTCCCATCCGACCCGAACCGGCCGTCCCAGCCAGAGCCGCGGCAGTTCCGCCACCAGCTTGCCAGATTCACCCACCGAAGCCAGCGCCACCGACCGCGAGAAGCCCGCCTGGTGGGCATGGGCAAACAGCCTGCGACGGTAGCGGGCCGATGTGAGAAAGCTCAGCCAGCCCAACACCCAGCCCAGACCATGCAGCACGGGCAAGGGAAACCAGCTCAGGACACGAAACAGGGACTGGACGAAGAATTCCAAGATTCACTCAAGAAATGGGCAATGTGACACAAGGCAGCTTCTGGCAATTGCTCTAGAATCCGCCCATCGCCGAGTTATTGAACTAATTGCGGGGCGATTCACAAATTCCGCTAAAGCGTTCGCCGAACTCTGACAGACCGGCAACGCCGATCAACCAGCTTGGAGTTTATACATGGCGAACGACTTCCTTTTCACCTCTGAATCCGTCTCTGAAGGCCACCCCGACAAGGTATCCGACCAGATTTCCGACGCGATCCTCGACGCGATCTTCACCCAGGACCCGCGCAGCCGCGTGGCAGCCGAAACGCTGTGCAACACCGGCTTGGTGGTGCTGGCGGGTGAGATCACCACGAACGCCCACGTCGACTACATCCAGGTGGCGCGCGACACCTTGAAGCGCATCGGCTACGACAACACCGAATACGGCATCGACTACAAGGGCTGCGCGGTGCTGGTCGCCTATGACAAGCAAAGCAACGACATCGCCCAGGGCGTGGATCATGCGTCCGACGACCACCTGAACACCGGCGCCGGCGACCAGGGTCTGATGTTCGGCTACGCCTGTGACGAAACGCCCGAACTGATGCCCGCGCCCATCTACTACGCGCACCGCCTGGTGGAACGCCAGGCCCAGTTGCGCAAGGACGGCCGCCTGCCTTTCCTGCGGCCCGACGCCAAGAGCCAGGTCACCATGCGCTATGTGGATGGCAAGCCGCACAGCATTGACACCGTCGTGCTGTCCACCCAGCACAGCCCCGACCAGAGCGAAACGGCCACCAAGATGAAGGCCTCATTCAATGAAGCAATCATTGAAGAGATCATCAAACCGGTGCTGCCCAGGGAATGGCTGCAGGACACCAAGTACCTGATCAACCCCACCGGTCGCTTCGTCATTGGTGGCCCACAGGGCGACTGTGGCCTGACCGGCCGCAAGATCATCGTGGACACCTACGGCGGCGCCTGCCCGCACGGCGGTGGCGCCTTCTCAGGCAAAGACCCCAGCAAGGTAGACCGCTCCGCGGCCTACGCCGCGCGCTACGTGGCCAAGAACATCGTGGCCGCCGGCCTGGCGCGGCAGTGCCAGATCCAGGTGGCCTACGCGATTGGCGTGGCACGACCCATGAACGTGACGGTGTACACCGAAGGCACGGGTGTCATCCCGGACGAGGCCATTGCCGCCCTGGTCAACGAGCACTTCGACCTGCGCCCCAAGGGCATCATCCAGATGCTGGATCTGCTTCGCCCGATCTACACCAAGACCGCCGCCTACGGGCATTTCGGTCGCGAAGAACCCGAGTTCACCTGGGAACGGACCGACAAGGCAGCGGCACTGAAGGCGGCTGCCGGTCGGTAAACCTCAGGGCTTGGGGAGGGGTGCATGGGCCCCTGCCCCGCTCGGTCACATCGCACCGCCAGCGTGTCTGGCAGTCGCGCATTCGCGATGCGCAGTGCACCACCCAATGCCGATCAAGGCCCAGAGATGCAGTCCCTGGGCCTTTTTTTGACTCTCGCGCGATCTTTCGATACCCTTTGTCAGCTCCAGCGTTGAATTTTTCAGCGCAGCGACCGATATGCACTCACAGGTCAAAATTGCCTTGATGAAATGCCATGACCCGGAGCACTGAACCATGACAACCGAACGCACCGATGCCGACGAGCGCACCGCCCAGAGTAGCGGTGCCGAGCAAGGCGATGACATCGAATCATTGAAGGCCCGTCTGGCACGGGCCGAAGCCTTGTACGAACAGGCGCCGTGCGGCTTTCTTTCGCTTGATGCAGATTTGCGGTTTGTCCAGGTCAACCAGACCTTGCTCGACTGGATTGGTTACAGCCGGGAAGAACTGCTGGGCAAGATGAGTGTGGTCGACCTGATTGATCCGTTCTGGCGGCAAATGGCCACCACCCGACTGGAGCAGTTGCGCCAGCAGGGCAGTTCCGAGCCCATGGAGCTGGAGATCACCCGCAAGAACGGCAGCCACTTCCACGCACTGTTGTCATCCACATCGGTATTTGATGCTCAAGGGAAATTTCTTCACAGCAACACCACCGTCGTCGACATCAGCGACCGCCGCGCCGCTGAAGAGCGGCTGGCCGCTCACGGTGGTTTCCTGCAAACCATCACAGACCGCATTCCCGCCAGGCTTGCCTATTACGACAAGGACCTGATCTGCCGGTTCGCCAATTCGGCCCATGCCACAAGGTATGGAAAGCTGGCGTCGGAAATGGTGGGGTCGCACCTGAGCCAGGTGGTTCGCCCCGAACTTTTGCCTGAGATCCTGCCGCGCGTGGCGAGCGCGCTCAGCGGTGAGTCGCAGTCGTTTGAGGCCGAGCGGGAAGGGTCCGACGGCAGCCGCAACTTCTACCAGATCAACTACATACCGGACTTCCAGAATGGCGTGGTGGAAGGCCTCTTTATTGAGTTGCATGACGTCAGCGAGCGTCGACGGACTGAAGAATTTGTGCTGGAGGCCAACCGCGATCTGGAGGAGCGTGTGCGCGAGCGCAGCGCCGAGCTGTTCCAGAGCGAGCAGCGCTACCGCCTGATGGTTGACGCCATTCAGGACTATTGCGTGTATTTCGTGGACGACGAAGGCATCGTCACGGAATGGTCGGAAAGTGCCCAGCGATTGCACGGCCATGGGCGCGCACAGATCATTGGACAACCCTACACCAAGCTGCTCGCAAGCGACAGCACGGGCGAAGACGAGGTCGATCCCGACCAGGTACTGCGCCTGGCCAAGGCACACGGTCAGTGGGAAACGCGAGGCTGGCGGTTGCGTGAAGACGGTTCCCGCTTCTGGGCCCACACGGTGCTGACCGCGCTGCGCAATGAAGAAGGCGAACTGCAAGGCCTCTCCAGCATCACCCGCGACATGACGGCGGCCAAGAGCCTGGAGGACGTCATGAACGACCTCAACAGCGAGCTTGAAAAGCGCGTCGCGGAGCGCACGCAGCAACTGGTGGCTGCCAACAAGGATCTGGATGTGTTTTCACACATGGTCTCCCATGATCTGCGTGCCCCACTGCGTCACATTGCTAGTTTCGTCAGCCTGCTGCAGGAGCAGTTGGGCGACTCCGCTGATGTGCTCACCCTGCAATACATGAACTCGATCGCCAAGGCGAGCAAGCGAATGAGCCTCATGATCGAAGGCCTGCTGGAATACGCCCGTCTGGGTCGGGTGGCGCTGGAAACCCAACATGTCCCGCTGGGCCCGTTGCTCAATGGTGTGATCAGCCACTTGCAGCAGGAGAATCCGGATCGCAACATCGAGTGGGTGATTGACGAGAACCTTCCCATGGTGAAAGGCGACGCCATGCTGCTGGCCCAGGCCTGCGGCAATCTGCTCAGCAACTCGGTGAAATACACCCGCACGCGCGAAGTGGCGAAAATCAAGGTTGGCTGCCAATCCAGCCCGCTGGGTGACCAGACCTTCTATGTGCGCGACAACGGCGTTGGTTTTGACCTGGAAAAGGCGCACAACCTGTTCGTGATGTTCCAGCGGCAACACCACTCCATGGATTTCGACGGTACCGGTACGGGACTGGCCTTGGCACAGCGCATCATCGAGCGCCACGGGGGAAAAATCTGGGCAGAGACCAGCCTGGGCCAGGGTTGCACGTTCTATTTTACGCTGCCACTCCCTGAGCCGGAGAATGAAGCACTGCTGCCTGATTCGGCTTTTGCCATGCTGAACTGACCTGGTTCTGAGGGTCCAGTCGACTGACCCTCCCGCTGAGCTTCGCACCGTTAAACCAGGGGGAGCGCATCGACGAGCCCACTTGTCCTCTGGCTGAAGGCCACCTTGGAGGGCGCCCGGCTGCGCATGCAGATCCCCTGCCACCAGGGACCAGGTTTGGCCAAGTCCAAACCGAACGGCAGGCGAAGAAGCACAGGTTGCCGTGACCTCCACGTTCAGTTCTGAAATGCGGGCAGACACCGCTTTAAACTGTCTGGTGTGGCGGGCACCGAGCTGTGAAAGTTCGACAAGCGGCCTTATGACACTTGGCGCTCAGAGCAGCCATTGCGGGCGCAACAGCAGCACAACGCCCAGCACCAGCATGACGACACCACTGAACAGCTTGAGCAAGCGCCCGCCCCGCTCGCTGAGCTTGCCGGTGCCCAGCGCCATGACCGCAATACCCACCATCAGACTGTCGTCGGCGAGGTAGCCAAGGATGTACAGACCCAAATAGGCATAGTGCGCCGCTGCAGACAGTCCCTGCTGCGTCAGCACAGCGGTGTAGACCGCCGGCAACCCCGCCGTGCACAGCAGTTCAACGAGATTGACCACGACGGCCAACACAACCACGCCTGACAGCAGGGCCGGCATGGCCTGCGTGTCGCGAAGCTTGACCATGCGTGCCACCAGGCCAGGTCGCGCCGAAGCGGGGATCGACATAGACGGACCGTGTCCTGGCGCGACAAAGTCCTTCACGTTGAATACGCCGATCGTCAGCGCCAGCAATGCCAATCCCACGCGCACCGGCCCGGACAACCCGACCGCCAGGAAAACATTGAGCCATGCGGCCATGAAGGCGTAGTAGATGGCACCGCTGGTGAGCACGAACGTGCCTGCGATCAGCGCCATGCGACGCCGGTCGCGCAGGCGCACCAGCAACGACAGCAGGAACAGCAGCACCCACATCGCGCAAGGATTGAATCCATCCAGCAATCCGAGGGTAAGCGTGAACAAGGGAAGGCCCAGGCTGTCGACAGTCAGGCTCCCAAGGCGCTGACTGTCCATAGCGGTGGCAGATTCGGCGGAGGTTTCGTCCACCAGCGCCAGCGACTCGCGCCCGCTGTGCCCGGCATCATCGAAGCCGATCAACATGCGACCGCCGACGACAAACGTGGGCACCCCGGGTGGCCATTCCCCTGCATCCTGGAACAGGACGATCAACCTGTCGCGCGCCGCCGCGTCGGTGTCCACCGAATGCAACTGCACGCGAATGTCCGGGCGCTCGTGCTGCAGCTGCGACAGGAAGGCCTTGGCGTCAGCACAGTGAGGGCAGCCATCGCGAACATACACCTCGATGGTCGTACGCAAAGTCTGCGCTCTGGCAGAGGTGGAATTTGACGCGGTCGACGCCGGCGCGCCGCCTGCGGTTTCGCCTTGCGCCAAGACACCGGTTACCACTGCAGGGGCCAGCCAGAGGAACACGAACAGAGCGACACGTAAGACAGCACGCATGTGCACAGCATGCCACCCGGGCGCGCCCGCGTCACGTGGGGTAGCCGCGCGGACACTCTGCAGGGCCAGGTGGCCCCGCTGAGTACATCCATTGGGGCGATGTTCAGTTGTTGCGTGCCGGGGAAAAGAGGTCAGGGGGAGCAATTCACATCAACCGCTTCACAAGAAAAGCGCCGCCGGCTATTGAAAACCGGCAGTTCCGCCCTTATCATTAGCACTCGCTGGAGTTGAGTGCTAACAACATCCTCCAAGTCGATCAGCGGCCCTCGCCAGACGAGGGCCGTCAGTCTGAAAACCCTATCCGTCCAATCTCAGGAGATGCAATGAACCTTCGTCCTCTCGCCGATCGCGTGATCGTCAAGCGTATTGACAGCGAAACCAAGACCGCTTCCGGCATCGTCATCCCCGACGCAGCCGCCGAAAAGCCAGACCAGGGCGAAATCCTGGCCGTTGGTCCCGGCAAGAAAAACGACAAAGGCGAACTGTCTGCCATGAACGTCAAGGTCGGTGACCGCGTTCTGTTCGGCAAGTACAGCGGCCAGACCGTCAAGGTCGACGGCAACGAACTGCTGGTGATGAAAGAAGACGACCTGTTCGCAGTCGTCGAGAAGTGATCTGATCCTTCGCTTTTTCATTCCTTTTAACTGAATTCTGGAGATATCAACATGGCAGCAAAAGACGTCATTTTCGGCGGCGAAGCCCGCGCACGCATGGTCGAAGGCGTGAACATCCTGGCCAATGCGGTCAAGGTCACCCTGGGCCCCAAGGGTCGCAATGTGGTGCTGGAGCGCTCGTTCGGCGCCCCCACCGTGACCAAGGACGGTGTGTCCGTGGCCAAGGAAATCGAACTCAAGGACAAGCTCCAGAACATGGGCGCCCAGATGGTCAAGGAAGTCGCTTCCAAGACCTCCGACAACGCCGGTGACGGCACCACCACCGCCACCGTGCTGGCCCAGGCCATCGTTCGCGAAGGCATGAAGTACGTGGCCGCCGGCATGAACCCGATGGACCTGAAGCGCGGCATCGACAAGGCTGTGGAAGCCCTGATCGCCGAGCTGAAGAAGGCCTCCAAGGCCACCACGACCAGCAAGGAAATTGCTCAGGTCGGCTCCATCTCTGCCAACAGCGACTCCAGCATTGGCGACATCATCGCCAGCGCCATGGACAAAGTGGGCAAAGAAGGCGTGATCACCGTGGAAGACGGCAAGAGCCTGCAGAACGAACTCGACGTGGTCGAGGGCATGCAGTTCGACCGTGGTTACCTGTCGCCCTACTTCATCAACAACCCCGAGAAGCAGTCCGCCCTGCTGGACAACCCCTTCGTGCTGCTGTACGACAAGAAGGTTTCCAACATCCGTGACCTGCTGCCCACGCTGGAAGCCGTGGCCAAGGCTGGCCGTCCGCTGCTGATCATTGCAGAAGACGTCGAAGGCGAAGCCCTGGCAACGCTGGTGGTCAACACCATCCGCGGCATCCTGAAGGTCGTGGCTGTGAAGGCTCCTGGCTTCGGCGACCGCCGCAAGGCCATGCTGGAAGACATCGCCATCCTGACCGGCGGCAAAGTGATCGCTGAAGAAGTCGGCATGACGCTGGAAAAAGTGACCCTGGCCGACCTCGGCTCCGCCAAGCGCATCGAAGTGGGCAAGGAAAACACCACCATCATCGACGGCGCCGGCGCTGCTGCTGACATCGAAGCCCGCGTGAAGCAAGTTCGCGTGCAGATCGAAGAAGCCACCAGCGACTACGACCGCGAAAAGCTGCAAGAGCGCGTGGCCAAGCTGGCCGGCGGCGTGGCCGTGATCAAGGTTGGCGCTGCCACCGAAGTCGAGATGAAGGAAAAGAAAGCCCGCGTGGAAGACGCCCTGCACGCCACCCGCGCTGCGGTGGAAGAAGGCATCGTGGCCGGTGGTGGCGTGGCCCTGCTGCGCGCCCGTCAGGCCGCTGGCACCATCAAGGGTGACAACGCTGACCAGGACGCCGGTATCAAGCTGGTGCTCAAGGCCATCGAAGCGCCTCTGCGCGAAATCGTGGCCAACGCCGGTGGCGAGCCTTCCGTGGTGGTCAACGCCATCCTGGCTGGCAAAGGCAACTACGGCTTCAACGCTGCCAACGACACCTACGGCGACATGATCGAAATGGGCATTCTGGACCCAACGAAAGTGACCCGTACCGCTCTGCAGAACGCCGCTTCCGTGTCCAGCCTGATGCTGACCACCGAAGCCATGGTGGCCGAGTCCCCCAAGGATGACGCACCTGCCGGCGGCATGGGCGGCGGCATGGGTGGGATGGGCGACATGGGTGGCATGGGCATGTAAGCTCTCCTTGCCTGAGGGTGCATGGCGGCGTTGCAGCCGCTTGCCGTGGCGATGCCACTGTCAGCGCTTCTGCGCCTTGCCCTGCACCCTCATGCTGCGTCGGAATGCTTCGCTGCAGGCTGACAAAGAGACCCCCAATAAAAAAACCCTGCGAGGCGACTCGCGGGGTTTTTTCATTGGGGAAACATAACGAGAAAACTCGCACGGTCATTCAGCGGAGGAACAAGTGCGCAACCAACCACCAACAACCATCCATCGATTCCTGAGCGTCGTGCTCGACAAGTATCTGGCCAAGAGTCCGTCATGACCATTTAGCAAGAAGATCAGCTCAATGCGCTGCTCATCTCTGTGACGTCTCCCCAGAATTCCGGACATTGGGCGCGTGGGCCCAAACAGCTACGACTTGCAGGGCTTCAGCGGCCACGGCGTGGCGGGCCAGGCCGGGCGTTTTGGCGTGTTCGCGCGGCTCAAGCACCAGAACTTTCCAGGCGGGCCCATGCTGCGCACGCCCGTGCTGGCGCTGGGCATGCTGTGGCACCGGCTCGCGACGCGCTGGGGTGAATTGACCGGTGCTCGCGTGCCTCGTCGTCAGGGTGCCGCGCAGCTGAAGCTGCTGGCCTGGGACGGGTCGCCGCTGCCCTTGTATTTGGGGTAGCCGGGGTAGGGGCACAGCGGCCGCTCAAACGTGGCTCCGGCGGCGGTGGTGCCGGTCGCCACAAGCTGGTTGGGCGCGATGCCTTTTTCCACCCAGTCCACCAGCGCGGTCACCAGGTCGGCATGGGCCGCACCCGGGCCTGTGAGGTCGTGCCCTATGCCCGGCGAGGTCACAAACCGGGCATAGCCGTCGAAAGCGGCGCTGCCACTGTCCTTGCGTACTTGGTCAAGGTAGGCGGCAGTGCGGTACACCGAGACGCAGGTGTCGGCCAGGCCGTACCACACCAGCAGCTTGCCGCGCTTGCCAAACGCCTTCAATGAAGGCTTGGGCTCCATCACCCTGGACAGAGACTGCCACTTGGGTGCCAGGGTCAGCGGGTCGTGGCTGATGGAGTCGGCTTCCGTGGAGCCCGTCAGGGTCTGGATGACCGCAGTGGGCGCGATGTAGCTGAAGCCCTTTCGCAGGAAGTCGCCGTCGTACTCAAAGCCAAAGGCATAAACCTGCCAGTCGCCGGTGGCGGCACCACCCCGCCCGTAGCGCTCGTAGCCCGTCATGCCGTTGGCCAGGGTGATGGGTACGGTCTTGTTGGCGTAGTTGAGGCGGATGGCTTCGACTTGCCCGGTGGTCAGGCAGCTGTCGTCCTTGACGCCGGCCACGTCGTCCTTGCACAGCAGGTCGGTGGGCACGTAGTTGCAGGCTTCCACGTTGCCGATGATGCCGTCTTCCAGACCGTCCAGCTTGTCACAGGCCTTGATTTCGGCGGCTGCGTACAGGGCCGATTTGCCGGGGCTGATCCAGTTGGCCTGCTCGGGCAGGTTGACCTTTTTGCTGCCGTCCGCGTTGCGGCCGTAGATCCAGCGATTGAAGTCGCCCAGGTTGACCTGGTGGGCTTGCTGGCTGATGGCGGGGGACATGGCCAGCACGCCGTCGTAGTCGTTGGGATACCTGCTGGCCGCCATCAGGCCCGAACGGCCGCCGTTGGAGTGCCCCACCATGTAGCGCCGGGTGGGGGCCTTGCCATAGAACTGGGTGGCAATGTGCGTGCCCACTTGCAAGGAAAGGTGGTTGGCTTCGTAGGCATGGTTCTTCAATGCGGTTTTGTCTTTGCCCCAGGCAAAGTCTTCCGTCTGGTGGCCGGAGTCGGAACTGATGCGCACGAACGGCAGCGCGGCCTTGCCCAGCACGTATTTCACGTGCCAGGGGTCGTCGGTGGGGATGAAGCCGTCAAACCCGCCGCCGCCCAGGGTAAGCACCTTGCCGTTCCAGTCCTCGCCCTCGGGCAGTTCCACGGCCCAGTGGATGGTGGAGCCGGGCGACGACACGATGGTCCCACGCACAATGCAAGCGCGAGGCATGGCAATGGGTTCCTGGGAACCGTAGTGTGTTTCGGGCACGGTTTGCGCGGGCCGCAGTTCGGTCTTGACGAACTTCGCGTTGACAGGCAACCGGTGGGGCACAAAGCTGGCGCACGACTCGGCCAATGGCCGAGCCGAAGTCGGTGTGGGCGTCTTGCTGCTGGCGTGGGCGCCAAGCATGACGGCGCTGGCCAGGGCGCCCGTCAGAGCGGCTGTCTTGAGAAATGCCTTTGCGGCGGTGTGAACGCGGGTGGACCGGGACGCCCAGGGTGCGAACGGGGTTGTGCAGAATACGGGTGTCATCAAAGTGCTTCCTTGCAAGGAAATTGCCGCTCATGCACTGCTGGCCTGCCCTATGCAGCCAGCCCTGTGCAGCGGGCTTGGGCCATGCTAGGGAGGTGCAAATCCGGCGTCTTGTACGCCACGGGGAACCGAGGGGAAACACCGATGTCGGCGCTTCATGCCATATCCGGGGTGGTCTATCTGGGCAACGATTGGCTGATGTACGCCGATCCGGATCTCGCGTTCAATCTCTCCGAGAACGTTGCGCCGGCACTGGTGTTTGGGTCGGTGGGTGCCCCTGCCACGTTGGGGCTGCGTGATGGGCCGGAGATTTGCGGCACGGTGCTGCTGCAAGCCAGTGGTGTGTGGAGCGGGCTGTCCCGGCGTCGCGCGCTGGCCTTCCTGTACGTGGACCCCCTGTCTGACGCGGGCGTTTGCCTGCAGCAGCGCGCTCAGGGCGGGGTGGTGGTCTGGCCGGATGGCGAGTTGATGGCGCGGCACGGCGTGGCTTTGGACGCCTTGTGTCAAGGTGATGTGAGTGCAGCCCATGTCAGGCGCTGGGTGGGCAGCGTGCTGGGCGAGGCGGCTGCGCTTTCGGGCGGTGCGGCGCGGATCGATGCAAGGCTGACCGGGTTGCGCGCCGGTTTGCATCAGCACAGCGAAGGGCGCGCAGATCCGGTGGCCTTGGCCAGTCAATTGGGCCTGTCTGCCGAACACGTGCGCAAGCTGTTTCGCCAGCAGGTGGGCATGACGCTTTCAAGCTACCTGGCGTGGGCCAGGCTGTACCAGGTGACCGCCAGTGCCTGTGACGCGCAGCAGCGCGGGCAGAACCAAAGCGCCACCCACCTGGTGAGCGCCGGGGGGTTCTACGACGCTTCGCACGCGTCGCGAGCCATCAGGCGTTACTTTGACCTGCTGCCGACCCAAATGCTGGCGCCCAAGGCGTTCGTGGACTGCCGTGTCTTGGGCTGAAGCGTGCCATGTGCTCTGCCAACGGCGCACGGCCCGCTCAGGCCACCGACTCCCAGCGCCCACTGCGCTCGGATTGCCAGAGTGCGTCGATCACGCGCGCCTGAGCCAACGCGCCGTCCAGGCCCCCGGTTGTTGCGTGGCTTGTGCGTTCCCGAATGCGGCGCGAGAAGTCCTCCACCTCCAACCGGTACTGATCTGCGGCAGGCAGGGTTTCCATGGTGATGCCGCTGCCATCCCGCTGCCCTCCCTCGTCCAGCGCCAGCTTCATCTGGCCCCCGCGCTCGGCGTTGAAGGGAATGAACAGTTCAATCCTGCCGGTGGTCCCAACGACCTGCACGCGCTGGAAGGGCACACTTTGCGTCGACACCGTGAAGCCGAGGTGTCTGGTGGCGCCAAAGTCGATGAGTGCGCTGGTCAGTCGGTCGGTCCCCAGCGCCGGGTCGCGGTCCACCAGCGAGACCGCGCGCAGCGGTTCGGCTTCAAACAGGTAGCGGCCCGCCAGCACGGCGTAGCAGCCAATGTCATACAGCGCCCCACCGCCAATACCCGGCTGGTTCCGGATGTTGGCTGCGTCTTCGTTGAAATAGGAAAAGAACACCTGGACGGCGCGCGGCGTGCCGATGCGACCAGCCTGCACCAGCTCGCGGGCGCGCAGCCATTGTGGGTGATGCCGCACCATGAACGCCTCTTCGATGAGCACCTTGGACGCGGCCTCTGCGGCATGTTGGGCTTCGGCGGCACTGAGGGCGAAAGGCTTTTCGCACAGCACGTGTTTGCCTGCCGCAGCTGCCTGCAGTGTCAGTGGCACGTGCAGGTGGTTGGGCAGCGGGTTGTAGACCGCTTCGATGGCGGGATCGGCCAGCAGATCTTCGTAGCTTCCATAAGCCTGCGGTATGCCCGCCGCTTGCGCTGCCGCCTGGGCCGATGACAGTGAACGTGAAGCGATGGCGCGCAGTTCAACCAGCGGGCTGGACAGCATCGCCGGTATCACGTGTTCGCGACCGATTTTGGAAGTGCTCAACACCCCCCAGACCACGGGTTTCATGGCGTCCCCAATGTTGCGTTCATGGCATTCACATGTAGCTGTTGAGCAGGTTCTCCAACCGCTCCTGCCGGCCTGAGACTGGCCGGGTATCGGTGTTGCGGGTCACCACGTGGGCGGCCACGGCGTCCAGGCCCATTTTGCCGCTGAGGATGTCCTGCCCGAAAGGCGTGGTCCAGCCTGCGTAGCGCTGCTCCACCATCTGTTCGAGCTGATCGTCGAGCAGCATTTTTTCAGCAATCAGCAGCGCGCGAGCCGCCACATCCATGCCGCCGATGTGTCCGTGGAACAGGTCTTCGGGGTCGATGGACTGGCGGCGCACCTTGGCGTCGAAATTCAGACCCCCGGTGGTGAAGCCACCACCCTTGAGGATGAGGTAGAGCGCCAGCGCGGTCTCGGGGATGTTGTTGGGGAACTGGTCGGTGTCCCAGCCGCACTGCATGTCACCGCGGTTCATGTCGATGGAGCCGAAGATGCCCAGATCCAGTGCGGCGGCGATTTCGTGCTCGAAGCTGTGGCCTGAGAGCGTGGCGTGGTTGGCTTCGATGTTGACCTTGATCTCCTTGTCCAGACCGTAGCGGCACAGGAAACCGTACACCGTGGCGGTGTCGAAGTCGTACTGGTGTTTGGTGGGTTCGCGCGGCTTGGGTTCGATGAGGATGGTGCCCTTGAAGCCGATTTTGTGTTTGTAGTCCACGACCATGTTCAGGAAGCGGCCCATCTGGTCGAGCTCCTGTCCCATGCGGGTGTTGAGCAGGGTCTCATAACCTTCACGCCCGCCCCACAGCACATAGTTTTCGCCGCCAAGCTTGAGCGTGGCGTCCATCGCCTCTTTGACCTGGAGAGCTGCCATGGCAAAGATTTCAGGGTCGGGATTGGTGGCCGCGCCCGACATGAAGCGGCGGTGGCTGAACAGGTTGGCGGTGCCCCAGAGCAGCTTCATGCCGGTGGCCTGCTGTTTGGCGGCCAGCACGTCCACCATCTCGTGCAGGTGGTTCACGCTCTCGCGCGGGGTGGCGCCTTCCGGGGCCACGTCACGGTCGTGGAAGCAGTAATAAGGCGCTCCTAGTTTGGCGAAGAATTCAAACGCCGCGTCGGCCTTGGCCCTGGCTGCCGCCATGGGGTCGGCCAGCCGCTGCCAGGGACGCTCAAAGGTTCCGTCGTAGCCGAACGGGTCGAAGCCGTTCCAGCAGAAGCTGTGCCAGTAGCACACGGCAAAGCGCAGGTGGTCTTCCATGCGCTTGCCCAGCACCTGGCGGTCTTTGTCGTACCACTTGAAAGCCAGCGGATTGCCGGACTGTGAGCCTTCATAGGCAACTGGGGGGATTTCAGCGAAGTAGGAACTCATGGGGTTTCTCGATGACAGAGGACGGGTGCGTGGAGGGCTCAGGCGATGAGGTCTGAGTCGATAGCAGGAATGTCGGAGGCTTCGGGCGCCTCGATGGCGCGCGTGGCGCCGGGCAGCGCACGCGCATGCATGGGTCGCAGTTCGTGATGCAACACCAGCGCGGCCGCGCCCACGGCGGAGGCCAGCAGTCCGTAGCGTGCGGCGCGCACCAGGGGTGCGGGCACACCGGCACTGTTGGCGTAGGCCTGCAAGGTGGCCTGCGCCACCTGCAAGATGCCGGGATGTCGCTCGCACGAGGGGCCTCCCACCACCAGCGCGCTGGGGTTGAACGTGGTCCAGAGGTTCTGCAGCACCACGCCCAGGGCCTGCCCGCCCTGCGTCGGGTCGGCCAACCGGGCCAGGGCGCGGGCGCCGAAGAAGGTCTCTGCACAGCCCCGCCGGCCGCAAGAGCAAGGCAACCCGTCGATCTGCAGGATGCTGTGGCCGATTTCACCGGCCATGCCCTGCGCGCCAGTGAACAAGCGGTCGTTGAGCACAATGCCTGCACCCACCCCGGCGCCGCAGGTCACAAAGATCAAGGCGTCCTGCGCATCGCCCTCGGAAAATTCGTACTCACTCAGGGCAGCCGTGTCGGCTTCGTTCTGCACATGCACGGCCAGCGGGGGCACGCCCGCCCGGCCAAGTGCCTGCGTGATCAGGGGCACGAAGTCCACATTGCGCCAGCCCAGGTTGGGCGCGAAGCGCAGCATGCCACTGGCCTCGTCGAAGGCGCCTGGCAAGCCCACCCCCACGCCCAGCAGCTGCACGCCTTGCTTGCTGAGCTGTTTCAGCGTCTGCGCCACCAGTCTGGCGGCCTGTTGGCACACGGCCTCGGGATCGGTGCCGGCCAATGGTTCTTCCTGCGAGCACAACACCTCGCCGGTGATCGATACACCGACCACCCGCAGCGCTTCCACGGCCACTTCGACGCCGATCATGCCGCGCCGCAAGCCGTCAAGCCGCAACGGTATGGACGGTCGTCCCAACCCCTGGGCGGCGGGCACATCGTCCTCGTTCATCCAGCCCTCCTCGATCAGTTCGCGCACCAGCAAACTCACTGTGGATTTGGTCAGCCCGCTCTCCTGCGCCAGCTGGGCGCGCGAGAGCCCGCTCCGGCGGCGCAGCAGCCGCAGCAGCACGCTTCGGTTGATGCGTTTGACAAGTTGTTGGTCGCCGATGGTTTTCATGTTCAGGAGGCGGCAGGACTCACAGGCTGTGGTTCTGCGTTTTGCCTTCGGGTTGTTTGCCCGCGATGATCATGCCCAGGACCTCGTCCTCGGTGACATCGGCGGTGCGGTAGCTGCCCACCAGTTTGCCGTTTTTCATCACGGCCAGTCGGTCGCTCAGGGCAAACACGTCGGGCATGTCGTGGGTGATCAGGAAGATGCCCACGCCTTCGGCTTTGAGCTGGCGCACCAGGTTACCCACCATCGCCGTTTCTTCCGGCCCCAGTGCGGCGGTGGGCTCGTCCATGATCAGGATGCGCGCGTTGAAGTAGATGGCGCGCGAGATGGCCACCACCTGGCGCTGCCCGCCCGAGAGGCGGCGCACCGGTGTGCGCACGTTCTTGAAGTTCTTGTTCAGGCGGTGGAACACCTTGCGCGCGTCGGCGTCCATGCGGTGGTCGTCCAGCGTGTTCCAGCGCGTGAGCAGTTCACGACCCAGAAACAGGTTGGCCACGGCGTCGAGGTTGTCGGCGAGCGCCAGGGTCTGGTAGATCGATTCGATGCCACAACGCTGCGCGTCCACCGGTGTGCGGATGTGGGCCTTCTCCCCATTGATCAGCACCTCTCCGGTGTCGATCGGGTAGGCGCCGGCCAACATCTTCATGAGCGTGGATTTGCCTGCCCCGTTGTGGCCGAGCAGGGCCACCACTTCGCCGGGGTAGAGCTTGATACTCACGTCGTCCACCGCCTGCACGCCACCAAAGGCCTTGCCGATCTGGCGCATGTCCACAAGGGCACTCGGTCGATCCGGCGCCGGGCCGCCCCAAGCCGGATCAGCCCCCGGACCCGCCGAAGACCGGGGCCCGTCCCGGTCCTGGGGCAGCGACCCGCGCAGCGGTGAAGCGTGGGGGCTCATGCTGCGTCTCCCGTGGCGCGGCGGTAGACCACGTCAAACACCACGGCGGCGATCAGCACCTGACCAATGATCACGTAACGCACGCCAATGGACACGTCGAGCAGCAGCATGCCACTGTCGATGCTCTGCATGATGAGCGCACCCAGCACCGAACCCAGGATCGATCCGCTACCGCCCGCCAGCGCGGTGCCACCGATTACGGCGGCGGCAATCACGAACAGCTCCATGCTGGTGCCCAGCGAATTGGTGCCCGCGTTCAGCCGGGCGATCGACACCATGGCAGCGATGGTGATCAGCATTCCCAGAAGCGCGAACAACATCAGCGTGACCCGGCGCACCGGAATGCCCACCAGTGCGGCGGCTTCAGGGTTGCCACCCATGGCAAAGACGTAGCGGCCAAATCGGGTGCGGCGCACGATGAACGACAGCACCACGGCCACCGCACCCCAGATCAGCACCGGAATGGGTATGCCCTGTGGTGTGTCCTTGCTGGGGATCTGGTAGTCGGTCATGGCCGCCACGAAGCCCAACACGATGGCCACCGGCACCAGCACGATGGCCGCGTCCAGCCACAGCGGGTTGTTCGGCACTTCGTAGGCGGTCCTGGCCCGGCGCCTGGCGCATGTGAGCCACACCAGCACCAGCACGATCACGCCAGCAAGCATCCAACTGGGCCCCACCCCGATGGAGCCGTCGTAGCCGCCACCCAGACGCTGGAAGAACGCGTCGTTCACAGGCTGGGTCTTGCCATCGGCCACCAGAAAGGCGGCGCCGCGAAACGACATCAGGCCGCCAAGCGTCACCACGAACGATGGCACGCCCAGCATGGCCGTGAGCGCACCCTGATACAAGGACACCGCGATCGCCACCGCCAGGCCCGCCAGCGAGGCCGGCACCCAGTGCCAGCCAGCGGTGTACATCAGGGTGGCGATCAGCACCCCCACGAAACCCATCACGGAGCCCACCGACAGATCGATGTGACGGGCCACGATCACCAGCACCACCACGGTGGCCACGATGCCCACCACCGCTGTCTGCTGAGCGATGTTGTACAGATTCTCGGGCGACAGGAACAGTCCGTCGGACAGCACGTTGAACACCAGCGCAATGACCGCCAGCACCGCGCCCATCATCACCAGACGCCAGTCGATGGCCGCCTGCTTGAGCGAAATCAAAACCGGATTCACATGCGTTCTCCGCAAGACACATAGAAAGCCACGGGCCGACACCAGCCCGCGGTTCAGGGGCATTTTTTCAGTTCTCTACCGCGCCACAGGCGGCGCGCGAGGCGCCCACCCAGGGCACCCGCGGAACTGGCACCGCCAAGCCGCTGGGTGCGCCCCCCCTTGAGTGGGGAGCCGTGCAGCGGCTCTGGAGGCGCTTCATTTACATGCGGCCGGTCCCTTTGCGGCGTCCACGCCCTTGCACAGGTCTTCCTTCTTGATCCAGCCGGCTTTCACCACCTCATCGAGGTTTTTGGCCGTGATCGCCACCGGTTTGAGGAACTGGGCCTGCAACTCCACCTTTTTCTCACCACCGTTCCAGGCCTGGGCGCCCGCCACCTTCTGGCCCTTGGCCAGCATCACGGCAGCGGCGGCCGCATCGCGGCCGAGGTCACGCGCATCTTTCCAGACCGACACCGTCTGCGAGCCCAGGGCCACGCGGTTGAGCGCAGCGTGGTCGCCGTCCTGGCCCGACACCGGAATGCCCTTGATGCCCTTTGCGTTCAAGGCAGCGACCACGCCCCCGGCGGTGCCGTCGTTGGAGGCCACCACGGCGTCCACCTTGCCACCGGTCTTGGTCAGGATCTGCTCCATGTTCTTCTGGGCGACTTCGGGCTTCCAGCCGTCGGTGTATTCCTCGCCCACGATTTTGATGTCACCCTTTTTCACGGCAGCGTCGATGATCTCCTGCTGGCCACCGCGCAGGAAGTCGGCATTGGGGTCGGTCGGCGAGCCCTTGATCATCACGTAGTTGCCCTTGGGCTTGGCTTCAAAAATGGCGCGTGCCTGCATGCGGCCGACTTCCACGTTGTCGAAGGTGATGTAGAACACCCCGGGCGCTTCGATCAGGCGGTCATAGGCCACCACGGGAATCTTGCGCTGGCTCGCCTTGTTCACGGCGGGCAGGATGGCGTCCTTGTCCATGGCCAGGATGATCAGCGCCTTGGCGCCCTTGGAGATCAGGCTGTCGATGTCGGCCAGTTGCTTCTCCGGGGAACCACCGGCATCGGCGCTGATGTAACTGGCACCGGCCTTGGCCAACTGCGCCTTGATCGCAGCTTCGTCGGTCTTCCAGCGCTCTTCCTGGAAGTTGGACCAGCTCACGCCCACGACCTGGGCGAACGCGCCTGCAGCGGCCATGCTCAGGGCGAGCGCGGTCAGTGTTGTCTTCAGTTTCATCAGTGTCTCCGTTGGTAGGGCCTGTGCCAGGCCGGTGTGTGTGGAAAGGCCATTCAGAACCATCGTGCTCTACGCCATGCAGCACCGCGCACTTTGTAAGGACGACGAACTAATTATTCGAGCGCCGGACCAGAAAGCGAATAGGGGCAAACCCGAAATAGTTTGTTAATAAAACTATTTCGGCCTGCCGCTGCGGCGCCACAAACGACAAGGCCCCGCGAGTCGCCTCGCGGGGCCTTGTCGGTACAGGGGTCTGAATCGTTTACGACATCATGCCTTCGAGCTTGATCGTGTCCGCAACAAAGGCGCGGATGCCCTCGGCCAGCTTCTCCGTGGCCATGGCATCTTCGTTGAGCGCGAAGCGGAAACCTGCTTCGTCATACTGAACAAACGGAATGTCCATGGCCCGCGCGGCTTCGGCGTCCAGCGCCTTGGGCAACGCTGCGTCGCTGGCGGCCAGCTGTGCCAGAAGGTCGGGGCTGATGGTCAGCAGGTCGCAACCAGCCAATGCCGTGATCTGGCCCACGTTGCGAAAGCTGGCGCCCATCACTTCGGTGGCAATGCCATGCTTCTTGTAGAAGTTGTAGATCGCCCGCACCGACTTCACGCCGGGGTCGTTGGCGCCCGCATGGGCTGGCTCGTCCCAGCTGGCGCCGGCGTTCTTCTTGTACCAGTCGTAAATGCGGCCCACGAAGGGCGAGATCAGTTGCACTTTGGCCTGACCGCAGGCCACGGCCTGTGCGAACGAAAACAGCAGCGTGAGGTTGGTGTGGATGCCATCGCGCTCCAGTCTCGCAGCGGCCTGGATGCCTTCCCAGGTGGAGGCCATCTTGATCAGCACACGGTCTACGTGTACGCCCTCACCCTGATACAGGTCAATGATGCGGCGGGCCCGTGTGACGGTGGCCTCGGTGTCGAAGCTCAGGCGCGCGTCCACTTCGGTGGAAACGCGACCCGGAATGTGCTCGAGGATTTCGCAGCCGAAACGCACCAGCAGGCGGTTCATCGTTTCATCAAGCCCCTGGGCGCCGTACCTGGCAACGGCATCTTGCAGCAGATGCGCGTACTCTGGTTTCTGCACCGCTTTCAGGATCAGCGACGGATTGGTGGTCGCGTCGCGCGGCGAAAACGCTGCAATTTGTTTGAAATCACCGGTGTCGGCGACCACGGTGGTGACCTGTTTGAGTGCGTCTAGCTGGTTCATGGCGTCATTATCGGGTTGAAAGTTTCACCATTCTATGTAACTCGATTACCATCCGGGCATGCTCGAACGCATCAAAGCTTCATTGCCCTCCCTGGCCCCCGCCGAACAGCGTGTGGGCAAACTGGTGCTGCTGGACCCCCGCAGCTTTGCCAGTCTGCCTGTGTCCACCCTTGCCGACAGGGCGCATGTCAGCAAGCCCACGGTGGTTCGGTTCTGCCGAAGCATGGGCTACGACGGCCTCTCTGACTTCAAACTCAAGCTCGCGGGCACGGTCAGCGAAGGCGTGCCCTTCATCCATCGCAGCGTGGACGTTGACGACAAGGTGAGCGACGTGCTGGTCAAGGTGATCGACAACACCGTGGCCGCCTTTCTGAAATACCGGAACGACGCCTCCACCCACGCAGTGGAAAAGGCCGTCGACGCACTGCTGGCCACCTACAAGAAGCGCGGGCGCATCGAGTTCTTTGGTGCGGGCAATTCAGGCATCGTGGCGCAGGACGCGCAACACAAGTTCTTCCGCCTGGGCATCAACGCCATCGCCTACAGCGACGGCCACATGCAGGTGATGAGTGCCTCGCTGCTGGGCCCGGGCGACTGCGTCGTGATCATTTCCAATTCAGGCCGTACCCGTGACCTGATGGACGCCGCTGACATTGCGCGCAAGCATGGTGCCACCGTGATCGTGATCACCACGAGCGGATCGCCCCTGGCGCAAGCGGGCCACATTCATCTGGCGGCAGATCATCCCGAGGGCTACGACCGCTACAGCCCGATGACTTCGCGTCTGATGCACCTGATGGTGATTGACGTGGTCGCCACTTGCCTGGCGCTGCGCATTGGGGGATCCACACTGCAACCGCTGCTCAAGGAAATGAAGAACAACTTGCGGAGTAAAAGGTATGCGTAACCGTGCGCGCTGCGCACAGGTTACGCCCCCCTGCGCCGCTGACGCGGCTTCCCCCTGAGGGGGACGATGCCTGCGGCCCGGCGGAGCCGGTTCCGCGGCATCTCTGGTCTTGGACCCACACGCGCCGGATGCACCATGTGGGCATCGCACTTGAGCCTCAGATCCTGCCCTCCTCCACCGCGTGGCAGGCAATGCGGATGCCACCCAGATCCAGCAAGTTCGGACGCTCGCTTCGGCAACGGTCGTTGGCGTGCGGACACCGCGGGTTGAACGCACAACCCTCTGGCGGATTCAGCGGATTGGGCACCTCGCCCGAGACCGGCGTGCGGGCCTGACCGGTGTCGTGCATCTTGGGAATGGCGTCCAGCAGCATGCGCGTGTAGGGGTGGCGCGGGCTGTCAAAGAGGGTGTGCTTGGGTGCCAGTTCCACCAGCCGCCCCAGGTACATCACGCCCACCTGATCGCTCACATGCCTGACCACCGCCAGGTTGTGGCTGATGAACAGGTAGGTCAACCCCAGTTCGCGCTGCAGGTCCTTCATGATGTTGAGCACCTGTGCCTGCACGCTCACGTCCAGCGCCGAAGTGGGTTCGTCACACACCAGAAATTCAGGCTGCGTGGCCAGTGCACGGGCAATGGAAATGCGCTGGCGCTGCCCACCGGAAAACTGGTGCGGATACTTCACCCGGTCCAGCGGAGAAAGCCCCACCGACAACAGCAGGGCATCCACCCGGGCACGCAAGGCCACGGGTTCGGTCTCGATGCCGTGTTCACGCAACGGCTCACCAATGATGTCTTCTACCCGCCAGCGCGGGTTCAGGCTGGCGTACGGGTCCTGAAAAATCATCTGGATGCGTCGACGCAGCTTGCGACCTTCCGGGGTTTTGAACGCGGCGTGCGCATCCTGACCGTCGAATTCAAAGCCGCCACGCGTGGGCTCATACAAGCCCACCAGCAACCGGGCCACCGTGCTCTTGCCACAGCCGGACTCACCCACCAGGGCCAGTGTCTCTCCTCGTGGAATGTCGAACGAAACGCCATCGACCGCCCGCAGCAGCTGGCGTGGCTGGCGCTCCAGTACGCGGTTCAGCCACGGGGCCGAGACATCAAACGTCTTGGCCAGATCGGTGGCCCGCACCAGCGGTGCCTTCACCTCGCCTGCCGCCGGGCCTGGCGCCAACGCAGCCGTTGCAACGGCATCGTGGCGCCGCACGCCGCTGGCAGTGTCCACCGGCTTCACAGTCACATCTGCGCTCATGCCGTCACCTCCTGTGCAGAAACCGCCTGGGCAGCACCCGCGTGCAGCCAGCAAGCAGCTCGGGTGGCACCGGCTGGCAGCAGATCGGGCCGCTCGACATGGCAGCGATCGAACACCCGCTCACAGCGGGGGTTGTAGGCACAGCCCTTGGGAATCGCGTTGAGACGGGGCATGGCGCCGTCGATCTGATGAAGGCGTTCCCGATCCTCGCCCATGTCGGGGATGCAGGCCATCAGACCCGCTGTGTACGGGTGGGCCGGGTGGTTGATCACCTCATGCACCGGGCCAATCTCGGCCACGCGTCCTGCGTACATCACCGCCACGCGGTCGCAGGTTTCGGCAATGACACCCATGTCATGGGTGATCAGCATGACGGCGGCACCCCGGTCCTTGCAGATGGTCTTCAGCAAGGTGATGATCTGCGCCTGGATCGACACATCCAGCGCGGTGGTGGGTTCGTCGGCAACGATGAGCTGCGGCTCGGCCGCCAGGGCCAAGGCGATCACGACCCGCTGGCGCATGCCGCCCGAGAACTGGTGCGGGTAGTGGTCGATGCGCTGTTCGGCCGCAGGAATTCCGGTGTCCTTGAGCAGCTGGATGGCGCGCTGCCGAGCTTCTGACTGGTTCACCGGCAGGTGGGTGGTGATGGTTTCGATCAACTGGCGACCGACCGAATAGAGGGGATTCAGCGAGGTCAGCGGATCTTGAAAAATGGCGCCGATCTTGCGCCCGCGAACCTTGCGCATCTCTTCATAGGGCAAGTTGTCGATGCGCTGCCCGTGCAGCAGGATTTCCCCGGACGCCACACGCCCCGGGGGTTCCAGCAGGCCGATGATGGAGGCGCCCGTCAGCGATTTTCCGGCACCGGACTCACCCACCACGCCAAGGATTTCTCCAGGTGCGATGTCGAAAGAAATATCGTCGAGTGCCCGCAGCGTGCCATGACGGCTCGGAAACTCGACAACGAGGTTTTTGACTTGTAGGAGGCTCATGTATTCACGCGGTGGGGCTGGCGCACATGCGAAAGCAATTTCAGACAGGCATTCATCTCAGGCGCGGGTTCAGGGCATCACGCAACCAGTCACCCAGCAGGTTGACCGACAGGGCGATCAGCACCAGCATGAGTCCAGGAAAGATCGTGATCCACCACTCACCTGAAAACAAATAGTCGTTGCCGACGCGGATCAACGTGCCCAGCGATGGCGACGTGGGTGGCGCACCCACCCCCAGGAACGACAACGTGGCTTCCGTGATGATGGCGGTGGCCACCTGGATGGTCGCCAGCACCATGACCGGGCCCATCACGTTGGGCAACACATGGCTGCGCATGATGCGAAGCGGGGCCACACCGGTCACGCGCGCGGCCTGAACGTACTCCTTGTTGCGCTCCACCAGCGTCGATCCGCGCACCGTGCGGGCATATTGCACCCAGCCCGTGAGCGAGATCGAGATGATGAGCACACCGAACGCGACGCTGTCCTGAGCGTTGGGAAAAAGCGCTCGGCCCACGCCCGCAATCAGGAGCGCCACCAGAATCGCGGGGAAGGACAGCATAACGTCACACAGGCGCATGAGCACGGCATCGATCCAGCCACCGATAAAGCCGGCAAGCAGGCCAAAGGCAACGCCCACGACCACAGACAACACCACGGACGCAAAACCAACGGCCAGTGATATCCGCGCGCCGTACATGATGGCCGACAGAATGTCGCGCCCTTGGTCGTCGGTACCCAGGAGAAAATTCCGCGACCCCCCCTCGCTCCAGGCAGGGGGAAGGCGCGCATTCATCAATTCCAGCGTGGCCAGGTCAAAAGGGTTGTGCGGTGCAATCCACGGGGCGAAAACGGCACCAATCACACAGATGAGTGCGATCAGGGCCGCCACGAGCGCCGTGGGCGAATGAGTGAAACTGTGGCCCACATCGCTGTTGGACCACCGCTTGAGGGTGCTGATCACGTTGAACGTTCCGGAAGATGGGGCGCAAACCGGCTGGCCGCAAGGGTCTCACGACCAGCCGGGCGGGAAGGGATCAGAGGATCACTTCACCGACATGTAGCGGAAGGGCATGAAGTTGTCAGCCAGTTGCACCAGTTGGACATTGCTGGCCACGCCCCAGGCCAGCGCCTGCTGGTGAAGCGGCAGGTGGCCGATGTCGTCTGCGTGCAGCTTGAATGCTTCCTTGATCATGGCGTCGCGCTTGGCCTTGTCGGTCTCTGACTGGATCTGCAAGGTCAGCTCATCCACCTTGGGGTTGCAGTACGAACCCAGGTTGAACTGGCCCGATCCCTTGTCGTCCACGCACCGCATCAGGGCGTTGAGCGCGTTGTGCGAGTCGTAGGTGCCGGGGGTCCAGCCCAGGAGGTAGAAGCTGGTGTCGCGCTTGAGAATTTTCGGGAAGTAGGTGCCCTTGGTTTCGGCCTGCAGATTGACCTTGATGCCCGCACGGGCCAGACTCGCTGCCACGGCCTGACAGATGGCGCCGTCGTTGACATAGCGGTCATTGGGGCAGTTCATGCCCACTTCAAAACCGTTGGGGTAGCCCGCTTCCGCAAGCAGCTTCTTGGCAGCTTCGGTGTCGTAGGGCAGGCGCTTGTTCATGGCGTCGTCAAAGCCGTTGATGCCTGGCCCCACCATCAATGCGGTTGGGTTGGCCGCTCCCCGCATCACCGTGCGCTGGATGCCATTGATATCGATGGCCTGGTAGAAGGCCTGGCGCACGCGCTTGTCCTTGAACGGGTTCTTGCCTTTCACGCTGGAATACAGCAGCTCGTCACGCTTCTGGTCCATGCCAAGGAAGATGGTGCGCAGCTCAGGGCCCTGCATGACTTTGGACTTCCCGCTGGCATTGATGCGGGCCACGTCCTGCAGCGGCACCGGTTCGATCACATCCACCTGACCCGAAAGCAGGGCGGCCACGCGCGTGGCGTCATTGCCAATGGGCGTGTACTCCACATTGAGCACATTGCCTTCAATCTTGCCCCAGTAGTTGCCGTTGCGCACGAAACTGGTTTTCACATTGGGCTGACGCTCACGCAGGCGGAAAGGGCCTGTGCCATTGGCACGAAACGACGCGGCATTCTCCACACCCTTGCGGCGATCCACCGGACGGGTCGCCTGGTTCTCTTCCGACCACTTCTTGCTCATGATGTAGAGAAGCGAGATCACGTCGGGCAAGATGGGAAACGGTGCCTTGGTTTCAATCTCCACGACGTGATCGCCCACCTTGCGCACCTCTTTCACATCGTTGGTGTAGCTCCGCATGTCCGAACCGTCTCCAGCAGCCCGTGCGAAGCTGAACAACACGTCGTCAGCCGTGAATGGCGAACCGTCGTGGAATTTCACGTTCTTGCGCAATTCAAAGCGCCAAACGGTGGGCGAGCTCTGCTTCCAGCTGGCAGCCAGTGCCGGCACCAGATTGAGGTTCTTGTCACGCCCCACCAGTGGCTCGTAGACGTTGCCCGTGACACTCAGCTGGAGCGACTCATTCAGGGAATGCGGGTCCATGGACAAGGCATCACCCTGGTTGCCAATCCGGATCGTCTGCGCGGAAGCCGCACCCATGGCGACCATGGCGGTCACGACCAGGGCAGAAGTCAGCGTTTGTTTGAATTTCATGTGTCGCTCCTATAACGGTTACCAGAAAAAGAATGCCTACTCAGGCAATGCGATGGGCATGCCGTGCTCGATCAACCCCGCGTGCAAGGCAGCACCCAGTGGCAGAACATCGTCGTTGAAGTCGTAGCGGCTGTTGTGCAACATGCAACTGCCCTCACCGCCCTGCCCCAGCCGCAGGTAAGCGCCGGGCTTGACCTGCAGCATGAATGAAAAATCCTCGGCCCCCATGCTGGGGTCCATCTGGCGATCCACGTGGTCTTGCCCCACCAGACGTTGAGCGACATCGGCCGCAAAACGCGCTTCGTCAGCGCTGTTGATGGTGGCCGGGTAAATGCGCTCGTAGTTCACATGGGCAGAAGCGCCCAGGCCCAAAGCCACACCGGAACAAACCTCATGAAGCCGGCGCTCGACCACGTCCTGCACCTCCGGGCTGAAGGTGCGCACCGTACCGACCAGCGTGGCCTTGCCAGGCACCACGCTGAAAGCCCCCATGTCGCCCGCATGCATGGCACACAGGCTGATGACGGCGCTGTCGATGGCCCTCACGTTTCGGGAAACGATGCTCTGCACGGCTGTGATGATGTGGGCAGCCACCAGCACCGGGTCCACGGTGAGGTACGGATGTGCGCCATGACCGCCCTTGCCGGTGATCTCGATCGTGATGCGGTCGGCAGCTGCCATCATGGGGCCCGGGTTCACACCCACCATGCCAGGTCGCATCTGTGGCCAGTTGTGCATGGCATACACGGCCTGAACGGGAAACCGGTCGAAGAGGCCGTCCTCCATCATCGCCTTGGCGCCAGCAAAGCCTTCTTCACCAGGCTGGAAAATCAGAACAGCGGTGCCATCGAATTGGCGTGTCTGTGCCAGATAGCGGGCAGCGCCGATCAGCATGGTGGTGTGGCCATCGTGACCACAACCATGCATCATGCCGGGCTTGGTCGAACGCCACGCAAAGTCGTTGCTCTCGGTGATGGGCAGGGCATCCATGTCGGCCCTCAGGCCAATCATTCGCCCACTGCTGCGAGTGCGGCCATGAATCAGTGCCACCACCCCCGTCTTGCCGATCTGGGTGTGGATTTCATCCACGCCACAGACCTTGAGCGACTCCACTACCCGCTGAGCGGTGTAATGCTCCTCAAAACCCAGTTCGGGATGGGCATGGAGGTCGCGCCGCAACGCTGTGAGCTCCGGGTGAAAGGCAGCAATGTGCGCAAACGCCCGGCCATGGGCCTTGATGCGCGATGCAGACAAGTCGTGTCTCGCGTTCAATGCCCACCCGCCTTTTCAACACGAAGTCGTGGATCCACCGCAAAGTACAGCAGATCCACAATCAGGTTGATCACCACGAAGATCAGCGCGATCAGGCAGAGGTAGGCCGCCATCACGGGAATGTCGGCGAATGTCACCGCCTGGATGAACAGCAGCCCCATGCCCGGCCACTGGAAAACCGTCTCGGTAATGATCGCGAACGCAATGAGCCCCCCGAGCTGCAAACCGGTGATGGTCATCACAGGCACCAGCGTGTTTTTCAGTGCGTGCCCAAAATGCACGGCACGGTTCGTCAAGCCGCGAGCGCGGGCGAACTTGATGTAATCGGTGCGCAGCACTTCCAGCATCTCGGCCCGCACCAGCCGCATGATCAGGGTGAGCTGGAAAATGGCCAGAGTAATGGCCGGCAGCGTGATGTGGTGC
>PHCQ01000073.1 GCA_002840835.1 Betaproteobacteria bacterium HGW-Betaproteobacteria-16 | reverse complement strand
CACGCCGCGCCGAGATCACAACAGACGGTCCGATCTTGACCAGCACGCCCTCGTCCACGGCCAGGAACACTTCGCCTTGCGATTCGGTCTCGAAGCTCAGGATGCCCGGCACCAGGGCTGCAACGCAATCGAGCCGCTGCGGCAGCAGGCCAAACGAACCTTGCGCTGTCTCGACGACGATGCTCGTCACACCCTGCTCATGGGCAAACACCTCGAAGGGCAGCAGCACCCTAAGCGTCATCGAGGGCATGCGCTTCCTCCTGGGTGGGCTGCTGCTCAGGCTCGGGCTTTGCTTTGCCTTTCGCCTTGGCCGTGGCTTCATCCACCGCGCCGATCATGTACAGCGCGCTCTCGGGCAGGTCCTTGAACTCGTCGGCCAGGATGCGTTCGCAGCCGTCCAGCGCGTCCTTCAGGCTCACCAGCTTGCCGGTGAGGCCCGTGAACTGCTCGGTGGTGAAGAAGGGCTGCGTGAGGAAGCGCTCGAGCCGGCGCGCGCGGGCGACCACCTTGCGGTCGTCGGGTGACAGCTGTTCCAGCCCGAGCATCGCGATGATGTCCTTCAGCTCCGCGTACTGGGCCAGCGTGCGGCGGATGGCCTGCGCCAGCGTGTAGTGGCGCTCACCGACGATGCCTGGCGTGACCATCTTCGAGCTGGACTGCAGCGGGTCGATGGCTGGAAACAGGCCCTCGCTGGCGCGTTTGCGCGACAGCACGATGGACGCCGACAGGTGCGAGAAGGTGTGCACCGCGGCGGGGTCGGTGAAGTCGTCGGCCGGCACGTACACCGCCTGGATCGCGGTGATGGCGCCGCTGTCGGTGTTGGCGATGCGCTCTTCCAGGGCCGCCAGTTCGGTGCCCATCGTCGGCTGGTAACCCAGGCGCGACGGCATCTGCCCCATCAGGCCCGAGACCTCGGCGCCGGCCTGGATGAAGCGGAAGATGTTGTCGACCAGCAGCAGCACGTCGCGGTGCTCGTCGTCGCGAAAGTACTCGGCCATGGTCAGCGCCGCGTGGCCGACGCGAAAGCGCGCGCCGGGCGGTTCGTTCATCTGCGCGAAGATCATCACCATGTGCGGCAGCACGCCGGCGGCCTGCATCTCGCGGTACAACTCCTCGCCTTCGCGCGAACGTTCACCGATGCCGCAGAAGATGCTCACACCTTGCTGATGCCCGACCATGTTGTGGATCATCTCGGTCAGCAGCACCGTCTTGCCGACGCCGGCGCCGCCGAACAGGCCCGCCTTGCCCCCACGCTCCAGCGGGGTCAGCACGTCGATGGCCTTGATGCCGGTCTCGAACACTTCGGAGCTTGTCGAACGGCGCACCAGCGGCGGCGGCGCACGGTGCACCGAACGCCAGGCCACACCCTCCCCAATGGCCAGCGGCGGCTCGCGGTCGATGGTGTGACCGAAGACGTCGAACATGCGCGAAAGAATCGACTTGCCGACCGGCGCCTGCAGCGGCCCACCCGTGTGCTCGACCGGCATGCCGCGCGCCAGACCCTGCGTGGGCGTCAGCGCGATGCCCCGCACATGCCGCGCATCGCGCTGCGACAGCACTTCGATGGCAACACGACCGCCGTCGCCGGCGCGCAGCAGGGTGTGGATGGCCGGCAATCCACCGTCGAAGCGCATGTCCACGACGCTGCCGCGGACCGCCACGACGACGCCCGGGGAGTGGACAGCGGGCTCTTGTTTCATACGCACAGACCCAGGCTAGGCCGGTGGCACACCAGCAATGTCTGCCGCAGCATGCGACGCCAGACCAGTCTGGCCAGCTCACGCGGGCCGGTCTGTGCGACGGCGAACATACGCAGGTCGGGCGCCCGGTTGGGCTGCTCCCATGGGCCCACGACGGGCAACTGCCCACCGTGTCCGGCGTCCGTTCAGCCGTGTAGCGCGCGAAGCGCCCTGGCCGCAGACATGAAGCGCGCCTCGACGGCGAGCACATCTTCCGCCTCCGGCACGGCTTCCCGCGCCCCTTTGACGATCATGTCGGCGTGGCGCTGGAGACAAGCCGCATCCCGTGCGTGTTGCACGTGGACGGCGACCTGGGCGATGGCATCGAGCAGGCGGATCGCCACGGCCGGGTTCGACCGGGCGCTTTGCCTGATCTGGTTGAAGGCCATGTCGACGATCCCTGCAAACGTGGATCCCGGCGCCACCAGCCGCAGGCGACCGTCGAGATCAAACCGGAAGGGGGAAGGCATGTCGCGTCGGGCGAGGCGGCACAGCGCCGATCCCAGCCGATCTACGCAGGCGACAGCCGTGAACGGGTCGTTGATGCCCGGGGACAGCGCCCGCACCGCGATCTCGACCAACTGGAGGAATGAGAACTCGACATCCTGGTTGGCCGTGCGCTGGTTGCCGAACACGAAAGCGTCGTTCAGCCGATCCACCAGGGCTTCTGTCACACGCTCCCCCGGCCAGACCATGACCAACGCCTGGCCATGAACCAGGTAGTGCCCGGGGCGGCGCTCCAGCCGCAGCAGCAGGTCTTCCTGGCTGGCCAGCTCCATCAGGGCGTCGGCATCGATCAACTGGAGGTAGCCGTCTTCGAGCGACCCCACGGGAAGGGCCTCGCGCTCAAACGCGGCTGGCAGGCGGGCTTCTCGTGGCGCGTTCGAGGTTTCGGACCCAGGCTTGCCCAACTGGCCAGGAAACAGCCTGCCGATCCCGTCTTCCAGTTCGCGGCCCACCCGGGCCACGACCACATCCGCCTGGATCGAGACCGAGACATGGTGGATGAAGTAGATCAGCACCCCGATGCTGAGCATGGCCAGCATCACGCCAATGCTGACAGAGAGATGGGGCACAAAGGCCACCTCGTCGGCACGCCGGATGGTGCGCAGCACGAGCAGGCAATACACGAAGGTGGCCACGAAGGTGCCGAGCACCACCTGGTTGGCGGTGTCGCGCATGAAATTGCGCAGCAGGCGTGGCCCCAGCTGGGACGAGGCGAGCGACATCGCCACCAGCGTCATCGAAAACACGGTCCCGGCGATGGCGATCATCGACCCGGCCACGGTGCCCAGCAGCAGGCTGGCGCCCTCGGCGCCACCGGAGTAGCTCCAGCCCAGGCGCTCCAGCCAGTCGTCACCGACGGCCTTGTCGAGCTCGACGGCGGCGACGGCCAGTGCCACGGCCAGGCAGGCCATGGCCGCCGGCACGAACCAGAAACTGGATCGGAGACGATCCCAGTATTTCAGCAGCAGTGCTTTCAAGAATCCTCACTTCAACCGTTGGGCCTGGAACGCCGGCGCCGAGCGGGCCATCGGCAGAGTGTGATCTTTGGACCCAACGCGCACTGTTCGTTACCGCACAAATCACTGACGCAACGAAGAGGTGGATGTGGCGTCGGTGATGGATCGCCATGTTCGTCAGCGCACAGACGACGCGCTGACGGACGCGCATCTTGGGCCTCCGTACCCGGGCCTGCAGCCCATGGGGCCATGCACCTGCTGTGGGTGCATTGATCGGGCACATTTCCCACGCGCTGCGTTCACGACCGCTGAAAGCCAGAAACCATGCTTCGCCTCACGAAGGACCTGCAGGCACTCGCCATCGGCGAGGTGAGGGAACCCTGCTTCGATGACGGTGCCGACTCTCACAGGTGCTGCAGCTAGTGCGACCGCAAGAACCTGTCGAAGCACGGCGTACCGCGCCCCCGGACGATCCGTCGCTGATCGACATCACCGACCTGGCCCGGGCGCTCGGCACCGACCTGGAACGAGGCCTCGGCGCCGACGAGGCCGCCCAGCGGCTGAGGGCAGACGGCCCCAACGCGTTGCGCGCGGTGCCCCCCGTGCCCGCCTGGCGCCGCGCGCTGGCACAGTTGCAGGACCCCCTGGTCTACCTGCTGGGTGCGGCAGCGGCCGTGGCCCTGGCCGCGTGGTGGTTCGAAGGCCGTGGCCAAGCCGATGTGGCCGGCTGGCCACTCGATGCCATCGTCATCGCCAGCGTGGTGGTGCTGAACGCCGTGCTGGGCTGGCTGCAAGAGGCCAAGGCGGCGCAGGCGGTGGCGGCGCTGGCGAAAATGACCACCGCCACTTCGGCCGTGCTGAGAGACGGTGCCGTGGCCCGGGTGCCCAGCGCCGAACTCGTCAAGGGGGACGTGCTGGTGCTCGCCGAGGGCGACGCCGTGGGCGCTGATGCCCGCCTGGTGCAGGCCGCTGCGCTGAAGCTGCTGGAGGCGCCGTTGACCGGTGAGAGCGAGCCGGTGCTGAAGGATGCGGCACCGCTGCCTGCGCCTGCGGCGCTGGGTGACCGGCTGAACATGGTCTTCAAGGGCACCGCGGTGGCGCAAGGCACCGGGCACGCCATCGTCACAGCCACCGGCATGCAGACCGAGATGGGCGGCATCGCCACCCTGCTGGACACCACGCCCAACGCACCCACGCCGCTGCAGGTCGAGGTCGCGCACCTGGGCAAGGTGCTGGGGATTGCGGCGCTGGCGATTGCTTGCGTCGTGGTGGTCACGATCCTGCTCATCTCCGACATCCAGGGTGCGGCCGATGTGGTTACGGTGTTGCTGCTGGGGGTGTCGCTGGCCGTGGCCGCCGTGCCCGAGGGCCTGCCAGCCATCCTGTCCGTGGTGCTGGCGATGGGCGTGCGCCGCATGGCGCGCCACCACGCCATCGTCAAGCAGTTGGCCTCGGTCGAGACACTCGGTTCGGCGTCCGTGATTGCGTCGGACAAGACCGGCACGCTGACACGCGGCGAGATGACCGTACAAAGGGTGATGACGGCTTCTGGCCGCAGCGACATCACCGGCGTGGGCTACGCCCCCGAGGGGCGCGCCGAGACGGCGGGTGCCGAGCTGTCCGAAGGCCCGCTGCGCCTGGAGCTGCAGGCCGTGCTGCTCGGCGGCAGCCTGGCCAGCAACGCCCAACTGCAGCAGGACGAAACCGGCATCTGGGTTATCCAGGGCGATCCGACCGAGGCCGCGTTCCTGGTGGCCGAACGCAAGCTGGTTGGTCCGGCCAAAAGCGAGGCCACGCCTGAGACGGAGGAACGCTTCGAGCGCATCGGCGAGATCCCCTTCACCTCGCAGCGCAAGATGATGTCGGCGCTGCTGGTCGACCATGCCGACGGCGACGCGCATGTGCTCTTCACCAAGGGCGCACCCGATGAGCTGCTGGCGCATTGCACCCACGCGCGCCGCGGCGAGGCCACGGTGGCACTCGATGCTGCCCTGCACGCGCAGGTGCTGGCCGACGTGGCAGCAATGACCGGTGACGCGCTGCGCACACTGGCGGTGGCGCGCCGCACGCTGGCGACTGACGCGCAGATTCCAAACGATGCGGATGAGGCGGCTGCGTTTGAGCAGGGTCTGGAATACCTCGGCACCGTCGGCATCATCGATCCGCCGCGCAAGGAAGCGGCGGTGGCCATCGCCGAGGCCCGCCAGGCCGGCATCCGCGTGATCATGATCACCGGCGACCACCCGCGCACGGCGACGCGCATCGCCGCCGATCTCGGTATCGTCGATGCCGGGGCGCCGGTGCTCACGGGCATTGAACTCGACAAGTTGGGCGACGACGCCTTCGCTGCCGCCGCGCAGAAAACCTCGGTGTTCGCCCGCGTGGCGCCTCGGCACAAGCTGCGCATCGTGCAGGCGCTGCAGGGCAGCGGCCAGGTGGTGGCCATGACGGGCGACGGCGTCAACGACGCCCCGGCATTGAAGGCTGCCGACATCGGCGTGGCGATGGGTGTGGCGGGCACCGAGGTGAGCAAGGAAGCGGCCCGCATGATCCTGGCCGACGACCACTTCGCCACCATCGTGCTGGCGGTGCGCGAGGGGCGCGGTGTGCTCGACAACATCCGCAAGTTCCTGCGCTACCTGCTGTCGTCAAACCTGGCCGAGGTGCTCACCGTGTTCGCTGGCGTGGTGGGCGCGGGTGTGATTGGCCTGAAGGCCACGGCCACCGGATCGGGCGGAGCGGTGGTGCTGCCGCTGCTGGCCACGCAGATCCTGTGGATCAACCTGATCACCGACACCGGGCCTGCGCTGGCCATGGGCGTGGACCCGATTGCCGACGATGTCATGGCCCGCCAGCCGCGCCCGCGCAGCCAGGGCATTCTGGATACGGCCATGGCGTGGGGCGTGGTGGAAGGCGGCGTGGTGATGGCGATGCTGACCCTGCTGACGCTGGACCTTTTTCTGCCCGGCGGGCTGATCGAGCCGGTGGACGCCAGGCTGGGCGCGGGCCCGCACAGCCTGGAACTTGCGCGCACCGCCGCCTTCACGGTGCTGGTGCTGACGCAGCTGTTCAACTGCTTCAACGCGCGCTCGGCTTCTGCATCCGCGTTCAGGGCAGCGTTCTCGAACCGCTGGCTGTGGGCCGCGGTGGCCTTGTCGGCGGCGCTGCAGGTGGCGGTGGTGCACCTGCCCCTCCTCAACCTGGCCTTTGGCACCGTGCCACTCTCGGTGGGCCAGTGGTGTGTGTGTGTGGCGATGGCCAGCGGCGTGCTCTGGTTCAGCGAAGCGCGAAAGCTGGTGCGACGACGCTGGACCCGGCAGGCAACTGCGCCGCCTGTGGCAGACAGGACCGGATTGAGCTGATCGCTTGCGTTCGACGCCGCACAGACGGGCTTGGCTGCGCGGCGCAGTGTCAAAACCTTCGAGACGTGTCTGATCCCGAAGAAGGAGACATTGTGAAATTCAAGATCAAACTTTCCGCCGCAGCGGCCCCGGCCTTGGGCTCCAGCCTTGCTCAAGCGCAGGGCGGACACATGATGAATGGGGGTGGCTGGTACGGCGGCTGGATGGGCGGCTACGGCGGGGTGTGGATTCCGATCCTGCTGATCGTCATCGTGGGCCTGCTGGCATGGATCGTGATCCAGAGGCGCAAGTGATCATGGCGACAGAAGCACTGAACCCCCATATCCCTCAAGCGGGAAACACTCCCGCTGCGCACGAATCGAACGCGGCGGCAGCCCAGCCCGGACGTGTGTATACCTGCCCGATGCACCCTGAGATCCGGCAGGACCAACCGGGCAACTGCCCGAAGTGCGGCATGACGCTGGAACCCGTTTTGCCCGCCGTGGACGAGGACGAAAACAAGGAACTCCTGGACTTCCAGCGGCGCTTCTACTGGACCTTGCCGCTGACCGGTGTGGTCTTCGTGCTGGCCATGTTCGGGCACCGCCTGGCGCTGTTCGACAGGGGCACGCAGAACTGGATCGAGTTGGCCGTGACCCTACCCGTGGTGCTCTGGGCCGGCTGGCCTTTCTTCGTGCGCGGCGCGCAGTCCATCGTTCACCGAAGCCCCAACATGTGGACGCTGATCGGCCTGGGCACGGGATCGGCCTTCATCTACAGCGTTGTCGCCACGGTTGCACCCCAGGTGTTCCCGGCCTCATTCGTGTCGATGGGGCACGTGGCCGTGTACTTCGAGGCCGCTGCGGTGATCATCTCGCTGACGCTGCTCGGGCAAATGCTCGAAGGCAAGGCCCGCTCGCAGACCTCCGCGGCCATCAAGTCGCTGCTCGGCCTGGCGCCAAAGACAGCACGTCGCCTGGCCGACGATGGCACCGAGCACGATGTGCCCTTGGCCGACGTGCATGCCGGTGACAGGCTGCGTGTGCGCCCGGGCGAGAAGGTGCCGGTGGACGGCGTGGTGCTCGAAGGCGGCAGCGCGGTCGACGAGTCGATGCTCACCGGTGAACCGATGCCGGTCACCAAGGCCACGGGCGACAAGCTGATCGGCGCCACGCTCAACACCAGCGGCGCGCTGGTGATGCGCGCCGACAAGGTGGGTGCGCAGACCGTGCTGGCAGGCATCGTTCAGATGGTGGCGCAAGCCCAGCGCTCGCGCGCGCCGATGCAGCGCATGGCCGATCAGGTGGCCGGCTACTTTGTGGTCAGTGTCGTCGCCATCTCGTTCATGACCTTCTTCGCCTGGGGGATCTTCGGGCCCTCGTCGGCTGGTGAATCGAGCTGGGTCTATGGATTGATCAATGCGGTCGCGGTGCTCATCGTGGCATGCCCCTGCGCCCTGGGTCTGGCCACACCGATGTCGATCATGGTCGCCACCGGCAAGGCCGCCACCCAGGGCGTGCTGTTCCGCGACGCCGCGGCAATTGAGAACCTCCGCAAAGTGGACACCCTGATCGTCGACAAGACCGGCACGCTGACCGAAGGAAAACCGCGCTTCGACCGCGCCGTGGCCAGCCCCGGATTCTCCGAGGACGAGGTGTTGCGGCTGGCGGCCAGCCTCGACCAGGGCAGCGAACACCCGCTGGCCCAGACCATCGTGGCAGCAGCTCTTGAGCGCAAGCTCACGCTTGAGAAGGCCGAGGGCTTCGAGTCAGGCACTGGCATCGGCGTGCGCGGCACCGTCGGCAGCAAGGTGCTGGCGCTGGGCAGCACGGCGCTGATGGAACAGAGCGGCGTGGCTGTCGGTGCGCTGAAAGACCAGGCAGAGGCCTTGCGTGCCGAAGGCGCCAGCGTGATGGCACTGGCCGTGGATGGCGAACTGGCCGGCCTTCTGGCCGTGTCCGACCCCGTCAAGGCCAGCACCGCAGAGGCGCTGGCATCGCTGAAGGCCTCGGGGCTGCGCGTGATCATGGCCACTGGCGACGGTCTGACCACGGCACAGGCCATCGCGTCACGACTGTGCATCGACGAAGTGCACGGTGGCGTCAAGCCCGCCGACAAGCTGGCGCTGGTGACCCAGTTGCAGGGTGAGGGCCGGATCGTGGCGATGGCCGGCGATGGCATCAACGATGCGCCAGCGCTGGCCAAGGCCGATGTCGGCGTGGCGATGGGCACGGGCACCGACGTCGCCATGAACAGCGCCCAGGTAACCTTGGTCAAGGGAGATCTGCGCGGCATCGCACAGGCCCGCATCATCTCGAACGAGACGGTGGCGAACATGAAGCAGAACCTCGCTTTCGCCTTCGTCTACAACGCGCTCGGCATCCCGTTGGCTGCGGGCGTGCTGTACCCGTTCACCGGCTGGCTGCTGTCGCCGATGATCGCGGCGTTGGCGATGAGCCTGAGTTCGGTGTCGGTGATCGGGAACGCTTTGCGCCTTCGGCATTCGGGCCAAGCCACGGGGTCAACGTGAACAGCGGACAAGCAGGGTGCGCCGCAAGCGATCTACGGTGCGGTCGCCGTTCGAACCTGCTGCACCGGACTGATTGGCAGACATTTGATAGTGGGGACTTGTTTCCGCGCAGCAACGCCTTCCGCCACAGGTGCTTCCGATCACCTTGTCTCGATTGCAAACGAACGACTATTTTGACTATTTTGAGTACGAGGTGCAGGACCTTGCAGGTCTACTGGAAGTGTTCGCCCAGTGCGACTACGAGATCGAACTGGTATCGCCTGAGCGTGATTGCTCAACCGCTATCAATCGAGGGCTGCGAGTCACCGGCGGCACCGATTTCCGCACGTTTGATCGTCCCATCGACACCCTCTGGGTGGTGGGCGGACCCGAGGCCCCCTCGGGCCGCTACGACCAGGCCTATCTGCGCTGGCTGAAAGAGATGTCGTTGCAGGCGCGTCGCGTCGGCGCGAGCTACCTCGGCACGTTCGTCCTCGCCGCGTCGGGCGCGCTGGAGGGCCGGCGCGCGGTCACGCACTGGCAGTGGTTAGACCACCTGGCCGAGCGCTACCCGGGCGTCGAGCTCGTGCGCAGTTCGATCTTCGTGAAGGACGGCCACATCGAAACCTCCGCCGGAATCACCACCGGCATCGACCTGGCGCTGCTGTTCGTCGAGGAGGTTTCGGCCCACGCAAGGCTTTCGCAATCGCGCAGTGGCTCGTTCTTTTCGTACGTCGGACCGCGAGCTACTCGCAGATCAGCAAGCTGCTCGCGCTGCAGTCCAGCTCGATCAAGCCGTTCGACGACCTGGAGAACTGGATCTTCGAGCATCTCGCTGAGGACATCAGCGTCGAACGCATGGCCGCCAAGTGCGGTTTTGGCAGCGCCGACTCGATGCGGCGTTCGTTTCTGCGTGTGGTTGACACCACGCCCAGCGAGATCGCAGGAGCGCACCCCACAACGGGCACATCCCACGGGGACGTAAGGACAACGCTCCGGTAGGCGGCTTGGCGCAAAGTGTCGGCCAGTCGTCGCTCACGGCCCGCCGCGTATGGGAAAGATGGTAGGGACGGTTGGCACATCGGCCAGCCGCATTCGATATGGAGCCCCCGCCATGAGATCCGACGCCCACGCCGAGCACCGCGCGGTGCACTCCGACCATCACGGCCGACATGCCGGCACACAGAGGTGTCGGAGATCAACCCCGCTCTCGCCGAGCTCGCATCACAAAGCGCTCGCAGCGCTGTCGAGCCGAACTCGTCACGGAACGATCCCCTGAGTGAAGTGTTCCGCAAGCGGTTGCCCTCAAGGAATGCCGAGTTCTTGACTGTGCCAGTCAACGGCAACCTGCAGCGGAGCGCTCGAATCAAGAAAAAGAGCCCTTGACATTCCGAGCGTAGTAGGACTGATAAATGCGACAGGAGCTGCTTCAGCTCAGCAATACCAACTGTCGACTGCAGTCGAGAAAGGCAAATAATGATGAACGTTAAAAGCGTAACCCAGCTCACTGCGGCGCTCAGCGTGGCGCTCGCTATCGCTGGATGCAAAGAAGAGGCGCCCTCTTCCGCTCCCGCAGCGAAGCCGCCGAGCGTGCCCGTGGCCGAGGTCATCGTTCGCCCGGTGACGCCATTTGTCGAGTTCACCGGCTCGATGACTGCGGTCCAACGGGTTGAGCTGCGCCCAAGGGTCGCCGGTTACATCCAGGACGTGAGCGTGCCCGAGGGACGCTTCGTCGAAAAAGGCCACAAGCTCTTTCTCATCGATCCTCGCGTGGCCCAAGCCGCGTTGACCGCCGCGACAGCCCGCCTGCGTGAAGCGGAAGCGGCATCGTTGCTCGCCCAGGCTGAGCACGCGCGAGCCGAACAGCTGTTCGCTCAAAAAATCGTTGCTCGTGATCGTCTGGACACCGCAACCGCCGCGCTGACGACGCGCAAAGCACAGGTCGACGCCGCCAACGCAGCGGTGGATGCTGCGCAATTGGACCTGAGTTTCACGCACGTCACGGCGCCGATCAGTGGACGTGTTGGCCAGGCTCTCGTCACCGAGGGCAACTACGTCGCCAGTGGCGTGACGCCACTCACGACGATCGTCTCGATTCATCCACTGCATGTGTACTTCGATGTCGACGAACGCACGTATTTGAGATCGCTCGCCACTGGCCGATCCAACGCCACACCCCAGGGCGCTCAGGCGGCCAAGGTCATGGTCGCACTGCTCACCGATCAGACGTATTCGAGGCCAGGCCGTGTCGACTTCATTGCCAACACCAGCGATCGTGGAACGGGAACGGTGCGTATCCGCGCTGTGGTCGACAACCCCGATGGGCATTTGACGCCCGGCCTTTTTGCCAAGGTCAAACTGGAGACGGGGGCGCCGCAAGCCAGGGTTCTGATCTCTGATCAGTCCATTGGCACCGATCAGGGAAGTCGATACGTGCTGGTGGTGGGAAAGGATGACAAGACGGAATACCGGCTTGTCGAGCTGGGCCCAGTCGTCGACGGTTTGCGCGTGATTGAAAAAGGCTTGGAGCCCAGCGAGCGCATCGTCGTCAAGGGGCTGGTAGGACCGGGCATGCAGATCACGCCACAGCCTGCCGCCATTGACGGTTCACCCCTGGTGCCGAAAACGCTGGGAGCACAGCCATGACGTTCCCACGCTTTTTCATTGACCGCCCGATCTTTGCCATCGTGCTCTCGGTGCTGATGGTGCTCGCTGGCATCGTGGCCTTCTTCCAGTTGCCGCTCAGCGAGTACCCGGCGGTGACGCCGCCGACCGTGCAGGTAACTGCCTCCTACCCGGGCGCCAACCCCAAAGTGATCGGTGAAACGGTCGCAGCGCCACTCGAGCAGGCGATCACTGGGGTCGAGGGCATGTTGTACATGTCCTCGCAATCGGCAACCGACGGTCGAATGATCCTGACCGTCACGTTCGCGCAGGGAACGAATGCCGACATGGCGCAGATCCAGGTGCAAAACCGGGTCGCGCGCGCTCTGCCGCGTTTGCCTGAAGAGGTTCAGCGCCAAGGCGTCGTCACGCAGAAGACTTCGCCCGACATCCTGATGGTGGTTCACCTGGTGTCGCCCGACAAGCGCTACGACCCGCTCTACATCTCAAACTACGCTTACCTCCAGGTGCGAGACGAGCTGTCCCGCATCCCGGGGATCAGCAACGTACTGGTGTGGGGCGCTGGCGAATACAGCATGCGACTCTGGCTCGATCCGAGCCTGATCGCTGCACGAGGGCTGACGGCTGGTGACGTGATTGCCGCAGTGCGTGAGCAGAACGTGCAGGTCGCGGCGGGCTCCGTTGGTCAGGCGCCCAATTCCAGTGCCGCATTCCAGGTGACGGTGAATACGCTCGGGCGGTTGACCGACGAGGCGCAGTTTGGCGACATCATCATTCGCACGGGCGCAGACGGCCAGGTGACGCGTTTGCGCGATGTCGCCCGCATTGAGATGGGGGCCGACGCCTACGCACTGCGCAGCTTGCTGGACGGCGAGCCGGCCGTCGCGTTGCAAGTGATCCAGAGCCCGGGTGCCAATGCACTCGAAGTGTCCCAGGCGGTGCGCACCACCATGCAGCGGCTGGAAGCCAGATTCCCCGAAGGACTCAGCTCGCGCATCGCCTATGACCCCACGGTCTTTGTGCGTGCCTCACTGGAATCGGTGGCAACCACATTGCTGGAGGCCATTCTGCTTGTCGTCATCGTCGTGGTGCTGTTCCTGCGCAACTGGCGGGCTTCCATCATCCCGCTCATGGCCGTGCCGGTGTCGCTGATCGGCACCTTTGCTGTGATGCACCTGATGGGCTTCTCGCTCAACACCTTGTCCTTGTTTGGCCTCGTGCTATCGATCGGCATCGTCGTGGACGACGCGATCGTCGTGGTCGAGAACGTCGAGCGTCACATCGAAAATGGCGAGGAGCCCGCGCAAGCGGCAAGGCTTGCCATGGATGAGGTCACCGGGCCCATCATTGCGATCACCTCGGTGCTCGCAGCTGTTTTCATCCCCACCGCCTTTTTGAGCGGTCTGCAAGGTGAGTTCTACCGCCAGTTTGCGCTCACGATCGCCATCTCGACGATCCTGTCGGCGATCAATTCGCTCACGCTCAGCCCGGCGCTGGCCGGCATGTTGTTGCGGCCGCGCGGGGTCGGTCACGTGCATGACCCGCGCAGTCTGCGGGGCCGTGCTGATCGCTTTTTTAAGGCCATTGGTCGGCCGTTCCAGCGCGCACCGGACGCTTATGGCAACACGGTCCGCAAGGTCGTACGGATCAGCAGCGTGGCACTGCTGGTTTACGTCGGGCTTCTCGCGCTGACCTTCTTCGGATTCAAGGCCGTCCCGCCGGGCTTCGTGCCGATACAGGACAAATATTATCTGGTGGCGATCGCCCAGCTGCCCAACTCGGCATCGCTGGATCGCACCGACGCAGTCGCCAAACAGATGTCCAAGATCGCGCTGGCTGAACCTGGCGTCGAAAGCGTGGTGGCGTTCCCGGGCCTTTCGATCAACGGTTTCGTCAACGTGCCCAACGCCGCCGTGTTGTTCGTCATGCTCGATCCGTTCAAGGACCGCACGACGCCCGATCTCAACGCGATGGCCATCGCCGGTCGCCTGCAAGCGAAGTTCGCCAGCATCCCCGACGGCTTCCTCGGCGTGTTCCCGCCGCCACCCGTGCCCGGCCTGGGCGCGACCGGTGGATTCAAGATGCTGGTCGAGGACCGCTCAGGCGCGGGGCTCGATGCGCTGGTCAAGCAGACCCAGATCCTGATGACCAAAGCCACCGAGTCGGGACAGGTGGCGGGGCTGCTTACCAGCCTGGACGTCAATGCTCCGCAGCTCGACGTCGCCATTGATCGCACCCAGGCCCAGAGCCAGGGGGTCCGTCTGGACGATGTGTTCGAGTCGCTCCAGGTCTACCTCGGCTCCCTGTACGTCAACGACTTCAACCGCTTCGGTCGCACCTACAAGGTGACGGCCCAAGCCGATGCGGACCACCGCATGCAGGCCGAAGCCATTGGCCGCTTGCAGGTGCGCAACGCGGCCGGGGACATGTTGCCCTTGTCCTCGTTTGTCACCGTCACGCCGAGTTCGGGTCCGGACCGCGTCATTCACTACAACGGCTACCCCTCCGCGGATATCTCGGGCGGTGCGATGGCGGGCGTCAGTTCGGGTCAGGCGGTGGCGGTCATGGAACGTTTGGCGAAGGAGGTCTTGCCTGAAGGCATGAGCTTCGAATGGACCGACCTCACCTACCAGCAAAAGCTGGCTGGAGATTCGGCGCTGTTCATCTTCCCGCTGTGCGTGCTGCTCGCCTATCTCATCCTCGCGGCGCAATACAACAGCTGGCTGCTGCCTCTGTCGGTCCTGCTGATCGTGCCGATGTGTCTGCTGAGCGCGATCATGGGCGTCTGGCTGGTGGACGGCGACAACAACGTCTTCGTCCAGATCGGGCTCATCGTGCTCGTGGGCTTGGCGGCCAAGAACGCGATCCTCATTGTTGAGTTCGCGCGCCACCGAGAAGCCGAAGGATCCAGCGCGCTGGATGCGGTCATCGAAGCGTGCCGACTGCGGCTGCGGCCCATCCTGATGACTTCGATCGCCTTCATCGCCGGCGTCGTTCCGCTGGTGCTGGCCACCGGCGCTGGGGCTGAGATGCGACAGGCCATGGGTATCGCGGTGTTCGCCGGAATGCTCGGCGTGACGCTGTTTGGATTGTTCCTGACACCCGTTTTTTATGTGGTCATGCGCGGCCTGGCGGCCCGCTTCGAACGACCCAGGTCAAGAGCGAAATTGCTCATGGAGGAGAGCACATCATGAAAAGTCCCTTTCACACCGTTCTGCTCCCCCTGAGCGCGCTGGTTCTGCTGGCAGGATGTGCGGCAGTGGGCCCCGACTACGTCCAGCCGTCGCCTCCTGCGTCGCAGTTGCCCACCAGCTTCGGCGAGCCAGCCGCGGGGCTGGTCTCGGGGGCCGTGGAGGTGGCGTGGTGGCGCAGCTTCGACGATCCCGCGCTGTCCAGCTTGATCCAGCGGGCGCTCGCTGCGAACCATGACATCGGCATCGCGGCCATGCGGCTCGAAGAGGCAAAGGCCCTGCTGGGCGAGAGCCGTCAGGGCACGCTGCCCAGCGGTGGTGCGTCGTTCGCTCATGAGAACCGTCGCCGGGGGGCGGTTGAATTGCCGCCTGGTCAGTCACGTCAGATTGAAACCTACCGCGGTGCTGTCGACGCTTCCTGGGAAATCGATCTCTTTGGCCGCGTGCGGCGATCGGTGGAGGCAGCTCAGGCACAAGCGGGCTCCCGTGAGGCGCTGCTGCGCGGTGTGCAGGCGGGCGTCGCTGCGGCAGTTGCCGCCACTTGGTTTGAGCTTCACGGAATCGAGGCCGAACTCGCTGTGGTCGCCGACATCATCAAAAGCCAGCGCGATGGCCTGCGACTGGTCGAAGGTCTGGTGAGCGCCGGCTCTGCCAGCGAATTCGACCGGCTCCGTGCAGAGGGGGCGCTGCGCCGTGTCGAGGGGGCCGTTCCAGAACTGGAACACCGCAGAGCGGCCTCCGCCAACGCACTGGCCATCCTCCTTGGCGAAACGCCCCAAACATTCAAACCACCCTCCGCCTCGCTTGCGTCTGAACTGCTGACAGTTCGAACGATCACCGTGGGCGATCCCGCCGCCCTCCTCTCACGGCGCACCGACATTGCGGCGGCCGAACGAAATCTGGCCGCGGCGACCGCTCGGATTGGAATCGACACGGCCGGGCTCTACCCTGAAGTTCAGGTGCAAGGTTCGATTGGACTCGTTGCGGGCAGTCTCAGTGGGATGAGTGGCGCAGCAGCGCTGGCTGGCTTCATCAGTCCAGTCATTCGCTGGTCCCTTTTCGATACCGGGCGTGTGCGCGCCCGGATCGCCGCCAGCGAGGCACGCACCAAAGAGGCGCTGATCGTCTACGACCAGACCGTGTTGCGGGCACTGCAGGAAACCGACGATGCCTTCAAAGCCTACGGCGCTGCAGGCAGCACTCTGGGGTTGCGTCTGCTGGAGTCGGCAGCAAATCGCGAAGCGGCGCGTCTCGCCCGGGCGCGGTTTTCGCATGGCGAAGGGTTTTACCTGGATGTGCTCGAAGCCGAGCGGTCGGACCTGGCCAGCCGACGCGAGCTGGCAGCCGCTCGCACCCACCAGCGGCTAGCCGTTGTCGGCATCTACAAGGCGCTGGGTGGTGGCTGGGAGCTATGCGAGCAGGCGGATCAGGACTGCAGCGGAGCCGATGGCGTGCCCAACGCGCGCGTAGACCAGCAGATCACCCGCAGGCCTTGACCTTCCCACCGTGGTCATCTTTAACCTTTGCTTCTACACACATTCCAAGGAGTCGTTCTATGGCCACCGTTGTCCTCCATCCAGGCGCCGATCCATCCCGGTCTGCGCACACCCGCCTGAGTCTGCCGGTTGAAGGCATGACCTGTGCATCTTGCGTCGGCCGTGTCGAACGCGCGCTGAAAGCGGTCCCCGGCGTGCATGGCGCAGCGGTCAACCTCGCCACCGAACGCGCTGACATCACCTTCACCGGCGAGGCCGATCCACAGGCGGCTGTCCGCGCCATCGAGCGCGCCGGCTACTCCGTTCGCGAGGAGACCACCGAGCTCGCGATTGAGGACATGACCTGCGCGTCGTGTGTGGGCAGGGTCGAAAAGGCGCTTGCACAAGTCCCCGGCGTGCTCGAGGCCAGCGTCAACCTGGCGACCGAGCGTGCGCGGGTGAAGCACATCGCGGGCGCTGTCTCGTTGGCTGACCTGGAAGCTGCGGTGCACAAGGCGGGTTACAAAGCGCGCCGCGTGTCCGTTGCAACAGCGCAGACGGGCGATCAGGAGACCGAGCGCCGTGAAAGCGAGGCGCGGGCATTGCGGCGCTCGCTGTTCATAGCGGCCACCCTCACCTTGCCTGTTTTTGTTTTAGAAATGGGCTCCCACCTCATTCCCGCCATGCACCATTGGGTGATGGGGGTTCTGGGTCAGCAGACGAGCTGGTACCTGCAGTTCGCACTCGCCACCCTCGTGCTGTTTGGCCCGGGCCTGCGCTTCTTCCAGAAGGGTGTTCCGGCTTTGCAGCGCGGCGCCCCCGACATGAACTCGCTGGTTTCAGTGGGTACGGCGGCCGCGTACGGCTATTCGCTCGTTGCAACCTTCATCCCTGAGGTGCTGCCCGAGGGCACCGCCAATGTCTATTTCGAAGCCGCTGCGGTCATCGTGACCCTGATCCTGCTGGGACGCATGCTGGAGTCGCGCGCCAAAGGGCGGACCTCGCAGGCCATAAAGCGGCTGGTCGGACTCCAGGCGAAGACCGCGCGGGTCGAGCGCAACGGCACCGCTGTCGAGATTCCGCTCGATGAGGTGAAGGCCGGTGACGTTGTCCTCGTTCGTCCGGGCGAGAAAATTCCAGTCGATGGCGAGGTTGTCGAAGGCGCATCTTATGTTGACGAAAGCATGATCACCGGCGAGCCGGTGCCCGTGTCGAAGGGGCTGGGCGCGGAAGTCGTCGGCGGCACCATCAACAAGACAGGCGCTTTCAGTTTCCTCGTCACCAAAGTCGGCGCGAATACGGTGCTCGCACAGATCATCCGCCTCGTCGAAGAAGCGCAGGGCTCGAAGCTGCCGATCCAGGCGCTGGTGGACAAGGTGACCATGTGGTTTGTCCCGGCGGTCATGGCTGCGGCCACGCTGACTTTCCTGGTTTGGCTGATTTTCGGCCCTGATCCGGCGCTGACCTTCGCGCTGGTGAATGCCGTCGCGGTGCTCATCATCGCCTGCCCCTGCGCCATGGGGCTGGCCACGCCGACTTCGCTCATGGTGGGCACGGGCCGCGCGGCCGAGCTCGGCGTTCTCTTTCGCAAGGGCGAAGCCTTGCAGGCGCTGCGCGATGTGAGCGTCATCGCGCTCGACAAGACGGGCACGCTGACCAAAGGACGCCCCGAACTGACGGACCTCGTCCCCGCCAAGGGATTCGAGTACAACGAGGTGCTCGCACTCGTCGCCGCGGTTGAGACCCGCTCCGAGCACCCGATCGCCGAAGCGATCGTCGCAGCCGCAAAGCAGCGGAACATCACGCTCGCACCCATCGAGGACTTCGACGCGACACCGGGTTATGGCGTGTCGGCCAAGGTCTCAAGTCGAACCATCGCCGTTGGCGCGGACCGGTTCATGACGCAGCTCGGCCTTGATGTGTCGAGCTTCCTGACAACCGCCCAGCGTCTCGGCGAGCAAGGCAAGAGCCCGCTTTACGCCGCCATCGACGGCCGCCTGGCGGCGGTGATCGCGGTCGCTGATCCGATCAGGGAAACGACGCCCGAGGCCATCAGGGCGCTGCACGCCCTCGGACTCAAGGTCGCGATGATCACCGGCGACAACGCCGCTACGGCTGCCGCGATCGCCAAGCAGCTCGGCATCGATGAAGTCGCGGCTGAGGTCTTGCCCGACGGGAAGGTCGCGGCACTGAAGAAGTTCCGTATCCATGGCGCGCGGGTCGCCTTCGTGGGCGACGGCATCAATGACGCCCCTGCGCTCGCAGAAGCGGATGTGGGGCTCGCCATCGGCACCGGAACCGATGTGGCGATCGAGGCGGCTGACGTGGTGCTGATGTCGGGAGACCTGCGTGGCGTGCCGAACGCCATCGCTCTCAGCAAGGAGACGATCCGCAACATCAAGCAGAACCTTTTCTGGGCCTTCGCCTACAACGCCGTTCTGATTCCGGTCGCGGCCGGCGCACTCTACCCGGTGAATGGCATGTTGCTTTCGCCGATCTTCGCCGCGGCTGCGATGGCCCTCTCCAGCGTCTTCGTGCTCGGCAACGCGCTGCGGCTCAAGCGCTTCAGGGCACCCATGACGGTAGAAGCCCGCACTGAGACGGCATCGCCTACGCCGCGCCTGGCACATGGGCATTGATCCCGAGCCGAAGCAACGCCTGGCCTATCACCCAACCAAGATGAAGGAAGCCCTCATGGTCAGCGCATCTCATCCGAACGTCATCATTTACACGACACCGACCTGCCCGGACTGCCGGATGCTGAAGGCGTGGCTGGAGAGAGAAGGGATCACGTTCGAAGAACGCGACCTCACCTCCCCCACGATCATGGCAGAAGCAAAGGCGCGCACCGGTGTGCGCGTTGCACCCATCACCCTGGTCGGAGAGCAGGTCTTCTACGGCACGTTCCCGTCGCAAAAGCCGGGCCTGTCTGAGGCACTCGGTCTGTCCCCCACCACACGAAAGCGCGCGCCATGACGAAGCATGTCGATATACGCCAGGCGGGACGCGTCATCGCCGTGCCGCAGGGCGCCACGATCCTGGAAGCGGCGCTCGCCGACGGCATTGCCTATCCGCATGGTTGCCGCTCGGGCCGGTGCGGGGCCTGCAAGTCCCGCCTCATCAGCGGTGAAGCAGACCTTCTCGATCACATCCGTTTCGCTCTGTCGGCCGAGGAGAAGGCGCAGGGGCTGATCCTCGCCTGCCGTGCGATCCCCACAACGGATGCGAGCGTAGCCTGGGTGAACGGCGCAGAGGAAACTCCGTCCCATCCGCACCGCCGTCTGAGCTTTCGTGTGACGACGATAGAGGACGCTACACACGACATCAAGCGCATCCAGCTCGCTATTGACGAGGACATCCCTCTGGTCTTTGCTGCGGGCCAATACGCTCGGCTCACGTTTCCGGGCGCACCCACCCGCGACTATTCGATGGCAAGCAGGCCAGGTGAGCGAGAGCTCGAATTCCACATTCGTCGGGTGCCAGGTGGAGCCGCGACCCATCACATCCACTCGCAGCTGAGGGTTGGCGATCCGGTGTTGGTCGAAGGTCCGTTCGGCTCCTCCTACTTGCGCGAGCAGCATACGGGGCCGATCCTGTGCATCGCCGGAGGCTCGGGACTTGCGCCGATCAAAGGGATCGTCGAGGCGGCCATTGCCGGCGGTCTGAAGCAGCCGATCCATGTCTATTTCGGCGCGCGCAACACCCGAGATCTCTATCTCGTCGACCATTTCGAAGATCTGGCGCAACGGTACCCCAACCTGACCTTCACGCCCGTCCTCTCCGATGCTCAGCTGGATGCGCGCTGGCGCAGTGGCTTCGTGACCGATGCGGTTAACAAAGACTTGCTGGATTTCGATGGCTGGAAAGCCTATGTCGCCGGGCCACCACCCATGGTCGAAGCTGCCATGCAGATCTGTACGGCACGAGGGCTGCGGTCTGAAGACCTGCATGCGGATGTGTTCTTTACGCCCGAAGAGGTATCGACGCATTAGCAAGCACCTGGTCTTTTGGCCGATGTTGAAAGACCCCCACGGAGAGAGAACGGTTGTCGGTCCAGGCAAGGTCAGCTTACCGTGGTCGGCGTACCTTCTCCGGCTCGATCAAACGCTGAGCCATGAGCTCCGCCGTTGAATGCAAACCACAAAATTATTGTTAACCAGCGCTTGACTTTACAACGCTGTCATCCCTCACATTTGTCGAACACAGTAACCACCAGGAGATATAGATGATTCGCTTCCACATTCCAAACATGACCTGCGGCGGCTGCGCCAGGTCCGTCACAAAGGCGCTGCTGAGTATTGACCCGCAAGCCCGTATCGAAACTGATCCGCCCGCGCGTGAAGTTCGAATGGATAGCGCCTTGGACAAGAGCGCTTTCCTCGCGGTTTTGAGCGATGCCGGCTACCCGGACATGCAATGACCTAGTGCAATAGCCTGCTGATTGGGGAGTCATGCACATGCACCTCAATCAGCCAACCTCGATTTTTAAAGTTCCTCCTGTGCCAAACACAAAGGCACAGCAATTCCCCCCTCAAATGCACCCACAAGGCATCCAAATGAAACTCTCGAACCGCATCCTCCTGCCCCTGATCTTCGCCGCCACCGCTGGATCGGCCTTTGCCCAGAACACTCAACTTAGCCGCGCCAAAGTGAAGGCCGAGCTTGTCGAAGCCATTCGCACGGGTGACCTCCTGGCCGACGGCGAAACCGGGTTGAAGTTGAACGAAATCAACCCCGCCAAATACCCATCCAAGCCTTCGCAGCTGGGCAAGACTCGCGCACAGGTACGAGCCGAACTGGAAGAAGCCATCCGCACGGGTGACATGTTCGCCGTAGGCGAAGCAGGCTTGAAGCTCAATGAGATCCATCCGTCGAAATACCCATCCAAACCAGCTCAAGTTGGAAAAACCCGCGCACAGGTGCAGGCCGAACTCAGCGAAGCCAAGCGCCTGGGTTTGTTGAAGTTTTCCGACAGCGAGTACCCGGTTGTGTACGAGCCAGAACTGGGCGATCAGATTCGCCCGACCGGTGAGCGAGCAGCCGACATGAAGGTTGTCCAGTTGATCCAGCAGTGATCTGGATGAACCTTGCGGTGACACCCATGGCCAGCAGGCCCTGCCACGCTCAACTCGGCGTTCGTATCCCGACATGCGCTCGTCTGCTATTGGCAGCGGCGCTGTTGTGGTCCCAACAGAAGACATATGCACATTCAGCCACTATTTGCCGTCACCGATCTTGAAGAGCTACATCAGCTCATGCGCGACTATCCGCTTGCGACAACTGTCGTGACCCGGGCGGGCGGCTTAGAGGTCAACCTGCTGCCGCTGGATCTTTCCGCGAAGGGCCCCTGTGGGACGCTATCCGGGCACGTTGCTCGATCACATTCGCTCTGGGTCGAGGGCTGCAAGGAATGTGAAATCACCGTGATCTTCCAAAGTCCCAATGCGTACATCTCCCCGCGTTGGTACGTCAATGGGCAATCCACACGCCGAAACGCGCCGAGTTGGAATTACGTGGCTGTTCAAGCCTGCGGAACGCTCCGGTTTGTTGAAGGCGCTGAATGGATGACCGCACATCTTTCCACGTTAACGGCCGCTCAAGAAGAGAAGCGCCCCCAACCATGGTCAACCGCCGATGCATCGCCTGAGTTCCGCGCCCAGATGGCAAATCGTCTCGTCGGCTTTGAGATCGAAATCCGGGATTTGGTGGGCAAGAAATTTCTCTCGCAACAACGCACCGAAGCAGACCGATCAAGTCTTGTCAGCAATTTGATGCTCGACCCGTCCCCTGGTTCGCGGGCAATCGCTTCCCTCATCAAGCCATAAGCAGCCTGCAACTGGTTTTGTTGATGCCCTTTCCCACGCCCGAGGTGGAACGGGCTTCAAGCCGCCAGCGACTTGCGTTGCCAATGGTGCGGGAGCCCTAGAAAACGGCGAGTATCCTGCAGCTCAAACGGAAGTTGCAGCGATGACTGACATCGAGTTCCACGCTGCTCCAGCAATTCAATGTTGATATGCCCATTGTTTTCATCATGCTCGTCGGAGGGCATTGTTTGAAGCTGGTGCCTCAACTGAACCGCCGGCGGGGCGGTTCAGTTTTTCCTATCAGTGAGCATCATGGTGAACGTGAACGCCTCGCATCCATGCCATGAGGTCTATGGGGCTCGAAGTGCTCGCCCCGGACGACTCAGCCCTGGTTCGGGATTTCTTGAGCAATGGCTTTTGTTGGGGTTGATGCTTGGCCAGGCTGCCTCGCGATAGTTTTTCCAGGATGGCGCAGTGGGCCTGATCATTTCCATGGCAGGCTTTCATCAGAACCGAGAGCCCGTCCATCATCTGCTCTATTTCGTGCCGCTTTTCTGCCAGGTCGTCCAGGTGGCGTTGCGCCACGGCCTTGACTTCACGGCTTGTTCGCTGTGAGTCGCTCCACAAACCGATGAGCTCGGCAATCTGAGTCATCGAAAATCCAAGGTGGCGCGACTGGCGGACGAATCTCAATACCGAGACTTCGCGATCCCCATAGAGTCGGTAACCGGCTTCGCTGCGTTCGGCCTCAGGCAGCAGGCCGATATGCTCATAGTGACGAATCATCTTGGCAGAGACGCCTGCAGCAGTGGCGGCTTCGCCTATGTTCATGAGTGTGGTCATAGTGTGCTCCGTGTACTGGGTGACTGCTTGAGTCGAAGGATGTAGCTTGTCATGGCAGGGAGGTCAAGACCCTCCCTTGGAGAGCCTTGGCAATCGAGGGTCAGAGCGGGGGGTACCCAGCTTCAGTGAGCGCTTCGACCAGGGCTTCACGCTCTTCACCGCTTTTCACCCTGACAAGATGCTGTGGCAGGTCAAGCTGTATCTCGCAGGCCGGATCAAGCAGCTTGAGGGCAATATTGACCATGGAAGCGCAATGGCCACAGGTCATGTCGGGGAGGTGAAATTCGTACATGGATAACTCTGGAAAGGGTTGAGGGAACCTGCACTTTGAGCCTTGCTACGGGGGCAAGGTCAAGCTGCACCGGTGGGTTGTGCTTGACAACGTGGGAAGGCGAAACATCCGGGCTTCTATTCACCACAAAGGAGTTCCGCCATGTCCATCGTCTGCCTTTCTCACGCCAACGATTTCGGGCTGTTCAGTGCCAGTGAATGGACGCTGTTGCCCTATAAAACCATTCAGCTGCAGGTTCAGCGCGGTGACATATTGCAGTCGCTGCAGGGGACCGTCTGGATCACTGTTGACGGCCAGCGCCAAGACCTGCTCCTCAGTGTCTCTGACATGCACACCGTGGCTGAAGACGCAGTTTTGCGGGTCAGTGGTTTTGACGAATCGCGCCTCATGGTGCTCAGCCATCTTCCGGTACAGATGATCGAGAAGCACGAAGTTTCGGGTTGGCACAACTGGCTGCGGATAATGGGTTCCTGGGCGTTGCAGCGCACCGAACTTGCGGCTTGAGCCCGACACCGTGTCAAGGCTAAATATTTGCCCAAGGGCGCTGATTTTGGTCAGCGGCCTTGGCACAGGAGAGGCTGAGGTCCAGAGGGTCTCAGTGGATGGATCGATCCGTCTTCACGGCCACCGACAGCCTGGGCTTGCGCATCAGCCGATAGATCACCGGCACCACCAGCATGGACAGCAGCGGTGCGCTCAGCATGCCGCCCACCATCGGCGCTGCAATGCGTTGCATCACTTCGCTGCCCGCGCCCGCGCCCCAGAACAGGGGTAGCAGGCCGGCCACGATCACCGCCACCGTCATCGCCTTGGGGCGCACACGCAAGACCGCGCCTTCGCGGATCGCGTCGAGCAAATCAGCGTCGGTGTCCAGCCCCTGGTCCAGCCGCGCGGCCCAGGCCTGCTTCAGGTACAGCAGCATGATCACGCCGAACTCGGCCGCCACGCCGGCCAACGCGATGAAGCCCACCACGCTCGCCACCGACAGGTTGTGCCCCAGCGCCCAGAGCAGCCAGATGCCGCCGATGAGGGCGAAGGGCAGCGTGGCCATGATGAGCAGGGCCTCGTCGAGGCGGCGGAAGGTCAGGTACAGCAGCAGGAAGATCACCAGCAGCGTGAACGGCACCACCAGCTTGAGCTGCGCGCTGGCGCGCTCCAGAAACTCGAACTGGCCCGACCACGACACCGAATAGCCGGCCGGCAGAACCACCTTTTCGGTGACAGCCTTTTGCATGTCCAGCACGGCGCCACGCAGGTCGCGGTCGCGGATGTCCACATATACAAAACCAGCCAGTCGCGCGTTTTCACTGCGCAGCATGGGTGGGCCGTCGGCGATGCGCAGGCGAGCCACGTCGGCGAGCACAAGCCGCTGGCCACGCGGAGTGACAATGGGCAGATCACGCAGGGCGGCGAGCGAGTCGCGCGCATCGCGCGGATAACGCAGGTTGATCGGATACCGCTGCAGTCCCTCCACGGTCTCGCCGATGTTCATGCCGCCCACCGCGCCCGAGACCACGTCCTGCACGTCGGCAATGTTCAGACCGTAGCGCGCCGCTTCGTCGCGGCGGATGTCGACGTCGATGTACCGCCCGCCGCTCAGGCGCTCGGCCAGTGCGCTGGTGACGCCGGGTACGCCCTTGACCACCGCTTCAATCTGCTGCGTGAGGCGGTTGATGGTGGCCAGGTCGGCGCCGGCGACCTTCACACCCACCGGGCTTTTGATGCCGGTGGCAAGCATGTCGATGCGGTTGCGGATCGGCGGCACCCAGATGTTGGCCAGGCCGGGCACACGCACGGTGCGGTCCAGTTCGTCCACCAGTTTGTCTGGCGTCATGCCCGCGCGCCATTGCTCGCGCGGCTTGAACTGGATGGTGGTCTCGAACATCTCCAGCGGCGCCGGGTCGGTGGCGCTGTCGGCGCGGCCGGCCTTGCCGTACACGCTGTGCACCTCGGGAACGGTCTTGATCAGGCGGTCGGTCTGCTGCAGCAGTTCGGCGGCCTTGGCGGCCGACAGGCCGGGCAGCGCGGTCGGCATGTAGAGCAGGTCGCCCTCG
>PHCQ01000072.1 GCA_002840835.1 Betaproteobacteria bacterium HGW-Betaproteobacteria-16 | reverse complement strand
TTCACCACGACCGGCCTGCAGGAGGTTGAGGTTCTCGGCCGAGGCGCGGGTGACCTGGGCGGTGGAGCGCACGTTGGGGATGTCTTTGGCAAAGATCTGTGAGAGGGCCACACCCATGGGGTAGTAGACGCCACTCTGGCCGCCTGTGAGCACGTTGATGAACTGCTGTTGCTGGGCCACGGCCGCGCCCGATGCAATGGCGGCTGCCACGCTGAGTCCCAGACCGATTTTGTGAATCCAACGCATGGATGAGTCTCCTGTTTTGGTGATGAGGACAAAAGGGCAGAATAACCCAATTCAATTCCAGGGCACACCCGGTAAATGCGTACCCCGGGGGGCGGGTTTTCCCCCATCCGCACAGGCCCTGCCAGCCCTGTTCGAGCCGGGTGTTCCTGTTTCCCTGAACGCGGCCAAGCATGCCTTCTCCCGAACCCAAACCACCGTCTTCGCCAGTTTCCAGTCCCGAGTTCCTGCGCAGCCAGGCGAGTGCCGAGGCGTTTGTGGATGCGTTGTGGCTTGAAGAGGGCTTGTCGCGCAACACGCTCGATGCCTATCGCCGCGACCTGGTGCTGCTGGGGCAGTGGCTGGGTGGGCAAGGGAAGGCGCTGATGGCGGCCACAGAGGCCGATCTGAACGGCTACTTCGCGGCTCGCCATGCCCAGACCCGCGCCACCACCGCGAACCGGCGCCTCACGGTGTTCAAGCGGTTTTTTCGCTGGGCATTGCGCGAGCGAATGCTGAGCAAAGATCCCACGCTTCGCCTGGCGGCGGCGCGCCAGCCCATGCGCGTGCCCAAGACGCTGTCGGAGGCGCAGGTGGAGGCCTTGCTGAACGCGCCAGACACCGGCACACCACTGGGCCTGCGTGACCGCGCCATGCTGGAGCTGATGTACGCCAGCGGCCTGCGGGTGAGCGAACTCGTCACGCTCAAGACTTGGCACGTGGGCATGAACGAACACGTGTTGCGCATCACCGGCAAAGGCAACAAGGAGCGCCTGGTGCCGTTCGGCCAGATTGCGGGCCAGTGGCTTCAGCGCTACATGGGGCAGGCGCGGGGTGAGATTCTGGGTGGCCTGCAGAGCGAAGACCTGTTCGTGACCGCCAGGGGATCGCGCGCGGGCGAGGCCATGAGCCGGGTGATGTTCTGGTCGCTGGTCAAGAAGTACGCGCTGCAGGCCGGCATCACCGTGCCCCTGTCACCCCACACCTTGCGCCATGCGTTCGCCACACACCTGCTCAATCACGGTGCCGATCTGCGCGCGGTGCAGATGCTGCTGGGGCATGCCGACATCTCCACCACCACCATCTACACCCATGTGGCGCGCGAGCGCCTCAAGTCCATCGTGGCGCAACACCACCCAAGGGGGTAGTCAGGGCTTGTTCAGCCGCGGGCAGCCGCCAGCAGCCGCTCGCGCCGCGCGGCGTATTCGTCCCGCGCGTCGTCGATCTCGCGCAACACGCCTTCCATGTCCACGCGTTGTTGTTTCTGCTCGAAACGGCCGGTTAACACCGTGTCAGTGGACAGCAGGCCGCTCTGGTACAGCGACCAGATTTCCGGGCCATAGCGGGTGTGCAGCAGCTCGGGCGCGAAGCGCCCGAAAAAGTCGCGCAGGTTGTTCACATCGCGCAGCAGCATGCGCTGGGCGTGGTTGTTGCCCGCGGCATCCACTGCCTGAGGCAGGTCGATGATCACCGGCACGTGGGTCACGCCAGGCTCATCCGAATGCGCCAGCAAGATGTTGAATTCCGACAAGTCGCCGTGGATGACCCCTGCGCACAGCATGCGCACCACCTCGCCAATCAGCGTGGTGTGGAGGGCTCGGGCGGCCTCGGGTGTGAAGACCACGTCGTTCAGGCGTGGCGCTGCGTCGCCTTCGGCGTCACTGACCAGTTCCATCAGCAGCACGCCATCGAGAAACGTGTAGGGTTGCGGAACGCGCACGCCCGCCGCTGCCAGGCGGTAGAGCGCATCCACCTCTGCGCTCTGCCAGGCCGCTTCCTGAGCTTCACGGCCGAAGCGGGTGCCCTTGGCCATGGCGCGCGCCTGGCGCGTGTTCTTCACCTTGCGGTTTTCGGTGTAATCCACCGCTTGCCGGAAGCTGCGGTTGTGGGCTTCCTTGTAGATCTTGGCGCAGCGGGTTTCGCTGCCGCAGCGCACCACGTACACCGTGGCTTCCTTGCCGCTCATGAGCTGGCGCACCACGGTGTCGATCAGGCCCTCGTCAATCAGGGTTTGCAGTCTGGGTGGTGCTTTCATGCGGGAGATTCTGCGCCAGGGCGCGTTGCGACATTGCTGGCGCAGTTTTTCACAGTGGCTTCAGGACCAGGCCAATCACCAGTCCCTGATCACTCACGGTGATGCTGCCCGGCTGCATGTTGAGTGCATCGGCCATGGCCAGATCTTTCGGACTCAGCTGGTGCACCACCACCTCCATCAGGGACTGTTCGGCCAGCATGGGTGCATAGGTGTTGAGCAGGTCCACCACGGAGGGCTGCAGCGTGGGGAAGCGCAGGCGGTTGAAGCGCAGTTGGTGCGCGCGCACGCTGCGGTCGCTGGCCTCGTAGCGCAGCGCAAAATTCAGGTCGAAGGTGCCGCGGTGTGTGCGATTCAACGCAGGACCGGCGGCGATCACTTCCATGTCGGCACCCAGGCGGTTCTGATCAGGCAAGAGCCGCAGGCGCGGCACCTGCACGTCCAGGTTCAACAGCCCTGGCACGGGGTAACGCAGCGGAAAGCGTCGCGCCACCGATTGCTGAAGCAAGGCTTCGGGCACAGTGTAGCCGGGCGGCGAAGTTGCTTCGGCGTCTTGCGAACTGGTCCAGCCCGGCGCACTCCATGCCATGGCGCCAAGCGAAGCTGCAAACAATCGGCGATGCATTCAATGTGCTTTCGTTGGCATGCGCGTGGGCGGAGGGCGCGTTATTTGTAGAACACCTCGACCTTGCCCTTGAGCACGATCATCAGCGGCTGCCCTTTGCGGTCCAGTGTCTTGCCAGCCGGCACCTTGACCCAGCGTTCGCTGATGCAGTATTCGGCCACGTCGAAGCGTTCGTTGTCATTGAAGCGGATGCCGATGTCGTGTTCGAACACTGCCGCCACATGGTGCGGGCTGCGAGGATCGATGGACAGGCGGTCGGGCAGGGGAGGTTGGGTGGGTTTCAGGGTGTCGCTCATGGCGCCATTGTCGGTGAGTTCGGGTGTGGAATTTACCCGCCGAGCCCGGCGAACACGTTCTGCACGTCTTCATTGGCGTCCAGCGCAGCGAGAAAGCTCTCCACCTCTTCAAGCTGTTCGGCACTCAGGCTGGCTGGATCGACCGGGTTTTTGGGCCGGTAACCCAGTTTGGACGACAGCACGGTAAAACCTTGTGCGGGCAGCGCTTTGCTCACCAGGTCCAGATCGGCCGGATCTGTCAGGAAAAGCGTGACGCCTTCTTCATCGGCGGCCTCAAAGTCTTGCGCGCCCGCCTCAATCGCAGCCAGTTCCGGGTCGGCATCGGGCTTTTCCGGTTCGGCTTCGATCAGGCCGACGTGATCAAAATCCCAGGCCACCGAACCCGAAGTGCCCAGCTGGCCCTTGCGGAACAGCACACGCATTTCCGAGGCGGCGCGGTTCACGTTGTCGGTCAGACACTCCACCATCACCGGCACCCGGTGCGGCGTGAAGCCTTCGTACATCACATGCTCGAAGTGCACCGCCTCACCCGTGAGACCGGCACCCTTCTTGATCGCACGGTCCAGCGTGTCCTTGGGCATGGACACCTTGCGTGCCTGCTCCACCACCAGCCGCAGCCGCGAATTCGCCGCCGGGTCGGCCCCGTGGCGCGCCGCGATCATGATGTCCTTGGCCAGCTTGCCGAAGAGGCGCCCCTTGGCGTTGGCGGCGAGGTCTTTGTGTTTGGCTTTCCATTGCGCGCCCATGGCGTGTTCCTTCAGGTTGGTTGGCTCGGCCGGCCTGCATCCTGCAGGGATCCGAGACAGGGTTTTCAGATTCTTACGAGCGCCGTTGTGCAGAGTTTAGTGGGAGCGTGCATTAGGATCATTGACCCGTTGCAAGCTTTCCAGAACAGGAGCGCAGTCATGGAAACACAGGAACTGCATCGAGGCCGCCTGATCGACCACATCCAGCTCGTTGTGAAGGACCTCCCTGCCAGCCGCGCCTTTTACGAAGCGGTGTTCAAGGTCTTGAAGATACCCATGGGTGGCAGTGGCGAGGGTTACTTCTGGGTCGACGAGCTTTTTGTCTCCACGGCCAACAACGAAGCCGCCAATGGCCGGCTCACCGGACGGCATCACATCGCTTTCCAGGCCCAGGACCGGGCCATGGTCGATGCCTTTCACCAGGCCGCCATGGCCGCAGGTGGCAAGGACAACGGCGCACCAGGCATTCGGAAGTACCACCCAGGCTACTACGGCGCTTTTGTCATCGATCCCGACGGCAACAACATCGAAGCGGTGTACCACGGCGAAGCCACCCGCAGTGCGCCATCGGTCAAGGTCACCTTCTGACCTTCTGAGCAGGCCCTAGTCCTCCAGCACGCGCACTTTCACGCTCTTGCCCTTGATGCGCCCAGCGTTCAGCCGGCTGGCCGCCTGCTGGGCGATGTCGCGGTTCACGGCCACGTAGGTCGACCATTCGTTCACGTTGATCTTGCCCACCTGCTCGCGCGTGTAGCCCAGGTCGGCGGTGAGCGCACCCAGCACGTCGCCGGGGCGGATCTTTTCCTTGCGGCCGCCCTGGATGTGCAGCGTGACCATGGGCGGCACCAGCGGTTCCTTGCTGGCGGGCTGGAGTTCGCTCAAGGGGTGCCAATTCGATTCGCGCCCCTGCAGCTGTTCTATCTTGCCCACGCTGCCCATCTCGTTCATGCTGGCCAGGTTGAGCGCCAGACCACTTTCACCGGCGCGGCCGGTGCGGCCAATGCGGTGGATGTGAACCTCGGCATCGGGCGTCACGTCCACGTTGATCACGGCGGCCAGGCTGGCAATGTCCAGACCCCGTGCGGCCACGTCGGTGGCCACCAGCACCGAGCAACTGCGGTTGGCAAAACGCACCAGTACCTGGTCGCGTTCGCGCTGCTCCAGCTCACCAAACAGCGCCAATGCGCTGATGCCCTGTGCCTGAAGCACGGCCACCAGATCGCGGCACTGGGCCTTGGTGTTGCAGAAGGCGAGCGTGCTCTCGGGGCGGAAGTGGGTGAGCAGGCGGCACACCGCGTCCAGCCGCTCGGTCTCTTCCACCTCATACCAGCGCTGCTCGATCTGGGCACCCGCGTGCTGCGCCTCCACCTTCACGGTGACAGGATCACGCATGAACTGCGCGCTCAGTTTGGCAATCCCTTCCGGGTAGGTGGCGGAGAACAGCAGGGTCTGGCGGGTCTTCGGGCAGCGCTTGGCCACCGTGACGATGTCGTCGAAGAAGCCCATGTCGAGCATGCGGTCGGCTTCGTCAAGCACCAGGGTGTTGAGCGCATCGAGCTGCAGACTGCCGCGCTCCAGGTGGTCCATGATGCGGCCGGGTGTGCCCACCACAATGTGCGCGCCGTGCTCCAGCGTGGCCAGTTGCCCGCGCAGCGGTACGCCACCACACAGCGTGACCACCTTGATGTTGTCTTCGGCCCGGGCCAGGCGGCGGATTTCGGTGGTCACCTGGTCGGCCAGTTCGCGGGTCGGGCAGAGCACCAGCGTCTGTACCGCAAAACGCCGGGGGTTCAGGTTGGCGAGCAGGGTCAAGGCGAAGGCGGCGGTTTTGCCGCTGCCGGTCTTGGCCTGGGCAATGATGTCCTTGCCCAGCAAGGCGGGCGGCAGGGCGGCCGCCTGGATGGCCGTCATGGCCAGGTAACCCAGCTGTTCCAGGTTGGCCAGCATGGCCGGGGAGAGGGGGAGGGTGCTGAAGCTGGCGGCGGTAGGCGTGCCCGGAGAAGTCTGGGGAGAAGAAGTCATCCCCGATTATCGGCAGTTATGTGCAGGCAGCCTGCAAAGCGCCTGGCCTCCCCCGCTCAGCTCGACAGCGTGAAGAAGAAGGTGGCACCCTGACCGGGTGTGCTGTCTGCCCAGACACGTCCACCGTGGCGCATGACCACGCGCTGCACGATGGTCAGTCCCAGGCCAGTGCCGGCGTAGTCCTGCTCGCGGTGCAGCCGCTGGAAGGGCCCGAACAACCGGTGGGCAAAAGCCATGTCGAAGCCGCAGCCGTTGTCCCGCACAAAAAACACGGTTTCGCCCTTCTTCTCCTCGGCGCCTACTTCAATGCGCGTGACCTTGCTCTGGGCTGTGAACTTCCATGCGTTGCGCAACAGATTGTCCACGACGCTGCGCACCAGGCTCAGATCGGCCATGGCCTCCATACCCGGGGCGATACGAACATCGGCCACACGTTCGGAGTCGCTCCGCAAGAGCTGGTCGGCGATGTCGCTGGCGATATCGCTGATGTCAACCGGTCCCAGTTGCAAGGGTACCTGCGTCATGCGCGACATGTTCAGCAAGGCGTCGATCAGCGCGCCCATGCGCTGACCGGCCGAAGCGATGCGCTGCATCATCGCCACGCCGTCTTCACCCAGGTCGTCGGGGTGGGCTCGCATGACCTCCTGGCTGAAGCCAACGATGGCGCGAAGGGGTGCGCGCAGATCGTGCGCCACCGAAGAGCTGAAGGCCTCGAGCTCCTTGATGCTCTGGTTGAGTTCGGCTGTGCGTTCATTGACGAGGCCTTCCAGACCTTCATTGAGCCGCTTCAGATGCAGTTCGTTGTGCTTGCGGGCCGTGATGTCCTGAACCACGCCGTTCATTTGTTGATTGGGCCAGTGGCTGGCGTCTATCTTGAGCCAGCGCGCGACACCGGATTCGGTGTGCACGCGAAACTCTTCGCTGATGGCCTTCAACTGGTCCAGGCTTTCTTCAAGGCGGGCCGAGAATACATTTCGATCGTCTTCTGCGACCCTGCTGAGCAAGTCGGCGAGCGTGGTCTTCTGATGCCCGTTCCAGCCCAGCAGATCTTGCGTGCGCGAGGAGGCCGAGAGGTGGCCTGTGCGGGTGTCCACCTCAAGCACACCCAGGCTGGCGGCATCCAGTGCCTGTTGCAGGAGTCGCTCGCTGCGCAGCAGTGCCACTTCCACGGCATGCCGCTCCAGGGCCATCTGGATGGTGGCGTGAAGCTCGCGCTCGGAAAACGGCTTGATCAGGTAGCCATAGGGCTTGGTCTGGCGTGCACGATCCAGCGTCGAATCCTCCGAATACGCCGTGAGGTAGATCACCGGGACGGAGGGGGCCTGCATGAGCTTGGCCGCCACTTCAATGCCGTCCATGTCGCCTTCGATGTGGATGTCCATCAGCACCAGGTCTGGTGCCAGACGTTGGATCATGTCCAGGCTCTCGATCCCTGATGCCGCCACACCAGGCACTTCATAGCCCATGTGGGCCAGCCGCTGCTTGAGATTGAATGCGACGATGCGTTCGTCTTCCACGATGAGAATGCGCGGCGGATTTTTCATGCGGTGGCTCCCAGCTGAAAGCGCAAGGTGAAGCACGTGGGCTGGGCGCGTTGCGTGGTGAGTTTGCCGCGCAACTGTTGCGTCAGCAATTGCACCAGTTGCAGGCCGAGCGAGCCGGTGTGGTCCAGTTCCAGCTCGTCTGGAATGGGGTGGCCATCGTTGCTGATGGACATCTCGATGTGCTGATCCTCGGCCTGGGTGATCGCCACCTGGATGCTGCCGCGCCGCCCGCCTGTAAAGCCGTGTTTCAGGGCGTTGCTGACCAGTTCATTCACGATCAGCCCACACGGAATGGCTTCGTTGATGGGCAGCTTCACGTCGCGGGCCTGCACATCGATGGTCACATGGCCTGCCGAGGATGCGTAAGACTCCATCAACCGGGGCAACAGACCGCCCAGAAACTGGTCGAAGTCGACCTGGGCGAAATCCTGAGACTGGTACAGCGTCTGGTGGATCATCGACATGGAGCGGATGCGGTTCTGGCTGTCGCGCAGCATGCCCACCATGCCGGCGTCTTCGATGGTGAGCGCCTGCAGGTCCAGCAGGCTGTGGATCACCTGCAGGTTGTTCTTCACGCGGTGGTGCACTTCCTTGAGTAGAAGATCCTTCTGTTGCAGGGCATCCTGAATGCGCCGCTCACTTTGTTTGCGCTCGCTCAGGTCCAGAATGACCGACAGCACCATGGGCCCTTCGCCGGTTTCCACCGGGTTGATGCCGATCTCCACCGGAAACTCCGAGCCGTCCTTGCGCACGCCGCTGAGGTCGCGGCCGGCGCCCATGGGACGGGGTGTGGTTTCTGCCATGAAGCCATTTCGATACCCCGCATGCCGCGCGTGGTAGCGCGTGGGGATGAGCACTTCAACTGGCCGGCCCTCAAGTTCGGACGCGGCATAGCCAAAGATACTCTCGGCCAGGCGGTTGAGCCTGACGATTTCCCCCTGCGCATTGACCACGATCATCGCCACCGGAATGTTGTCGAACGCTTGTCCGAGGTATCCATCCAGATGGATCTGTTGCATTGACATGCGGACATCCTAGAGGCTTGCCCGCCTTTTGTACATCGCAGATTGTGGTGCTGGAATGGGCTTCAGTCTGGCGCTGATCAGCCGATATCGCTCCACCCTTCGAGGCTCACGCCGAGAGAAGATCGTCGAGGTCCTGCTGGCTGAACCCGGCCGCCTGGCGAGCGGCATGGTTGAACGGCGGTCTGAGTCGCGGGGCGCTGTGACGCCTGGCCAGCAAGCGGTAGTGGGTCAGCGGTTGAAGCCCTTGCTGCGCGCACAGCCACCCGTACCAGCGGTTGCCCACAGCCACATGGCCAATCTCGTCGCGCAGGATCACGTCGAGGATCTCCACCGCGCGCAGTGCCGCTGGTGTGCCCACCTTGCGCAGCCGCGCCTGCATGGGCGGCGTGGCATCGAGACCGCGCGCTTCCAGCGTGCGCGGGACCAGCGCCATGCGGGCGGTCACATCATGCTGAGTCTTCACGCACATCTCCCACAGACCGTCGTGCGCGGGGAAGTCGCCGTAGTCATGACCCAGGCTCTGCAGGTGCTCGCGCAGCAGGCCGAAGTGGATCGCCTCTTCATGGGCCACGCGCATCCAGTCGGCATAGTAGGCAGCCGGCATGTCGGCAAAACGCCAGACTGCGTCGAGTGCGAGATTGATGGCGTTGAACTCGATGTGGGTGACCGCGTGCAGCAGGGCGGCCAGTCCATCGGCCGTGAACGGCGACCGGTGGGGCACGGCTGTCGGGGCAATGAGTTCTGGTCGCACGGGGCGGCCGGGCAACGCCAGTCCGGGTTCGGCCTCGAGGCGTTCGGAGGGGGCCAGCGAAGTGCCGCCCTTCTGCATGGCCTGGAACAGCGCCCGGGTGGCCACCGCCTTGGCACCCGGTTCCGCCATGCAAAGCGCCCGCAGCGCCTGCGGACGCAAGGAAACCGGAGGTGGGGCAGTGGGGGCTTCTTGCATCCCTACAATTCTAGGTTTCGCGACAGGAGACCCCACATGGCAATTTACGAACTCGACGGCATTGCGCCGCGCATGGCCGATTCGGCCTGGGTGGCAGACAGCGCGCAGGTGATGGGCAAAGTGGTGCTGGCCGAGGACAGCAGTGTGTGGTTTGGCGCCACATTGCGAGGCGATACCGAAACCATCACGGTCGGGCGCGGCAGCAACGTGCAGGACGGCAGTGTGATGCATGCCGACATCGGCTACCCGCTGACCGTTGGCGACAACGTCACCATCGGCCACATGGTGATGCTGCACGGCTGCACCATTGGCGATGAATCGCTCATCGGTATTGGTGCCACGGTGCTCAACGGGGCAATCATCGGAAAAAACTGCCTTGTCGGCGCGGGATCTCTGGTGACGGAAGGCAAGACCTTCCCTGACGGCAGCATGATCATGGGCACGCCGGCGAAGGTGGTGAAAATGCTGACGCCCGAGCAGATAGAAGGTCTGCGTCGCAGTGCGCAGCACTATGTGGAGAACGCCCAGCGCTACCGCACGGGCTTGAAAAAGATCGGCTGACCCTCAGTTGAACTTGCTTGATTTTCAGAAAGACCGCTTTGTCCGAACTCCACAAATTCATGTTTGAAGGCCTGCCGGTGCGCGGCATGCTCGTGCGCCTGACCGATGCCTGGCAGGACATTCTGAGCCGGCGCGAGCAGGCCGGTGGCTACCCCGCCGCCGTGACCGAATTGTTGGGCGAAATGACAGCGGCGGCCACGCTGATGCAGGCCAACATCAAGTTCGAAGGTGCGCTGATCATGCAGATCATGGGCGATGGGCCGGTGAAACTGGCCGTGGCCGAAGTGCAGCCCGACCTGAGCCTTCGTGCCACCGCCACGGTGGTGGGCGAGGTGGCTGCCGATGCACCGCTGTCGCACATGGTCAACGTCAACAACGAAGGACGTTGCGCCATCACACTCGATCCCAAGGACCGCCTGCCCGGTCGCCAGCCCTACCAGGGGGTGGTGCCGCTGTTCGGCGACAGGCGAGAAAAGCTGGAAAAGCTCAGCGAGGTGATCGAACACTACATGCTGCAAAGTGAACAGCTCGACACCCGCCTGGTGCTCGCGGCCAACGACAAGGTTGCGGCCGGCTTGCTGATCCAGCGTCTGCCGCTTCAGGGTGAGGCCAACCTGGCGGGCAGTGGTGCGATTCGCAGCGACGAAGATCAAATCGGCCGCAACGAAGACTACAACCGCATCGCCATCCTGGCGGCCAGCCTCAAGCGCGAAGAGCTGCTGGAACTGGACGCCGACACCATCCTGCGCCGCCTGTTCTGGGAAGAAGACGTGCGCCGGTTCGACCCCCAGGTCGGCAGCGAAGGCCCCCGGTTCGCCTGTACCTGTTCCCGCGAACGCGTGGGCAGCATGCTGCGCAGCCTCGGCCAGGAAGAGATCGAGTCCATCCTGGCCGAGCAGGGGCAGGTGGAAGTGGGCTGCGACTTTTGCGGCGCACAGTACCGGTTTGACCCGGTGGATGCGGCCCAAGTGTTTTTGCAACCGGCAAGCCAGGCCCCAGGATCACCAGGGGTGCATTGAGGACCCTAAAGAGCCCGACCGGAGCGTGTGCCCCAGTCCAAGGATGCCGTGGAACCGGCTTTGCCGGGCCACTGGCATCGTCCCCCCTCCGGGGGGAAGACGCGAAGCGGCGCAGGGGGGTTAGCTGATCACTTCCAGTACGTCGTAGCAAGCACCCATCGTGTGGTAGTCCACCTTCCCCCCTGGGCTTTTTTCATCGCTGATCTTGCTATTGTCGGCGCGCAGGATGCGCCACCAGGCACCGTGTTGGTGGTCGACAAAGTGCGTCCAGGCATAGGTCCAGAGTCGGTCGTAATGCGCCCAGTACGCCGATTCGCCGGTGGCCACTGCGAGCCGTGCCGCTGCGGCCAGTGATTCGGCCTGCACCCAGAAGTATTTGTGGTCGTCGCAGACCTGGCCGTCTGGACCAAAGCCGTAACACAGGCCACCATGCACCGGGTCCCAGGCCCGCTCCATGGCGGTGTCGAAGAAGTGGCGAGCCAGCGGAACCAGGTCGGCTCTTGCGCGGCGCTGGTTGAGCAACAGCAGCAGCTTGGCCCATTCGGTGAGGTGCCCGGGCTGGAAGCCCCAGGGCCGGAAGATGTTGCTGCTGTCGTGGCGGTTGTAGTCCCAGTCCACCGACCAGTCGGCCCGGTAGTGCTCCCACACCAATCCTTGCGCCAGGTCTGCCTGCCGGATGCAGATGTGTTCGGCCAGGCTTTGTGCACGGTCCAGGTAGCGGGCTTCACCGGTGGCATCGAAAGCGGCCAGCAGGGCTTCGCACAAATGCATGTTGGCGTTCTGGCCGCGGTAGTCGCTCAGGTGCCAGTCGGGGGTGGCTTCATCGGCATACAGCCCATGTGCGGGTTCCCAGAAGTGCCGCTCCAGCAGTTCAAAGGTTTCAGCGATGCCGGGGTGCGCTTCCGGCAGGTCGGCCATGTGGGCATGGGCATGGGCGAGCAGCACGAAAGCCAGGCCATAGGCGTGGTTCGTTCCGTCCGTCACCGTTTTTTGCCCATTGCGCCAGTCGATCTGCCAGGCGTAGCCACCGCTGGTGGTGTCGCGGTGAGCGCGGCGAAGGAAGTCGAAGGCGTGGGCCAGGCCTTGAGCGTGTGTAGGCTGTCCAGGGCCTGATGCCAAGCCGCTTCGCACCGCCATGGCGTAGGTGTAGACGAACCGCGTGCTGCTCACCAGGTGGCGGGTCTGGGCGTCGTACACAGATCCGTCATCGCGAAAGAAATGGAACATGCCGCCACTGGTGTCGATGGCACGCGGGTGGTAGAACGCCAAGCAGTCCCGGATATGGGACTTGAGGAATTCGGGTGAGCGAAAGTCGGGCAGTGGGTTTTGCGGCGTCATGAACTGCGTCTCAAGCGCGAGGCGTTTTGATCAGACCGGTGAACAGGCGGTGTTCGCATTCCGGGTCGCTGCACTTGTCGCAGTTCCAGGCCACCCGGCCCTGGGCCAGAACCGGGTCGGCTTCAACCAGTGAGTTGCCCAGCAACGGGCCAACCGCTTCCAGTGCCTGGTGCAAACGCGCTGCGTCCTTGCCATAGATTGTCTGGAACGGCAGACCCGCCGCTTGTAGCTCGCGGCGAAGAATGGTGTCAGTGGCATCTCGCACTGCCGGGCTTTCCCTGAACAGACCATCTGGCACCCAGGGCAGGTCCAGACCCATAAGCAGTGTCAGGTGGTAGCCACGCTGGTGCGTGATGGCCGCTGGCAGCAGACTGCTGTCGTTGAAGTACAGCTCGCTGTAGGCCGCAATCACCAGCGGCGTGGTGTCGGCAATCACCACATCGGGCGCGGGCAGTCCCTGGGTGGCTGCAACGATAAGGCGGTGCTGCTCTTCGGCCAGCGCGGCCTGTTCATGCGCTTGAGGCGCGCGCCCCGCAAGCGTGCACCACTGGCGCAGGTTTTCCGGCACACAGACCGTGCGCAGAGAGGTGTGTCGAGTGAGGTGTTGCTGGATCGACCGGGCCAGCAAGGTTTTGCCGGTGGATTCGCCACCCAGCAGGGTCACGATCAGCGTCACTGCCCGCGCTGCGCGAACTGAACGAAGATCTCGTTGGGCTTGACCATGCCCAGGTCTTGCCGCGCCAGTTCTTCGACCATGCCAAGACCTTCCTGCAGGTCGCGCACTTCGTTGGCCACCTGGTCGTTGCGCAACTGCGCTTCGCGGTTTTCGTGTTCCTGCATGAGCACCTGTTGCTTCAGGCTCGTCACCTGCGGCACGCTGCCCCGCCCGAACCACAGTTGCGCGTGCAGCACCAACAGCAGTCCGAGGAGCAGGGCAGGGATGAGGCGGTGACCCATATGGCGCGAGTCTATCGCTCAGGTTGAGCGAATGCCAGGAGCGCCGTCCAGCACACATCGTGGAACCGGCTTTGCCGGGCCACTGATGTGGTCCCCCCTTCGGGGGGAAGACGCGGAGCGGCGCAGGGGGGCGCCATCACTTTAAGTTGTAGAAAGCGTCGCGGCCCGGGTACACCGCCACCTCGCCGAGGTCTTCCTCGATGCGCAGCAACTGGTTGTACTTGGCCATGCGGTCCGAGCGCGAGAGCGAACCGGTCTTGATCTGGCCGGCGTTGGTACCCACGGCGATGTCGGAGATGGTGCTGTCTTCGGTTTCGCCCGAACGGTGCGAAATCACGGCGGTGTAGCCCGCGCGCTTGGCCATTTCAATGGCGGCAAAGGTTTCGGTGAGCGTGCCGATCTGGTTGATCTTGATCAGGATCGAGTTGGCGATTGACTTGTCGATGCCTTCTTTCAGGATCTTGGTGTTGGTGACGAACAGGTCGTCGCCCACCAACTGAACCTTCGTGCCCAGGCGCTCTGTAAGCACCTTCCAGCCGTCCCAGTCGCCTTCGGCCATGCCGTCTTCAATGCTGATGATGGGGAACTTGTCGACCCAGGTGGCCAGCATGTCGGTCCATTGCTCGGCGCTCAGGGACACGCCGCCTTCGCCTTCCAGCACGTACTTGCCGTCCTTGTAGAACTCACTGGCCGCACAGTCCAGGCCCAGGGCGATCTGTTCGCCGGCGGTGTAGCCGGCCTTGTCGATGGCTTGCAGGATCAGCTGCAAGGCCGCTTCGTGGTTCTCCACCGACGGGGCAAAGCCGCCTTCGTCGCCCACGGCGGTGCTGATGTGCTTGTCGTGCAGGATGGCCTTGAGCGCGTGGAACACCTCGGCACCCCAGCGCAGGGCTTCGCGGAAGCTGGGGGCACCCACGGGGATGATCATCAGTTCCTGCAGGTCGAGCGAGTTGTTGGCGTGTGCGCCACCGTTGATGATGTTCATCATGGGCACGGGCATCTGCACCGCGCTCATGCCACCGAAGTAGCGGTACAGCGGCAGGCCGGCCTCTTCGGCAGCGGCGCGAGCCACGGCCATGGACACGGCCAGCATGGCGTTGGCGCCCAGGCGGCCCTTGTTCTCGGTGCCGTCCAGATCGATCAGGGTCTTGTCCAGGAAGGCCTGTTCAGAAGCGTCCAGGCCCAGCACGGCTTCGCTGATTTCGGTGTTGATGTTCTCCACCGCCTTGAGCACGCCTTTGCCCAGGTAGCGGGACTTGTCGCCGTCGCGCAGTTCGATGGCTTCACGCGAGCCGGTGGAAGCACCCGACGGCACAGCCGCGCGGCCCATCACGCCGCTTTCCAGCAGCACGTCGCATTCGACGGTGGGGTTGCCCCGGCTGTCGAGAATCTCGCGGCCCACGATGTCTACGATTGCGCTCATGTTTTCCTTTCGGTGAAATGTTTCAAATGACGGGGGCGCTCACGCCCTCCACCAGGACGAGGTTGAAAAAATCGGTGGCGCCTTTACGCTTGGCGCGGGCCTGGCGGTACTGTTCACTGTCGTAGAACGCCTTGGCCTGCACAAAGCTCGGAAAGCGCAGCATGGCGATGCGCGCCGGCTGCCAGTCGCCCTCCAGGGTTTCAAAGCGCCCGCCGCGCACCAGGTATTCACCACCAAACGCCGCCACGGCGGCCGGTGCGTCTGCCATGTACTGCTTGTACTGCTCCATGTTGGAGATCTGCATGTCGACAATGATGTATGCGCTCATTGAAAGTCGTTCTCCAGCAAGGGGTTTGACTTGGTGACGGAATCCAGGGCGACCAGGGTCTCCAGCAACGCCTTCATGCGACCCAGTGGCACCGCGTTCGGACCATCGGACCAGGCTTCGGCCGGAGTGGGGTGTGTTTCCATGAACAGGCCGGCCACACCCGCAGCGACGCCCGCCCGCGCCAGCACCGGCACCATTTCACGCGCACCGCCGCTGACCGATCCAAGGCCGCCGGGCTTCTGCACCGAATGGGTCACGTCGAAAACCACTGGCGCGCCAGACTTGCGCATCTCGGCCAGGCTGGTCATGTCGGCTACGAGGTTGTTGTAGCCAAAGCTCACGCCGCGCTCGCAGGCGAGGAAACGGCCTTCCGACAGGCCGGCTTCCTTCGCGGCGGCGCGGGCCTTGTCGATCACATTGGTCATGTCCCAGGGCGCCAGGAACTGCCCCTTCTTGATGTTCACCGGCTTGCCCGACTGGGCCACCGCACGGATGAAATCGGTCTGGCGACACAGAAAGGCGGGTGTCTGAAGAACGTCCACGACACTGGCCACTTCGGCGACCTGAGATTCGTCATGCACGTCGGTCAGGATGGGCAATTGCAACTGGCGGCGCACCTCGTCCAGGATCTTCAGACCCGCATCCAGGCCCACGCCCCGCTGGCTGGTGCCTGAAGACCGGTTGGCCTTGTCGAATGAACCCTTGTAGATCAGCGGGATGTTCAGCTTCTTGCAGATTTCCTGCAGCTGACCTGCCACATCGAGCGACATTTGCAGGCCCTCAATGGAGCAGGTCCCGGCGATCAAAAAAAATCGCTGGTCCAGGCCGACGTCGAAGCCGCAGAGTTTCATGGTGCGTTCCCTGTGTCTGGGGCCTAAGCCGGCACAGCCTGCCGGCTTTGCTGGTGTTCAACCGCTGCCTTGATGAAGGCATTGAAGAGCGGGTGCCCGCTCCAGGGCGTGGACTTGAATTCCGGATGGAACTGCACGCCGATGAACCAGGGGTGCTCCGACTGGGGCAGTTCGACAATCTCGGTGAGCTGCTCGCGCTGGGTGAGGGCGGAGATCACCAGGCCTGCAGAGCGCAACTGGTCCAGGTAGTTCACATTTGCTTCGTACCGGTGGCGATGGCGTTCGGTGACGATGTTGCCGTAGATGCTATGCGCCAGGGTGCCGGGTTGCACGTCCGAGCTCTGTGCGCCCAGACGCATCGTGCCGCCCAGGTCGGAGCTGGCGGTGCGCTTCTGGATGCTGCCGTCGGCGTCTTTCCACTCGGTGATGAGTGCGATCACCGGGTGCGGCGTGTTCGGGTCGAATTCGGTGCTGTTGGCGTTGGTGAGGCCGGCCACATGGCGCGCGTATTCGATGGTGGCCACCTGCATGCCCAGGCAGATGCCCAGGTAGGGCACCTTGTGCTCACGGGCAAAGCGCGCAGTGGCGATCTTGCCCTCCACCCCTCGCATGCCAAACCCGCCGGGGACCAGAATGGCGTCGTAGCGGGCCAGGCGTTCTGAAGCGTCGCCCTCGATGGTTTCGGAGTCGACGTGCTCGATCTTCACGCGCACGTGGTTGCGCATGCCGGCGTGGCGCAAGGCTTCGTTGACCGACTTGTAGCTGTCGGACAGGTCGACATACTTGCCCACCATGGCAATGGTGATCTCGCCCTGCGGATGCTCGGTCTCGTACACCAGTTCGTCCCAGCGCTTGAGGCTGGTGGGCGGCGTGTTCAAGCGCAGTTTGTCGCAGATCAGGCCGTCCAGGCCCTGTTCATGCAGCATGCGCGGCACCTTGTAGATGGTGTCCACGTCCCACATGGAGATCACACCCCATTCGGGCACGTTGGTGAACAGCGAAATCTTGGCGCGTTCTTCTTCGGGAATGCGGCGGTCGGCGCGGCAGAGCAGGGCGTCGGCCTGGATACCGATCTCGCGCAGCTTCTGCACGGTGTGCTGGGTGGGCTTGGTTTTCAGCTCACCGGCGGCAGCAATCCACGGCAGGTAGGTCAGGTGCACGAAGGCCGTGTTGTTCGGCCCCATGCGCAGGCTCATCTGGCGCACGGCCTCCAGGAAAGGCAGCGATTCGATGTCGCCCACCGTACCGCCGATTTCAACGATGGCCACATCCACCGCATCGGGTGTACCGATGCCGGCACCGCGCTTGATGAATTCCTGAATTTCATTGGTGACGTGCGGGATCACCTGCACCGTCTTGCCCAGGTAATCGCCACGGCGCTCCTTCTCCAGCACCGACTGGTAGATCTTGCCGGTGGTGAAGTTGTTGGTCTTTTTCATGCGCGTTTCAATGAAACGCTCATAGTGACCGAGGTCCAGGTCGGTTTCGGCCCCGTCGTCGGTCACGAAGACCTCGCCGTGCTGGAAGGGCGACATGGTGCCCGGATCCACGTTGATGTACGGGTCGAGCTTGATGAGGGTGACTTTGAGGCCGCGCGATTCAAGGATCGCGGCCAGAGATGCTGACGCAATGCCCTTGCCTAAAGAGGACACCACGCCGCCGGTGACGAACACAAATTTGGTCATGTCTCGGGCGAGCCTGTCGCTCGCTGGAGGTGGAAATGCCGATTATAGAGGGGCGGTGCCGGTGACCCAGGGCCGGTTACCCCTGCTTGCAGGCCTTGGCCGGATGCCAGCAAGGGCCCGGTCCCTCTGCTACATTGCCGCCATGAACGACCTGGCTGGCAAACACATCGTCCTGGGGCTCTCGGGTGGCATCGCCTGCTACAAAGCGGCCGAATTGTGCCGGGCGCTGATCAAAGAGGGCGCCACGGTGCAGGTGGTCATGACCGAGGCCGCCGAGCAGTTCATCACCCCGGTGACCATGCAGGCGCTCTCCGGGCGGCCGGTGTTCACCTCGCAGTGGGATGCGCGCACTTCGGCAGGTGTGGACAACAACATGCCGCACATCAACCTCAGCCGAGAGGCCGATGCGATCTTTGTGGCGCCTGCGAGTGCGGACTTCATGGCCAAGCTGCTGCATGGCAGGGCCGACGACCTGCTCAGCCTGATGTGTCTGGCCCGGCCCATCGACCAGGTGCCGCTGATCCTGGCGCCGGCCATGAACCGCGAAATGTGGGCCCACCCGGCCACTCAGCGCAATGTGGCCCAGCTGCGCCAGGACGGCGCCACCGTGCTCGACGTGGGTGCCGGTGACCAGGCCTGTGGCGAAACCGGTGACGGCCGCATGCTCGAACCCGACGAGCTGCTGTACGACCTGATCCGCTTTTTCACGCCGAAGGTGCTGGCGGGCCAGCACGTGTTGGTCAGCGCCGGGCCCACCTTTGAGGCGATTGACCCGGTGCGGGGCCTGACCAACCTCTCCAGCGGCAAGATGGGTTTTGCCATTGCCCGTGCGGCGCAAGAGGCCGGTGCGCACGTGACCCTGGTGGCTGGCCCCGTGAGCCTGCCCACGCCGCGCGGGGTGGGCCGCATCAATGTGAAGTCGGCGTTGAACATGCAGAAGTCGCTCAATGTGCTGAGCCAGAACGCGACGATTTTCATTTCTGCTGCCGCCGTGGCCGACTGGCGCCCGGCGGAGACGACCGACCAGAAGATCAAGAAGGACGGCTCTGGTGCCGTGCCCACCCTCGCGTTTGTCGAGAATCCGGACATCCTCGCCGACATTGCCAGCAGCCCCCGCGCCCGCGAGCACAAACTCTACTGCGTGGGCTTCGCCGCCGAAAGCCACGACCTGCTGGCCCATGCCCAGGCCAAGCGCGCGCGCAAGGGTGTGCCTCTGCTGGTGGGCAACATCGGTCCCGACACCTTTGGTCAGGACGACAACGCGCTGTTGCTGGTGGACGAGCAGGGTGCTACGGAGGTGCCGCGTGCGCCCAAGCTGGCGCTGGCGCGCCAGCTTGTGGCTGAAATTGCCCGTCGCCTGCCGGCTTGAGATTCTTCTACCGCCACCAGGGCAGCAGGCGTTTCATGGCTGCCACTTCACCGCAGTGGTCGGGCGCATAGCCGGGCAGTTCGGCCAGGCGTTTTCCCCATGACGGGCTGCGCAACAGAGTCAGCAACTGCTTTGTGGGCGCCTGATCGAGCGCAGATTTGAGGCACACCAGCAGGTAGCGCTCTTCGGTGAGCGGCACGAAGCCGAGCCCCAGGTCGCGCGCCGCGTATTCGGTGCCCAGCCCGGCATCGGCAGACCCGCTGGCCACCGCCTGTGCCACGGCGGCATGCGAAGCCTCCACGTGCTCAAACCCGTCGATGTCCTGTGGCAACAGCTGGCTCTGCTCCAGCAGTTCGTCCAGCAGCAGGCGCGTGCCTGTGCCCTTGGCGCGGTTCACGAAGCGGGCCTGAAGCCGGGCAATGTCCTGCATGTTTTTCAGGCGCAAGGGGTTGCCCGGCCCCACCATCAGGCCTTGTGCCCTGCGCGCAAAGCCGATGATCTTGTGCAAGCCGGGCTTGAGCAGGGGCCGGTAGATTCGGGCACTGAGGCTGTTCGCGTCGGCGAACGGCTGGGTGTGAAAGCCGGCGAGCTGGCAGCGCCCTTCGTTCAGGGCACGGATCGCGTCCACGCTGCCGCAGAAACGCAGATCCAGATGCAGCGCCTGCCTCAATGAGCCAGCTTGCTGTGCGCCCCAGCCGGCGGCCATGTCCTGCAAGGCATTGAGGGCATGGTCGTGGCTGGCGTAGATGGTGAGCAGGCTCGTGGACTGGCCCTCAGCGGTGGGTTCAAAGGCTTGTGCAAACGCGCGTTCGAGTTCGGCGCGCAGATGCTCCATCTGCGGCCCCAACCGTGCCTGTGCCAACCGCTCCGCCATGAGCAGCCGCTGACCAAAAGGGCTGAGCAAGGCCGCCTGGCCACGCTCCCACACGATCAGCTCCTGGCCCAGCTCGGTTTCCCACTGCTTGAGTTGTCCCCACACGTGCCGGTACGACAGGCCAAGGTGCCGCGCCGCCGCAGAAATCGAGCCGTGGCTTCGCACTGCGTGTAGCACATCCATCATGGGGTTGCGCAACAAGGCTGCCGTGTCTGACCCGCCTGTTCGCTGGCGGTGCAGTGCGTAGGAAAGCTCGACTTTTCTCATGGCTGCGAGTGTGCCCCAATGCCCAACGTATGAAAAAAATTGCCTATGTTGTTGTGTTCATACCGCGTCTTCACGTACTCCCGCGCAAGCGCTCTGGCGGTATGCTGGGTCGCGCCATGAGCACCTTCTCTGACAGCGTCGCCACTGCCTTTCAACTGGTGCTCTCCGGCGACCCGGGTCTGTGGCTGGTGGTGTGGCGCTCGCTCGCGGTCAGTGCCACCGCGTGCCTGATCGCCTGCGGAGCCGGCTTGGTGCTGGGTGCCTGGCTGGCGGTGTCGCGCTTTGCCGGGCGCGGCATGTTGCTGACCTTGTTGAACACCGCACTCGCCGTGCCTTCCGTGGTGGTCGGCCTGGTGGTCTACCTGCTGCTTTCCCGTTCAGGGCCGCTGGGCTTTCTGGGCTGGCTGTTCAGCTTCCAGGCGATGGTGGTGGCACAAGCTTGCCTGGTGTTGCCGCTGGTGACCGCGCTCACCCGCCAGGTGGTGGAAGACGCCGACCGCAGCCATGGCGAGCAACTGGCCTCGCTGGGTGCGGGCAAGGTGGTTCGCAGCCTGCTGCTGGCTTGGGACGAGCGTTACGCGCTGCTGACCGTATTGATCACGGCGTTTGGCCGCGCCATTTCCGAAGTGGGTGCCGTGATGATCGTGGGCGGCAACATCGAAGGCTTCACCCGCGTGATGACCACCGCCATTGCCCTGGAGACCAGCAAGGGCGATCTGCCGTTGGCGCTGGGGTTGGGACTGGTGCTGCTGGCGGTGGTGCTGTTGCTCAATGCGCTGGTGGCTGTGCTGCGGCGCTGGCGCGAGCGTGCGGACAGCGCGCAGACGGCCTTGCCCGGGGTGGTGTCGGCATGAGCGGCTTGCCGGTGGCGACCCATGCGTCGCAAGTGCCAACGATGTGCTTCGATCTGCGGAATGTGCAGGTGCATCTGGGCACCGCAGGCCGCCTGCATGCGCTGACCGACATCTACCTGCGCATTCAGGCCGGCGAACGGGTGGCCTTGGTGGGAGCCAACGGCAGCGGCAAGAGCACCTTGCTTCGCACCCTGCATGGCCTGCAGCGATCCAGTGGCGGCGAGGTCCACCGCGCATCGACACTGCGCATGGCCATGCTGTTTCAGCGCCCGCACATGTTGCGCCTGAGCGCGCTTCGCAACATCGTGCTGGGCCTGTGGCTGCAGGGTGTGCCCTGGCGTGAAGCACGCGAGCGGGCGCAAGTGGCGCTGGAGCGAGTGGGCATGGCCCATCTGGCCGCGCGCAACGCGCGGGCACTCTCCGGTGGGCAGCAGCAGCGTCTGGCGCTGGCGCGGGCCTGGGCATTGAAGCCCGATGTGTGGTTGCTGGACGAACCCACCGCCAGCCTGGACCCGCACGCCAAGCGCGAAGTGGAAGCCTTGATTGCCGAGTTCACGCAGGGCGCTGCATCAGAGGGCAGCGAGGCAGCAGGTCGCGCGCCTACGCTGGTGTTCAGCAGTCACAACCTGGGCCAGGTCAAACGTCTGGCCAGCCGGGTGATCTACCTGGAGCAGGGCCAGTTGCTGGCCGATCTGCCCGTTGCCGATTTTTTCAACCACGACCTCCTGCGCGCCCTGTGCCCGCAGGCCCATTTGTTTGTTCAAGGAGAAAGCTTGTGAATGCATTCCGCCGTCTGACACTCGCTGCCGTGTTCGGCACCACCCTGCTGGCCAGCGCCGGCGCCATGGCGCAAAGCATCGTGGTGGCCTCCACCACCTCCACCGAGCAGTCGGGCCTGTTTTCCTTTTTGCTGCCTGAGTTCAGACGAGCCAGCGGCATCGACGTGAAGGTGGTGGCGCTGGGCACAGGCCAGGCCATCGACATGGCGCGGCGCGGTGATGCCGATGTGCTGTTTGTGCACGACAAGGTGGCCGAAGAGAAGTTTGTGGCCGACGGCTTCGCTGCCAAGCGTCAGGAGGTGATGTACAACGACTTTGTGCTGGTGGGGCCCAAGTCCGATCCGGTGGGCACCAAGGGCAGCGACATCGTCAGCGCACTCAAGAAGGTGGCCAGTGCCCATGCCGGGTTCATTTCGCGTGGGGACAAGAGCGGCACGCACGCGGCTGAATTGCGCTTCTGGAAGATGACCGGGGACGATTCGAACAAAGGCACAGGCTACAAGGAATGCGGCTGCGGCATGGGCCCGGCGCTGAACATCGCCTCCAGCACCGGCGCTTACGCCATGACCGACCGTGGCACCTGGCTGAACTTCAAGAACCGGGGAGATCTGACGGTGCTGGTCGAAGGCGACAAGCGCCTGTTCAACCAGTACGGCGTGATGCTGGTCAGCTCTGCCAAGCACCCGCAGGTGAAGACGGCTGAAGGCCAGAAGTTCGTGGACTGGGTGACGGGCGAGGCTGGGCAGAAGGCCATCGCCTCTTACAAGATCGGCGGTGAACAGCTGTTCTTCCCGAACGCGGCCGCAACTGCCCGCTGACTTCAGCTCATGCCTTCATGCCTCGATAGGCCGAGGGCGTGAGGCCGACCGATTTGCGGAACTGGCGAGTGAAAGATGCCTGATCGGCGTAACCACACGCCAGGGCAATCTCGCTGATCGGGTCCTGAGCGTGACGCAAGAGATCGCACGCCCGCTCGATGCGCGCCCGGATCACGTATTGGCCCGCCGTTACGCCAAACAGGCCGCGGATGCGCTGATCCAGTTGAAACACGGAAAGGCCGGCCAGGGCGGCGAGATCTTCCAACGGCAGAGGTGAGTCCAGGTGCTGTGCGACATGCTCGACGACGCGCGAGACCGCAGCGGCCTCGTTCATTGAACCCATGTGCTGCTGGATGTCGCGCGACAGACCGGCCAGCCCGACGATCTGGCCTTGCGGGTCGGTGATCGCCACCTTCCAGGTGAGGCACCAACCCGGTCTCCGGTTGCCGTACAGATGCAGCTCCAGCTGAGCGTTGATTGCCGGGCCGCCTTGCAGAACGCGCTGGTCCTGCTGCGAGAACCCGGACCCGAGCGGAAGCGGGAACACTTGTTCCGCCGTCCTGCCGATCAGTTCCGACTTGTGCTCGAAGCCGCAGCGCTTGACCAGGGTGTGATTGACCGCCGTATAACGCCCTTGCGTGTCCTTCAGAAAGAACACGGTGTCGGGCACGTGGTCAAACAGCAGGTCGCCCCGGAACAAGCCGTGGGCGATCAGGAGCCCTGGCGACAAGGGTGCTGGCAGAGAAACATCCATGGCATTCAGGACCCGACGGTTTGTGCAATTTCCTCATTCGGCACCCCACTTTTCGACAAGACGTGGCGCGCCCAAGCTGCGAGACTGCCGGCAGCTTAACAGTCACCGACAGTCACTTGAACGGAGCACACGAACCATGACCAGCAGCATTTTCAGCGGCACCATCCCCGCCTTGATGACCCCTTGCACGCCCGACCGGCAGCCGGACTTCGATGCCCTGGTCCAGACTGGTCGAGACCTCGTTGAGACCGGCATGTCGGCCCTGGTGTACTGTGGTTCGATGGGCGACTGGCCCTTGCTCAGCGACGAACAGCGCATGGAAGGCGTTGAGCGCCTGGTGCGAGCAGGCCTGCCCGTGATCGTGGGCACCGGGGCGCAGAACACTGCCCGCGCCTGTGCGCTGGCCGCGCACGCCAAGGCCTGCGGCGCCAAGGGGCTGATGATCATCCCCCGGGTGCTGTCGCGCGGCAACTCGGCGACGGCCCAACGCGCCCACTTTGCCGACATCCTCACGGCGGCGGTTGATCTGCCAAGCGTGATCTACAACAGCCCCTATTACGGCTACGAAACCAAGGCCGACCTGTTTTTTGAACTGCGCTCGCGCTTCTCCCACCTGATCGGCTTCAAGGAGTTTGGCGGCGCGGCTTCGTTGCGCTACGCGGCGGAACACATCACCTCGCGCGATGCGGGGGTGACGCTGATGGTGGGCGTGGACACGCAGGTGTTCCACGGCTTCGTCAACTGCGGCGCGAAAGGCGCCATCACGGGCATCGGCAACGTGCTGCCACAAGAGGTGCTGCACCTGGTGGTCCTTTGCGAGCAGGCGGCCCGAGGCGACGTGCTGGCCCGCCAGCAGGCGCAGGAGCTGGAGGCGGCGCTGGCGGTGCTGTCGTCCTTTGACGAAGGCGTGGACCTGGTGCTGTACTTCAAACACCTGATGGTGCTGCAGGGCCACACGGCCTACACCTTGCACTTCAACCCCAGCGATGCGCTGTCGGACAGCCAGAAGAACTACGCCACCCACCAGCTTGAACTCTTCAAACGCTGGTACGCCAGTTGGCCGGGGAAGGCCTGAACATGACACCAAACATGGCACCGAACATCACGCGGATTGAAATGCAGGTCATCGACTCCCACACCGAGGGCGAACCCACGCGCCTGGTGGTGGCCGGTGGGCCACCGCTGGGCAACGGCTCTTTGAGCGAACGCAAAGCCCTCTTTGCCCGCGACTTCGACCACTACCGCGTGCTGGCGGCCAACGAACCGCGCGGCTACGACGCGGTGGTCGGCGCCTTGTTGTGCGAACCGGTGGACACCAGCTGCGCCGCCGGCCTGATCTTCTTCAACAACACTGGCTACCTCGGCATGTGCGGCCACGGCACGATTGGCGCGGCCGTGACGTTGGCCCACATGGGCCTCATCTCGCCCGGCGTGCACCGCCTCGAAACACCGGTCGGCGTGGTGAGCGTGCACCTCCGGTCCGCCAACGAGGTGACGATCCAGAACGTCGAAAGCCTGGTCTTCCGGCGCGGTGTGGAGATCGACGTGCCCGGCCTGGGGCGCGTCGTGGGCGATGTCGCCTGGGGGGGCAACTGGTTCTTCCTGTGCCACAGCACCCCCTGCGAACTCACGCTGCAGAACATTGGCGAACTCACCCGGCAGGCCGAGACCGTCAAGGCGGTGCTGGTGCGAGAAGGCATCACCGGGCGTGACGGTGCCGAGATCGACCACATCGAATTCTTCGGCCCCGCGGTGGCCGCCGACGCGCACAGTCGCAACTTCGTGCTGTGTCCCGGCGGCGCCTACGACCGATCCCCCTGCGGCACCGGCACCAGCGCCAAACTGGCCTGCCTGGCCGCGGCCGGCAAGCTGCAGCCGGGTCAGACCTGGGTGCAGGAAAGCGTGATTGGCAGCCGCTTCGAGGCAAGCTACCAGTCCACCGAACACGGCGTCATCCCCAGCATCACCGGCCGCGCCTACGTCACCGCCGAAGCGCGGCTGATCGCCGACCCGGCCGATCCCTTGCTGCCCAAGGCGTTCCGCGCGGCGCTTGCCTGAGCGTGCCAGAGCCATGGGTTCAGCCTTCAACCCCGAGTCCGCAACCGCCGACGTGGCGGTGGTGGGAGCCGGCATCATTGGCCTGTCGGTGGCGATGCATCTGGTGGCGCAGGGCCGCTCGGTACTGCTGATCGACCGCAAAGGCATTGCCCAGGAAACCAGCGCCCAGAACGCCGGCGCGCTGGCCTTTTCCGACATCCTGCCCCTGGCCTCGCCGCGCATCCTGCGGCAGGCGCCGCGCTGGTTGCTCGACCCATTGGGTCCGCTGGCCATCCGCCCGGGTTACGCGCTTCAAATGCTGCCCTGGCTGGCGCGCTTTGGCATGGCCAGCCGGCCATCGGCCTACCGGGCGAGCCTGCAGGCGCAAACGCAGCTGATGCGGCTGGCCGCGCCTGCGTTTCACGCCATGCTGGCGCGCGCGAAGGCTTCGCAGATGATCCGCCAGGACGGTTCCTTGCAGGTCTATGAAAGCGATGTGGAGTTCCAGTCGACCCTCGCGGGCTGGCAGCTGCGCGCCGAAGCGGGCATCGCCTTCGAGCACGTGAAAGGGGAGCGATTGCGGGCGCTGCAACCGGGCTTGGCCAGTTCCATCGTCGCGGGCACATTCGTGCCGCACTGGGAAACCGTGAGCGATCCGTTTGAAGTGGCCTCGGCATTGGGGCGACATGTGATGCAGGCAGGCGCTGCCTGGCGG
>PHCQ01000071.1 GCA_002840835.1 Betaproteobacteria bacterium HGW-Betaproteobacteria-16 | reverse complement strand
CCCGCCAGCAGCGCACGCTGAGCACAGCGCGCTGAACGACAGGCCACCAGGTGACAGGCTTGGGCGTGTGTCTGGTGCTGGCGGCCATGGGCTCCGCGCCCGGCCACGCGCCTGCCTTCGTGGCCACCGATCACTTCACACTGGCCTGGACCCACTCCATTGAAAAGGTGCGCTGGGAAGAAGACTACGCTGTGGTCAGGCCCTCCACACCCGGCGCCATGCCCCAGCTGCACGCGACCGAAGCGAGAGTCAAAGGTTCTGCCGCCGGCATGGAGCCGCCGCCCGATGCAGTGCTCCAGAACGGGTGGTTCCAATACAAACCCACGCAGCGTTTCCCCTTGGCGCTGCGCCTGAGCCGCTCCGAGTTCGTTCCTGACTACGAGTTGTGCATGAACGGCACCTGCCGGCCAATGTCGCACTGGCTGCCCTCCGATGGCGGCGTGACGCTGCTCACAGCTTGCCAGGCACCCTGAGGACCTTCTTCTGAGGGGCATGCGCCGCCCCGTTATGCTCACGCGGTGAACTTCGCCCAACTCCTTTTCCCCGACTTTTCCCTCATCCTCTGCGGCTACCTGGTGTGCCGCTTCACGGCGCTCAACCGCAAGGTGTGGGAACAGGTCGAGAGCCTGGTGTACTTCTTCCTGTTCCCGGTGCTGCTGTTCCACAGCATCGTGAAAAGCCCGCTCGACCTGGGAGCGGCCTCCAGCCTGATGGGCGCCGGCCTTTCGCTGGGCGTCTGCGCCATTGCTCTTTCGTACTCACTGCCCCACTGGCCCTGGATCGGCAAACGATTGGACGTGCGCCTGCACGCGGCCAGCGCACAGGTGGGCTTCCGCTTCAACTCCTTCATCGCGCTGGCCCTGGCCGAAAAAGTCGCAGGACCACAAGGTTTGCTGATGATCGCCGTGCTGATCGGCGTTTGCGTGCCACTGTTCAACGTGGGCGCGGTCTGGCCCATGGCCCGCCACGCCAACCGGGGCTTCCTGCGCGAGCTGCTGCGCAACCCCTTGATCATCGGCACCGTCACGGGTCTCACCGCCAATCTGCTGGGTTTCTCCATGCCCGTGTGGCTGGAGCCCACTGTCAACCGCATTGGTCAGGCGTCGCTGGCCCTGGGCCTGATGGCCGCTGGCGCGGGCATGCAGTTCGGCATGCTGGCCAGTGCCAAGACCCTGGGGGCCCTGGTGCTGTCGGTCAAGCACCTGGGCATGCCCCTGATGGCGCTGGGCCTGTCGCTGCTGTTCCGGCTGGACCCGACCCAGACCACCATCCTGCTGATGTTCTCGGCCGTGCCCACCGCCTCCAGTTGTTATGTGCTGGCGGCACGCATGGGATACAACGGACCCTACGTGGCGGGCCTGGTCACCTTGTCCACGATGCTGGGCATGCTGAGCCTGCCGTTGGCGCTCGGCGTTCTCCGGCCGCTGGCGGGTGCATGATGGGAACCGCTGTTCCATTCTGAAGCTTTCGGGGATCCCATGACATTCTTCTCTGCCTCCTTTCATCTTTCACTATGCCTGTTGACGGCAGCTACAGCGGCAAGCGCCCAGTCCATCGGCGAGGTCGACACGGTCTTCAAGCTGCTGGGCCCCGACCACAAGATCGTTGTCGACGCCTTTGACGACCCCAAGGTCAAAGGCGTGACCTGCTACATGTCGCGTGCCAAGACCGGTGGCATCAAGGGTGGGCTGGGTCTGGCCGAAGACAAGGCAGAGGCCAGCATCGAATGCATGCAGGTTGGACCCGTTTCGTTCCACGGTGAGCCCCTGCGGCAACAGGAGGAAGTGTTCACCGAACGTATTTCGCTGGTGTTCAAGAAGCTGCGGGTGGTGCGCATGGTCGACCAGACACGCAATACGCTGGTGTACCTGACCTACTCCGACCGGGTCATTGAAGGTTCACCGCAAAACAGCATCACCGCCGTGGCGTTGCCCGCTGGCATGACGATTCCGATGCGCTGATCGCTTCAGCTGCCGGCCGACAGCACCAGATCGATGCGCCGCTGCAAGCCCGCCGCCGCAGCCCTGTCACCTGCGGCTTCCGCCCGCTGCTGCTGCACCTTGAGCCAAGCCAGCAAGGGCCGACGCCAGCCACGTGCGGACGCCGTTTCCACCGCCTGCGCAATCACGCCAGGCGTGGCGCGCCCGCTGCGCATGAGCACGCCCGCCGCCACCAGGCGCGAGACGGGGTCCTGGATGGCGGTCAGCGCCGCGTCGGGAGCGGCCCCCGCCGCCAGGGCCCGGTGCGGCTCGGGCAACAATGCCGCGTCGCCCGGCTCGACCGCTCCGCTGAGGTAGCGCGCATAGGCCTGCTCGGGTGCCGCCACATCGCCCGCCAGGGTCTCAAATCCGGCGCAAGGATCAAAATCAAGCACCGCCACCCGCGTGGCACAGCGCAGCAATTCCACCCGCGCCACCAGATCCGGACGCCCCGTGCGCGCCACCTCGGCACGCGCACGCGCAAATTCCGCCGCCTCAATGCGCGAATCCCCCACCAGCCATGCCTCGGTCGCCCGCTCGGCACTTCCCTTGGCGTTCATTTGCCACTGCGGCGCCTGAGGCGTATTGCTGCAGGCGGCCAGCGCCAAGCCCATGAGAACAACGCTCCAGCGAGCGAACCTGCTCCAGCGTGGCACTGCCAGAAAAGCATCCGGTGCGAACTGATCCAGTCCAGAGATACCGTGGAACCGGCTCTGCCGGGCCACTGGTATCGCCCCCTTGAGGGGGGATGCGGCTACGCGCAGCGAGCAAGCAACGGGGGTGGTCCTCTTCATGGCAGTTTGATCTCCGTGTCTCGGGCGAAGGGCCATCGGCGATTGATGTCGTTGATGAGCGAGTCGACCTTGCGCAGGCTGGATTCCACATCGCCTCTGAGCACGCCCAGATCGGTGGTGGCCTCGCGGGTGTTGCTGGCAATGCCCTGCGCCTCCACCAGCAAGGCGTCCACCTTTTTCAGGCTGGTGCGGGCATCGTCCAGCAACTTGTTGAGCACCTGCACGGTGGTGCGAGCGTCGCTCACCAGGCCCCCCTGCGCTGTGCCTCCCGGGCCCTCTCCCTGACCGAACACCTGTCGATCGGCATTGGCCACCAGGCTGTCCAGTCGCACAGCCAGCGCGTCGGCGCGCGTGAGCAGGGCGTTGGTGCGGTCGATGGTCGTGATCAGCTTCTTCGCATCTTCTTCGCTGCCCATCACCGTGCCCAGCAAACCCTGCGGCCCTTTGAGCTGCTCGGTCAGGATCTGCACGTTGGCCAGGCTGGCCGACAACGCCGCCTCAGATGCCGTGAGCGCGGTCAGGTTATCCAGCAACTCGCGTGCTGACGCCATCAGTTTCGGGATCTCGGCAGCGGTGTCGCCGCGCAGCACTGTGCGCTCGGCGCCGTCTTCCAGCGGCGGGTCATCGAGCAGCCCGCTGTAGGCGCGGATTCGGGTGCCGCCCACCAGCCCCCGCTCCATCGTGAAGATGCTGGAGGTGCGCAGCCACTTGGCATCTTTTTTCGGCACATCGACCAGGATGCGCGCATTGCCGTCGTCACCGAGTTCAATGCGGGCCACGCGGCCAATGGCAAAGCCGGCAAAGGTGATGTCCATGCCAACGACGACGCCTTCGGAATCGTCGGCGATCAGCACCAGGCGCTGGGTGTTTTCGAACACGCCACGGGCATACAGCACGTAGGCGGCCGACCCGACCAGCAGCACCACCATGAGCAACATGAGCAAGGCAGCCTTGATCTCAAGGTTTCTGATGGGAGGCGCGCCGTCTCGAGGTGTGTCGGGTGGTGGAGTCAGGGGAGCGTTCATGGGCATGGGGCTGTGGGTCGCTCAATAGTAGTTGCCGAGCAGCGAAACCACCTCGATCAGCAACAGCACGGAAAAGAGACGGGCGAACTCTGAAATATCGCTGCGGCGGCTGTACCGGCCTTCTGCGTCGCGCTGGGCACTTCCTGCCAGAGGCACCACGGCCACCGCCAGGCTGAAGAAGAAAGTCTTCAGGCAGAAAATGAGAGAGACGGCAGGCGTGAACACCTGCCCGACGCTGCGGGTGTAGGCCGGAAAGCCCCACGGTGAAAAACCATACAGGGTGAGATAGGTCAGCACCAGCGCCACCACACAGCTCAAGGCCGCCAGCATCAGCACGGAGAACATGCTGCCCAGGGCCCGTGGCAGCAGCTCGATGCGCATCAGTTCCTGTTGCTCGTGCTCGACGCCCAGGCGTTGGTGGTCGGCCAGTTGCTTGCGTACACGTTGAGCTCCCGGCATGGCATAACGCAAGGCCACGAACATGGCGGCGTACAACGGAATGAGTTCCAGCACCAGGGTGCGCACCAGCACCTCGATCGCATACTGTGTCAGGCCATAGCTGTAGGCAGTCGCCACCACGATGCGAATCAGCACGATGCTGATGAGGGCCGACAGCACAAGAAACCAGGTCAACAGCGGCGCTGTGGCCATGTACAGGTTGTGCAGCACAGCCACCCGGTGCGAGCCCCGCTGATAACTCGAAGGCGTCAGCGACAACACCAGGATCTGCGCCCCCAGCAGCAGCACATGCCACCAGGCAAACACGGATGCACGCACGCTCCGACCCCAGCGGACCAGTGTTCCTTGCACGGCGGATGCGGCATTCATGGCGCGATGATAGCCCCCGGCCATGTGCACGACCCAGGCGCAGAAGTGTGCAAAGGTGACAGCATGCTGGTGTAAACGCGCATGGAAATCGCGCCCGACTGGTTTTCAATGTCGGCTTGCGCCATGCCCTTGTGGCAGCCGTCACTCATCTCATCAGGAACCAACCACATGCTGCCCACGATTCACGCCTCGGTCCGTCGCCAGACCATCGCCGACGCCCTGCACCGCACTGCCCGCCGCTTGCCGACCAAGCTGGCCATTGCCTGCGGCGCCATCCGCTGGACCTACGGCGAGTTCGACGCATTGGTGGACCGCCTGGCGGCCGGTGTGGCCAAGCTGGGCGTGGCGCAGGGAGACAAGGTGGCGGTGCTCGCGCGCAACTCCCACGGATTCGCCGCCCTGCGCTTTGCGCTGGCGCGTCGCGGCGCGGTCCTTGTGCCCATCAACTTCATGCTCAAGGCTGACGAAGTGGCCTACATCCTGCGTCACGCGGGAGCCAAGGTGCTGGCCACCGACAGCGGCCTGGCCGCCCTGGCGCGCGAAGCAGCGGCACTCGACACCCAGGTCGGCCAGTTCATCTGGCTTCCCTCTGAAGACCCGAGCGAGCCAGTGCCGGGCATGCACACGTTTGACGAACTGGCAGCCTGCACCGAGCCGCTGCCAGACGTGAGCCAGGGCAGCTTTGACCTGGCTCAGATCGTCTACACCAGCGGCACCGAGTCCACCCCCAAAGGCGCCATGCTCACCCACGATGCCGTGCTGTGGCAGTACGTCAGCTGCGTGATCAACGCCGAGATTGCCGAAGATGACCGGGCGCTGCACGCCCTGCCGCTGTACCACTGTGCCCAGCTCGACGTGTTCTTCGGCCCCGCCATCTACATGGGCAGCAGCAACTTCATCACCAGCAAACCGGTGCCCGACAATCTGTTGGCCTTGATCGAGCAGCATCAGATCACCAGCTTCTTTGCCCCACCCACGGTGTGGATCGCGCTGCTGCGCTCGCCGCTGTTTGATCCGGCCAAGCTGCAGAGTCTGGTCAAGGGCTATTACGGTGCGTCCATCATGCCGGTGGAAGTGCTCAAGGAACTGGCCTCCCGTCTGCCTGGCGTGCGGTTATGGAACCTCTATGGCCAGACCGAGATTGCCCCACTGGCCACCATGCTCGGCCCTGAAGACCAGTTGCGCAAGCCGGGTTCGTGCGGCAAGGCCGTGCTGAACGTCGAGACGCGCGTGGTCAACGACGCCATGGACGACGTGGCGGTGGGCGAAGTCGGCGAAATCGTGCACCGGTCACCGCACCTGATGCTGGGCTACTTCAACGACCCGGAGCGCACACGCGCCGCCTTCGAAGGCGACTGGTTCCACAGCGGCGATCTCGCCACCATCGACGACGAGGGATACATCACCGTTGTGGACCGCAAGAAGGACATGATCAAGACCGGCGGCGAGAACGTTGCCAGCCGCGAGGTTGAAGAAATGATCTACCGACTCGGCAGCGTGAGCGAGGTGGCGGTGATCGGCCTGCCGGATGCCAAATGGGTGGAGGCCGTGACGGCGGTGATCGTTGTGAAGGCCGGTCAGACCTTGACCGAAGACGAAGTCATGGCCCACTGCACCACCCACATGGCCAGCTTCAAGGCGCCCAAGCGCGTGGTGTTTGCCGACAGCCTGCCGAAGAACCCGAGTGGCAAACTGCTCAAACGGGAGCTTCGTCAGCAGTACGTGAACTGATTTTCAGAGGTTTTCATGGTGAGCAGAAGCGCCCCGCTTCCAGTACGCTGCCACGCGCATGCGCTCTTTCACCACACCGTGCTGGTCCACGAGCACATGCCGCGTGGCGGCCATTTCTGCCGCTTCACCGGCGGCCCAGGCGTAGCCCTCTCCTGCCGGTCTTCGCCACGCCGCCACCGCAGCGGCCAGCCCGCCGTCTGTGCCTTCCGTCAACCATTGCATGGTCAGCCCGGCACGGCTTTCCAGATCACGGCGGTCTGCCGGATCGGCGGTTTCAGCGATCACAAATGCCTGAACACCAGCGGGCAGCTCGTCAAGCCGCCGGGCAATCGCCGGCAAGGCCGTTTCGTCACCCACCAGCAAGTGCCAGTCGAATCCCGTGGGCACCACAAAGGAACCGCGTGGCCCGCCCACGCCCACTTCCTGGCCAGGCTTGGCCTGCATGGCCCAGGTGGCGGCGGCGCCTGTTCCATGCAATGCGAACTCCAGATCCAGCAGGCCAGTTGCCTGGTCAAACCAGCGTGGCGTGTAGTCGCGCATGATCGGGCGTTGCCCCTCTGATGGAAAGGCCGGCCCTTCGGTGCCTGGCTCGGGCAGCACCAGTGGGGCATCCGGGTGGGCTGGCAGCATGAGCTTGAGGTGGTCGTCAAAAGACGCGCTGATGAAGTCATGCAGATCGTCGCCACTCAGACGCACGCGTACCAGGTGAGGGCTGGGTCTGAACACTTCCTGCACGCGCAGCCGCCGAACCTTCAAGGGGTGGCGCACTCGTTCAACGTTGTAGGGAGAGGCGGAGGCGGAGGTGGATTCGGTCATGAGCTGGGCAGAGCGGCTCCAGTCGCTGGAGCAATGCATCCTGATGGTTGATAATTACAACCATTCTGTGTGATTTGGATGATAGTGTCAACCAATAGAAAGAACCCCATGTCTGCCCCTGACTCGCCCGATGTGCTGGAGCGCCTGCACAGCCTCGTGGCACGATTCCACCGGCGCATGCACGAAGCCGTTCGAGACGACGGCGACGGCATTGCCATCATGGAAGCGCGCGCCCTGAACCACCTCGCCCGGTTTGAGGGCAGCACGCAGCGCGATCTGGTGGCTCACACCGGGCGCGACAAGGCGCAGATCGCTCGCATCGTCAAAGCGCTCACCGATCGAGGCCTGATCGAATGCAGCACCGACCCTTCTGACCGGCGCGTGCAGCGCTTGCACCCGACGGCTGCCGGCCGCGCCGTGCACCGTCGCATGCAGCAGCACCGGCAGCGCTTTGCGAAGGACATGACCCGGGGTTTCAGTACCGAAGAGCTGGAGGGGTTGAAGGCGCAGCTGGAACGTTTGCTGGCCAATGTGAGCGAGCCTTGAATCCGCCTCTGCAATGCACCGGGACGGGCTTCAGCGTCCGCAATTCTCTTGACTGGCTTGCGCCAACGCCCATTGCACGTGTTCGCGCACCAGTCCGCTGCTGTGATCCCGCCGGGCAATCAATGAGGCTTTGACAGTGCTGCACCCCTGCGCGTCCATGCCCTCAAGGACGCGCAGGGCATTGCCCATGGCCACCGCGATGTTGCGCAACCAACGCTCGTGACCAATGCGCCGGATCGGGTTGCCCTCCGTGCGCTGAAGAAATTCGTCTTCAGACCAGGCAAACAGGTCGATCAGCTGCGCGCCGCTCAATCCCGAACGTACATCAAAGTCAGGCAAGGCACTGCGCTGCGCAAACTTGTTCCACGGACACACAAGCTGGCAGTCGTCACAGCCGTAGATGCGGTTGCCCATGAGCGGGCGAAGGTCTTCCGGTATGGCGCCAGCGTGTTCGATGGTCAGGTAGCTGATGCAGCGGCGCGCATCGAGCCGGTACGGTGCCACGATGGCCTGCGTGGGGCAGATGTCGATGCATGCCGCGCACGCACCACAATGCGCACTCACCGGCTCGGTGGTGGGCAGCGCCACATCCAGAAAGATCTCGCCCAGGAAGAACATGGACCCGGCTTCGCGGTTCAGCAGCAAGGTGTGTTTGCCGCGCCAGCCCTGCCCGCTGCGCTGTGCAAGCTCGGCCTCCAGCACCGGTGCGGAGTCCGTGAAGACGCGGTAGCCCAGGGGACCCACCGCCTGTTCAATGCGCTCTGCGAGCTTCTGAAGCCTGGAACGAAGCACCTTGTGGTAGTCGCGTCCTCGTGCATAAATCGACACGATGGCTTCACCAGGGCGCTGCAAACGCTCGAACTCGTGCGCCTGCCAGTCGTCGATGGTGTCGCGCGGCAGGTAATCCATGCGCGCAGTCACCACGCTCACCGTGCCGGGCACCAGCTCGGCCGGACGGGCCCGTTTCAGGCCGTGCGAGGCCATATAGTCCATCTGACCGTGACATCCAGCCGACAACCAGGCCTTCAAACCGGCTTCAGCGCTGGACAAATCCACATCTGCGATCCCAATTTGGGAAAATGACAGTTCTTGGCCCCAGGCCTGAATCTGAGAGACGAGTTGATCAGCAACAAAACCGGTGTTCATGTTCCGACCATTGTAGGAACGCAGCCCACCAGCGGTGCGGTTGGCGGTGCGTCGACCTGGACGGGTGCCTGGGCCGGTCAAGCAGGTACGGCTGCGTTTGCACGCGCACTGGCCACCAGCCCGGCCATCGCCCACGCCACACTCTCACTCCAAGGCGATCTGGGCGCCGGCAAAACCACCTTTGTGCGGCACCTGCTTCGGGCACTGGGCGTTCGCGGGCGCATCAAGAGCCCGACCTACGCGGTGGTGGAACCCCACAGCGCCATCGACTGCCCGCTCATGCCGGCGGGTGAGCCACTGTCCATCTGGCACTTCGATTTCTATCGCTTCAACGATCCGCGCGAATGGGAAGATGCCGGCTTTCGCGAACTTTTTGCAGCCCCGGGTCTCAAGCTCGTGGAATGGCCAGAACGTGCCGGCGCCTTCATGCCGGTGGTGGACCTCAACATCGACATACAAGCTGACGAATCCCTTGCCCAGCCACCCAGCGATCCCGACATGACCGAACACCCGGACGAAGCCCGCCGTGTGCGCGTCAAGGCACTCACACCCACAGGACATCGCTTGCTGGAGGCGCTCCCATGATCATCCCGCCCGCTTCGGTTCTGAACCGGCGCAGCCTGCTGCGCGCTGGGTCGCTGGTGCTGCTGCTGGGCGTGCAGGAGATCGCGCGCGGTGCCAACGTGGTCGCGGTGCGCATCTGGCCGGCAGAGGACTACACCCGCGTGACCATCGAATCCGATGGTCAATTGCAGGCCAAGCAGTTTTTTGTGAGCGACCCGCCACGGCTCGCGGTGGATATCGAGGGCATCGACCTGCTGCCCGGTTTGCGCGAGCTGGTAGGACAACTCAAATCGGACGATCCCAACATCGCCCGCATACGCGTGGCACAGAACGCACCCAATGTGGTGCGGCTGGTGGTCGATCTGAAACTGGCCGTGAAGCCGCAGGTGTTCAACCTGCAGCCGGTGGCCGCCTACCAGCATCGCCTGGTGCTCGACCTCTACCCCTTGAACCCGCCGGATCCGTTGGAGCAACTCATCAGCCAGCGCCTGCGCGATCTCGACGCGGCCAGCGAAAAGGCCGCGCGCCTGCTGGGGTTGGAAACCGAGCGCCTGGAAGAGCGCGAAGCGGCTGCCGTGGACCCCGACCCTGCCAGCGATCCGCTGGGTGCACTGATTGCGCAAGCCGAACGTGACGCTGCCAAGGGAACCAAGGACGACATCCCACCCAAGGTGGCGAGCAGCAACGCAGGCAGCGCGGCAAAGACGCCCGCCCGCAAAGCGAAGACAGACCGACTGATCATCGTGGCCCTGGACCCCGGCCATGGTGGTGAAGATCCGGGCGCCGTCGGTCCCGGGGGTACTTATGAGAAAGACGTGGTGCTCGCCGTCGCGCGCCGGCTGCGCGACCGGATCAACGCCACGCGAGTGAATGGCAACCCGATGCGCGCCTACATGACGCGCGACGCCGACTTCTTCGTGCCGCTGCAGGTGCGCGTGCAGAAAGCGCAGCGGGTACAGGCCGACCTCATGATCAGCCTGCACGCCGACGCGTTCTACACGCCGCGGCCGCAGGGCGCCAGCGTGTATGCCTTGAGCACCCGGGGTGCCAGCAGCGCAGCGGCGCGCTGGATGGCCAACAAGGAAAACGCGTCCGACCTGATCGGTGGCCTCAACGTGAAGGCCAAGGACGCCACGCTGCAGCGTGCCCTGCTCGACATGAGCACCACCGCTCAGATCAACGACAGCCTCAAACTGGGTGCCTCGATGCTGGGCGAGGTCAAACGCATCGGCAAGCTGCACAAGCCCCGCGTGGAACAGGCCAATTTCGCGGTGCTGCGAGCGCCTGACATTCCCAGCGTGCTGGTGGAAACTGCGTTCATCAGCAACCCGGACGAAGAAAAACGCCTGCGCAGCCCGAAGTACCAGAACGATCTGGCCGAAGCCCTGCTGCGCGGCATCGTGAGCTACTTCTCCAAGAACCCACCGTTGGCGCGGAACCGGCAGATTTAGGCTCCCCCCCATCGCTGGCTTACTGCGTGTAGCCAGCTCCGCCCCTCAAGGGGCAACACCTTGGACCGGCAGAGCCGGATCTTCGGTGTTCCTGGATGAAGACAACTCACACCGGAGAGATTGCTTCCTTCGCCGCGCCTGCGGCACTTCCCCCCAGAATGAAGGCATTTCGCACAGGAAAGCTCAGCGCAGGTACAGGTACAACGCCACCACCAGCACCACCGAACCCCAGCCCAGCCACTCCATGATGGGTCGCAGTTTGGGCTCCATGGCGGGGCCGAAGCGGGCCATCAGCCAGCTCACCAGGAAAAAGCGACCCCCTCTTCCGACGACGGACGCAAACACGAATGGCAGCAGCGGCATGGCCATGCCGCCTGCGGCAATGGTGAAGACCTTGTAGGGAATAGGCGAAAAGCCGGCGATGAACACGGCAGCGAAGCCCCAGCGGTCGAACCAGATGCGGGCGGTTTCCAGCTTGGGTGTCCAGCCCATGCGATCGACCCAGGGCATGATCGCTTCCAGTGCCACACTGCCCAGAAAATAGCCCAGCAAACCGCCGAGAACCGACATGACCGTGGTCAACAGCGCCAGCCGCCACCAAACCGTCGGCCGCGCGAGGCACATGGGGGCCAGCATCACGTCGGGCGGGATGGGGAAGAAAGACGATTCGGCGAAACTCAGCCCACCCAGGTACCAGGGCGCCTTGGGGTGTCGACTCCAGCTCATCACTCGGTCGTACAGCGGTCCAAACAGTTTCAAGGGAGCATCCTTGGGCAGAGATCAACGGCACCACCCCGATGGCGGGCCGGCTCAGCCAAACCTTGCATTATCCATCACTGCATACAATGAACGGTGACCCCAACCGCCCTGCTTTCATCTCCTTTGACGCCCTCAGCGCCGCGCGCCCCCATCCTCGAACTGCCCGATGAGCTCATCAGCCAGATTGCGGCGGGCGAAGTCGTCGAACGCCCTGCGTCGGTGGTGCGCGAACTGGTGGACAACGCGCTCGATGCCGGTGCCTCACAGATCACCTTGCGCTTGCTGGCCGGCGGGGTGCGCCTCATCAGCGTGGAGGACGACGGTTGCGGCATCCTGCGCAGCGAACTGCCCACCGCCCTCAAGCGCCACGCCACCAGCAAGATCGCCAGCCTGTCGGACCTGGAATCGGTGCACACCATGGGTTTTCGGGGAGAGGCGCTGGCGGCCATTTGCTCGATCGCTGAGGTCTCCGTGCTCACGAGGGTGGAAGATCCACAGGAGTCCCACGGCTGGTTGCTGGACGGCCGCAGTGGCGAATTGCAGCCCACCGCGCGCAACCGCGGCACCACGGTGGAAGTGCGCGAGCTCTTTTTTGCGACGCCAGCGCGGCGCAAGTTTCTCAAGACCGATGCGACCGAGCTCGCGCACTGCATCGAGGCGGTGCGCCGGCACGCGCTGGCGCGCCCCGACGTGGGCTTTGCCATCTGGCACGAAGGCAAGCTGGTGGCTCAATGGAGAGCCGTGGCCAGCGACCATGCCGACCCTTTGCGCCAGCGCCTGGCCGACGTGCTGGGTGAAGACTTCGTGACGCAAGCCGTGGCAGTGGACTGGCCCATCGATCTGCCCGACGACGGCATCGGCCAGCGATTGCGTGTGCGAGGCTTTGCCGGCGTGCCCGACGCGGCCCGCTCGCGCAACGACTGGCAGTTCGCCTACGTGAACGGCCGCTACGTGCGCGACAAGGTGATCACCCACGCGGCCCGAAGCGCCTACGAAGACGTGCTGCACGGGCACCGCCAGCCGGTGTATGCACTCTATGTGTCGCTGGACCCGACGCGGGTGGACGTGAACGTGCACCCGACCAAAATCGAAGTGCGGTTCCGCGACAGCCGTGAGGTGCACCAGGCGGTGCGGCGCGCGGTGGAGTCGGCGCTGGCGGTACCGCGTTCCGCAGGCAAGGCTGAAACCGAGCCCGCTGCTGTGGTTTCTGCTGAAGAAGTGACGACATGGAGGCCGCCCTCACAACAGACAGGCCTGGCATTTGCGCCTCGTGAGCCTGAGATCGGCCATCGGGTCAATGATCTGGAGGCCCTTTGGGGTGACCGACACCCTACTGTACCCATCGGCTCAGCGCGATCTGGAACCTGGGCCTACCCACCTGCTGCCCCTGAGGGTGTGCCTCAGCCTGGCACGCCACAGATTTCCGCTCGGGATGCGACTGTCGAGTCCCCAGCCCACCCCCTGCCGCAGGGCGACTGGCCACTGGGCCGCGCCATTGCCCAATTGCAGGGCGTCTACATCCTGGCGGAAAACGCTCAGGGCCTGGTGGTGGTGGACATGCATGCCGCACACGAGCGCATCGTCTACGAGCGCCTCAAACAGCAAATGGACGACGAGCAACTCGCCAGCCAGCCGCTGCTGATTCCGGCCACCTTCGCGGCCACGCCTGAGGAGGTGGCCACGGCCGAAGACAGCGCTGTGGTGCTGGCCATGCTGGGGCTGGAGTTGGTGCCGTTTTCGCCCAAAACACTGGCGGTGCGCGCCGTGCCCACCACCCTCTCGCAAGGCAACCCGGTGGAGCTCGCCCGCAGCGTGCTCGCCGAATTGAGCCAGCACGACGCCTCCACCGTGGTGCAGCGCGCCCGCAACGAACTGCTGGCCACCATGGCCTGCCACGGCGCCGTGCGCGCCAACCGCCGGCTCACGCTGGAAGAAATGAACGCCTTGCTTCGACAGATGGAAGTCACCGAGCGTTCGGACCAATGCAACCATGGCCGGCCCACCTGGCGGCAGGTGAGCATGAAAGAACTGGACGCGCTGTTCCTCCGCGGGCGCTGAGGCCATCCACACGCTTTGACTCGCAACGGGCTTCTCTGGCGAAGCGCGGGCGATCGCCCCCGATTTGCACCGATTCAGTGCATTCCCAGCCTCCACACCCAAGTCAACGCACCCCATCGTGTCATTCAACGACGACGCACGGCAAACAGACACCACAAAGGTGCAAACTTCATGACCCCCCGGTTCGCCTGCGTATCATTCAATGCACCAACTCAATGCATTGAATGTCATGAAATACACCTCGGTTCACCACTTTCTCGAACACGTCACCGCCCGAAACCCGGGCCAACCTGAATTCATCCAGGCGGTGGCCGAAGTCATGGAGAGCATCTGGCCCTGCATCGCCACCCACCCCCGCTACGCAGAGCACGGCCTGCTGGATCGGCTGGTGGAACCCGAAAGGGTGGTCATGTTCCGCATTTCGTGGGTGAACGACCATGGCGATGTACAGGTCAACCGCGGCTACCGCATCCAGCACAGCTCGGCCATCGGCCCCTACAAGGGTGGCATGCGGTTCCATCCTTCGGTGAACTTGTCCATTCTGAAGTTTCTGGCCTTCGAGCAGACCTTCAAGAACGCGCTGACCACACTGCCCATGGGTGGCGGCAAAGGCGGCTCGGATTTTGATCCCAAAGGCAAGAGCCCGGGTGAGGTGATGCGCTTTTGCCAGGCCTTGGTGAGCGAGCTGTTCCGCCATGTGGGTGCTGATACCGATGTGCCTGCAGGCGACATTGGCGTGGGGGCACGCGAGGTGGGCTACATGGCCGGCATGATGAAAAAGCTCAGCAACCGGGCCGACTGCGTGTTCACCGGCAAGGGCCTGAGTTTTGGCGGATCGCTGATCCGCCCGGAAGCCACAGGCTATGGCACGGTGTATTTCGCCGAGCAGATGCTCAAGCAGCAAGGCAAGACCTTCGACGGCCTGCGCGTGAGCGTGTCCGGTTCGGGCAATGTGGCGCAGTACGCGGTGGAGAAGGCCATGGCCCTGGGTGCCAAGGTGGTCACCGTGTCGGACTCCAGCGGCACCATCATTGACGAAGACGGCTTCACACCAGAGAAGCTGGCCGAACTGATGGAAGTGAAGAACCATCTGTATGGCCGCGTGAGCGACTACGCCGAGCGCACCGGATCGCGGTTTGTGGCAGGCGTGAAACCCTGGGGCATACCGGTGGACGTGGCCCTTCCCTGTGCCACGCAGAACGAAATCGATGTCGACGATGCCGACACCCTCATCCGCAATGGCGTGACCTGCGTGGCTGAAGGCGCCAACATGCCGACCTCCATGGCGGCGGTAGAGCGCTTTGAAACGGCCGGCGTGCTGTTTGCACCGGGCAAGGCGAGCAACGCAGGCGGCGTCGCCACATCCGGGCTGGAAATGAGCCAGAACGCCATGCGGATCAGTTGGCCACGCGAAGAAGTCGACCAGCGCCTGCACAGCATCATGGTCGGCATCCATGATGCCTGTCTGGTGCATGGGCGCCGTGCAGACGGCACGGTCAGCTATGTGGACGGGGCCAACATCGCAGGGTTTGTCAAAGTGGCTGACGCCATGTTGGCTCAAGGAATCATTTAGAGAACTCCCCCCTGCGCCGCTGACGCGGCTTCCCCCCTCTGTTGCGCGCCTTTGGCGCTTCGAGGGGGGACGCACCCTGTGGCCCGGCGGAGCCGGTTCCACGGGTGCCCTGGAATGAGGCACTTCGCTCCGGAGGCATTTTGGGGCACCCCTCTGCGCCGCTGACGCGACTTCCCCCCCTCTGTTGCGTGCCTTTGGCGCTTCGAGGGGGGACGCACCCTGCGGCCCGGCGGAGCCGGTTCCACGGGAGCCCTGGAACGAGGCACTTCGCTCCGGAGGCATTTTGGGGCACCCCTCTGCGCCGCTCCGCGGCTTGGACTGAAGCGCTTCGCGCCAGAGGCGCTTTGGCTCCCCAAGGCCGCTTTGAGGTCAGACCTGTAGGCGTTTGGCCAGCGCCTGCAACTCGCTCAACGGCGGGTCCTTGCGAGGCCAGACCAACCCGACGCCGTCATCGGCATGCCTTGGCAACACATGCACGTGCACATGCGGCACGGTCTGCCATCCGTCGGGTTTGTTGGTTTGCAGCAGGGTCATGCCGCTGGGCTGGAATTCGGCCTGCACGGCTTTGGCGATGCGCGTGGCCACGGTGAAGAGGTGGGCGGCTTCCGCTTCTTCCAGCTCCATCACGGTTTCGACCTGGCGCCTGGTCGCCACCAGCACATGGCCGGGGTTCACCTGGCCGGCGTCCATGAAGGCAATCACCTGGTCGTCTTCGAACACGATGGCGGCTGGAATTTCGCGTCGGATGATCCGGGTAAAAACACTGTCGATCATGGCTTTTCTTTCGGGATAGGGCGTGCCGCCCATTTGGTACGGTGCTTGGTACGGATCTTGCCATTCTGACCTGAACTTTTGCCCCTGCACCCGCTCCATCTCCGCAATGAAAAAACTGATCGCAGCCCTGCTGGCCACCATTGCCCTGCTCGCCGGCTGCGCCACGCTGGACGAGAAGCAGCGTCAGTGGATCTTCCAGCCGTCAGACCGCAGCTGGTATGGCGGCACCCTTGCCGCCGAGGGCATGAGCGATGTCTGGATCGACTTTGTATCCGGGGAAACCGGCCAGCCGGTGAAACTGCACGGCTTGTGGACAAAAAATGCCAATTTCAATGGCCGGCCCGATGCCCCAGTGCTGCTGTACCTGCATGGCGCGCGCTTCAACGTCACCGGATCGGCCTTCCGGGTGCGGCGCATGGAAGAACTGGGCTTTTCGGTACTGGCCATCGACTACCGGGGGTTTGGCAAGAGCACCAACCAGCTTCCGTCTGAAACCCTGGCAGTGGAGGACGCGCAGGCGGCATGGAAATGGCTGGGACAGCAGTACCCTGAACGGCCCCGCTACATCTTTGGTCACTCGCTGGGCGGCGCCATCGCCATTGAGCTGGCGGCCAAGGTGCCAGACGAAGCCGGCACCTTGGTGGAAGGTACCTTCACATCCATCGCAGACGTGGTCAGCACGTTCAAATGGGGCTGGCTGCCCGTGTCGCTGCTGATCACCCAGCGCTTCGAAGCCGTGCGACGGGTGCCGGACATCGGTTCACCGTTGCTGGTCGTCCATGGTGGCAACGACCGGTTGATTCAGCCCGAACTGGGCCGGCGCCTGTATGAAGCAGCCACCGGCCCCAAGGCCTTTGTGCTGGTCGAAGGCGGGTCGCACCACAACACCAACTCGGTGGGGCAGACGCAGTACCGGGAAGCGCTCGCGAGCCTGTTCGGGTGGAACGACACCACGGAAACCGCGCTGCACTGAGGGTGCCGCTGCTCATCCCGGCGGGCTGTCCCTCGGCCGGCCATGGCAGGCGCCATCTGCTACCCTCGAACGGATGTCCGCCTCCCCCACTTCGTCGATGTCGCCGGGCCTGATCGTGCTCGTGCTGTCCCTGCTGCTGGGACTGCAGCCCGTCACCACCGACCTCTACCTCCCCGCCCTGCCCGCCCTCACCCAGGGTTTTGGCGCGCCCATGTCACAGGCCCAGCTCACGCTGACCGCGTTGCTGCTGGCTTTTGGCATGTCGCAGTTGGTGTGGGGGCCCGTGTCTGACCGGTTAGGCCGGCGTCCCGTGCTGCTGCTGGGCATGACACTCTATGTGATCGCATCCGTCGGCAGCACGTTTTCGGCGTCCATGGCGCAACTGGTGCTGTGGCGCTCGCTGCAAGGCGTGGCCATGGGCGCCGGCGTCATGTGTGCACGCGCCATCGTGCGCGACCTGTACGCGCCGGTGGAAGGTGCGCGCATCATGTCCAAGGGCCTCACCGGGCTGGGTGTGATCGCCTGCGCCAGCGCCCCTCTGGGCGGGCTCGTTGCGGAATACCTGGGCTGGCGCATGGCCCTGCTGGTCTTGGCGGTGTTCGGTGCGGCCACGCTGCTGGTGCTGGCGCTTCGTTTTGAAGAGACTCTGCAACGCAGAAACCCTGATGCCCTGCAACCCGGCACGCTGGCGCGCACCTGGTGGCAGATCGTGCAGCACCCCACGTTCTGGGCGTTCACCTTGTTGTCGACCGCGTCCTACAGCGGTCTGTTCACCTTCCTGGCGGCCTCACCCTTCGTGTTCATTCAGGTGCTGGGGCTGTCCAAACCAGCGTACGGCCTGGTGATGTTCACCATGTCGCTGAGCTACATCGTCGGCACGCTCATTTGCCGCAGGTTGTTGCCACGCCTGGGCGTTCGTCGCACCGTGGCGCTGGCCGGTGCCTGCACCGTCACCGCAGGCACTCTGATGGGCGGCCTGGCGCTGGCCGGCGTACAACATGTGATGGCGATCATGGTGCCGTTCTACTTGTTCATGCTGGCCCACGGGGTGCACCAGCCCTGCGGGCAAAGCGGCGCGGTCGGGCCGTTTCCTCATGCTGCCGGGGCCGCCTCGGCGCTCAGCGGGTTCCTGATGATGGTTGCGGCCTTTTTCATGGGCGGCTGGCTGGGCCGCAGTCTGGCCAGTGTGGCGGACGGGGCAGGCACGGTGCTGCCGCTGACCAACGGCATCTGGTTCTGGAGCGTGGTGATCGCAGGAATCGCATGGACGCTGGTGCAGCGCCACGGCAAGAGTGAAGTCACCGCCCCTGCGCCGCTTCGTGCGCTGGAAGCTGGCCAACCGCTGCCCGATGCGCGTGAAGCCCCGCGCTCCAACCCATGAGCGCGCCAACATCGCGGGCCAGGTGCATTGCGCTGGCCGGCCCCACGGCGAGCGGGAAGAGCGCTGCATCGCTGGCCATTGCGCAGCGCTGGCCGGTGGAGATCATCAGCGTCGATTCGGCCCTGGTGTTCCGAGGCATGGACATCGGCACCGCCAAACCGACTTTGCAGGAACGCGCGCTGGTTCCGCACCACCTCATCGACATCATCGACCCGCTTCAGGCCTACAGTGCGGCCGATTTCGTGAGGGATGCCACCCGCCTCGTGGACGACATACAGGCGCGCGGTCGCACACCGCTGCTGGTGGGCGGCACCATGCTGTATTTCAAGGCGCTGATGCACGGGCTGGACGACATGCCCCGCGCCAACCCCGCCGTGCGGGCCCGACTTGAAGCACGCGCCCAGGCCCTGGGCTGGCCGGCACTTCACGCAGAACTGGCGAAAATTGACCCCGCCACCGCTGCCCGGCTGTTCCCCAACGACTCGCAGCGCATTCAGCGTGCACTGGAAGTGTTCGAGGTGTCGGGCCGACCCATTTCATCTTTTCAGACCGGTGGCGCCGTGCACGCCGGGCCACTGGCACCCGAGCATTTGCTGTCACTGGAGCCTGACGATCGCGCCTGGCTGCACGCACGCATTGCCCAGCGATTCGAAAGCATGCTGGCCGGCGGTTTGATTGACGAGGTGCGCCGGTTGCGCGCACGCGGCGACCTCCACCCGGACCTGCCGTCCATGCGCTGCGTGGGTTACAGGCAGGCATGGGAAGCGCTGGATGCGGCAGGCGATCCATTGACTGACGCCCAGCGCACCGAGCTGCGCGACCGAGGCATCTTCGCGACGCGCCAGCTCGCCAAGCGCCAGATCACCTGGCTGCGCTCCATGCCCGAGCGCCAGACCATTGCCTGCGACGCGCCTGATGCCCTGGCGCGCGTGCTGGATTCGGTGCAGGATCTGCTCGGTCCGCCCATGCTGGCCCAAGGGCTTGTTGCGTCCCATCCGACCGGCTCCAAACCATGCTGAAAAGCCTGTTCAACCGTCTGCCGCCTGCCCTTCGCTGTTACTGCACGCTGGGTCACCTGGCCTGGTGCGCAGTGCTGCTGGTGGTGTTTCTGGTCTGGGGGCACCTGGCATGAGCGCAGCACCGGGCCGTTCCCAAGCAAGCTCGCACCGCAGCCCGGAGGGCGAAGGTATTCTGGTGTGTGCACCCAGCCTGCTGGTGAACAACCTGAGCAAGCGCTACGGCAACACCCCTGTGTTCAGCCATGTCAGCCTGCGTGTGGAGCCGGGCGAATTCGTCGCCATCGTGGGCGAGTCGGGCGTGGGCAAATCGAGCCTGCTCAATTGCCTGGCCGGGCTGGACGACTGGAGCGAAGGCACGATCACGCACGACGGCGTCGACCTTGGCGCACTCTCGGAAACCCAGCGTGCCCACTGGCGGCGCGAAAAACTCGGTTTCGTGTTCCAGGCTTTTCACGTATTGCCGCACCTGGACGTGGCGCAAAACGTGGGTCTGCCCCTGCTGCTGCTCAAACGTCCAGACCCGACACGTGTGGCGCAAATGCTCGCGGCCGTAGGGCTGGGCGGCCTGGGTGAGCGCCTGCCAGCACAGCTCTCGGGCGGGCAGCTTCAGCGCGTGGCGATCGCCCGCGCACTGGTGCATCGCCCCAGCTTGCTGCTGGCCGACGAACCCACCGGCAACCTGGATCCGGGCACCGCGCAGCAGGTGATGGACGTGCTGCAACAGCAGGCACAGGAGAGCAGTGCTGCAGTGATCCTGGTGACCCACTCCGACGCGGCGGCGGCGCGGGCTCAGCGCGTGCTGCGTTTGACAGCCTCCGGCTGCACTTGACGCTTCATCCCGGCGATTGATCGCCATCCGGGCGCTCCAGGCAAGGCCCCGACACTTCACCGGTCCAACCAGGGTGCACGGCCATCTCGCAGGCGAGGGATCGGCCCCCGAACGCGCGCGGTCACATGGACGAGCGTCGGGCGATACACACCGGTCTCCTGCACCCCCAGCGACACCCCAGGCACGCCTCCCAGAGGCGCCCGCCGCCTGCAAGCCGCCCGAAGAAATACGAAATCTGACCAAAAAACGGCGTCGGCTTGTAGCGTGATGCAATCCTTTGCACAACTAGGTATATCCATGCCTGTGGTTTAGCGGCAAATTAGCCACATATTTCCATAAAACCCGGCAAATTTCAGGGTTTTCACGGAATGCAAACGTTTGCTTGAATGATCGAATACGCCCACCTTTTCTGGCGACTGCGCACTTTTCAGCACGTTGACAGGCAAGGAACGCCATTCCACCTACCTTCGGAGCAAACACATGCCTCACGCTTTCAAACTGGCCGCCCTGGTCGCCCTGTGTGCCACCACCGCCGCCCACGCCGACGTTGGTTTCGACGCCAACCTGGAACTCGACACCACCCACTACAACGCGGTCGACGCACCCGCAACCAACGCCCGCGACAGCGATCTGTCGATGGGGGGCCGCGTCGAGGTCAATGTCGCTGCAAAAGCCACCAACGGCGACGCCTTCGTGGCTGGCCGGGCCAGCCTGCTGCTGAAAAAAGACGGCGACACCGGCGTGGATGACATGTGGGTGCAGTTCGGCAATGCCGGCATGGACATCAAAATGGGCCGTTTCGAAGCGCTGGACCTGTTCCCGGTGGGCAAAGACACCGTGGTCGAATACGCCGGCTATACCCCTTACCTGGCGAACACCTTGCGCGGACGCAAAGGCAGCGATGTCGTGCACGGAGCCCTGGGCCTGAACGCCGCCACCGGTCTGCGCGTGGAACTCGGACTGGTTTACAGCAAGGAAGACGGAGAGGCCCGCGGCTTTCGACCCGGCGTGACCTACACCACCGGCCCTGTGACCCTGCGCGCCGGCATCGAGAGCGTCAAGGTCGTGGGCAGCACTGCCGGCAGTGAAAACGGTGTCGGCCTGTCGCTCGGCTATGCGCTGGGCAAGGACAGCAACCTGAACCTGAACCTGGCCAAGAAGGAGGACGACAAATCCATCGGCATCAACGCGGTGTTTGGGCCTGCCGGCGTGGGTCTGATCCTTGGCAAGGGTGCCACCTCGGCCGACAAGGTCACCACCGTGTACGCGGCCTACTCTTTGCCCTTGTTCGGCGTTAAAGGCGCCACCATCACCCCGGCGATCAGCTATTCCAAAGGCGGCACCGGCACCGATCCTCAACTCGCCGTGCGAGCGCGCATCAACTACGCGTTCTGATCCTCGCGCATGGCGGGACTGTGGCTCTGGTGAATCATCCCGGGGCCACGTCCGCACCGCTTTCTCCCTGGCAATCAGTTTCGCCCGGTGCCTTGCGGCCCGGGCTTTTTTTGGGCCAACCCATCGCCGGGGTATCCGCTGCGTGACCTGTGCGTTGCCTTGCGGGGTGAAATAATGAAGCGATGCCGTCTACGCCCCCCTCTCCCGTCAGCACCGACAGCGACACCGCCCCCACCACCCTCACACCTCCGGACAAGGGGCGCAGGCGTGTGCAGATGATCGACATCGCGCGCATGGCTGGTGTGTCAACGTCCACCGTGTCCCGTGCGCTCAGCGGCAGCACACTCATCCCCGAGGCCACCCGCAACCGCATCACCGAACTGGCGCGCTCGCTCCACTACCGCGTCAACGTGGGTGCTGCCAACTTGCGCAAAGGCGATCTGCAGACCATTGGTGTCGTGCTGCTGAGCGACAGCACCCAGATGATCTCTGACCCTTTCGTCCTGGGCATTCTGGGCTCGCTGACCGATACCGTGAACGACCTCGGCATGAACCTGCTGCTGACGCGCCTGCAGGAGGGCCGCCAGGACCAGATGCGCTCGATGGTGGAGTCGGGACAGGTCAGCGGCCTGGTCGTGATCGGCCAGTTGTCGCTGCATGACCACCTCAATGAGCTGGCGCTGCAGGGAATTCCCATGGCGGTGTGGGGGGCGGCCCTGGACGGTGCCTCGTACCCGGTCGTGGGTGGTGACAACTTCAGAGGCGGCTATCTCGCCACCCGCCACCTGATCGAGAAGGGTTGCCGCCGCATCGCATTCTTCGGCGACGCCGCACACCCTGAGGCCAGCCTGCGCTTTCGTGGGTATGAGCGCGCTCTGCAAGAGGCGGGCATGGAACCCGATCCCCGTCTGCGACAGCACTACCTGTTTGGCGACGCGCGAATCCGCGAAACCATTGACGGCTGGCTCAACCAGCATCTGGATTTCGACGCCATCTTCACCTGCAGCGATGTGACTGCGATTTCGCTCATGGGCGCATTGCGCGAACGCAGTGTGCCGATTCCCGACCAGGTGCGCGTGGTCGGCTATGACGACATCCTTCTCGCCAGGCACGTGCACCCGACGCTGACCACGGTTCGCCAACCCATCGAACTGGCCGGGCGTGCGCTGGTCGAGCTGCTGTTCGAGTCCATTGCCGGCGCACCGCGCCGAAACATCGTCCTGCCCACCGAGCTGGTCGAGCGCGACAGCAGCCGCTAGTGTGTTGTCCCGGAAACAGTTGCATGAAATGAAACCGATGGATTCGCGCCCAGGGCAAGGCGCAAACAGCAGCGATAGCCTGTGCTATCGCGAGGGTTTGTAACGAAGCCATGGGTGTGAAGGCGCGGTTTCATATGCAAGTTGTTTGCGGGACAGCACACTGGAAGATCCAAGGGCGCCACCGCTCAGCATCCGCTGAGCTCGCGCATTTGGCGGGTGCCTGATCAGCTTCGCCACCGCCGATAACGCCCACCGCGCCGACGGAAATCGCGCGCAATGACGGCGCGCAGCCTGCGCCGCGTCGCGCGCCGCTCATCGCGCTCCGTTCACCCCCATTCCTGCCCTGCACACCATCCGGTCTAAGGGTAACCCCCAGCATGCAATCGTTTGCATTGGTGTTCAAATTCCATCCAAGGGGCGAAGTTCAACGCTGCCCATTCCGGTTTCTTCCGACCCAACACACGTTCATGAGCCAATCCAACCTGCGCCTGCGCAACATCCAGAAGAACTACGGAAAGGTCCCTGTCATTCACGGCGTGGATCTGGACATCGAGCCGGGCGAGTTCGTGGTGTTCGTCGGCCCGTCGGGCTGCGGCAAGACCACGCTGCTGCGCATGATCGCGGGGCTTGAAGACATCTCCGGAGGCACGCTCACCATTGCCGGTCAGACCGTCAACGACCTGCCGCCGAGCGAGCGCGGCGTAGCCATGGTGTTCCAGAGCTACGCTCTCTACCCGCACAAAACGGTCTACGACAACATGGCCTTCGGTCTGAAGATCGCCAAGGTTCCCAAGGCGGAAATCGACCGGCGCGTGCGCGAGGCCTCAGAGATACTGCAGATCACCGAGTACCTGCAGCGCCTGCCCAAGGCCCTGTCTGGCGGGCAGCGCCAGCGCGTCGCCATCGGTCGCGCCATCGTGCGCAATCCCAAGGTGTTCCTGTTTGACGAGCCGTTGTCCAACCTGGACGCGGCCTTGCGCACCAAGATGCGTGTGGAGCTGGCCACCCTGCACCGTCGACTGGGTGCGACCATGGTCTATGTGACCCACGATCAGGTCGAAGCCATGACACTGGCCGACAAGATCGTGGTGCTCAACAAGGGTCGCATCGAACAGGTCGGCGCGCCGCTGGAGCTCTACCACCGCCCTGCCACCCGCTTCGTGGCCAGTTTCATCGGCTCGCCCCAGATGAACTTCATCGAAGGCCACTACGCCGAGCAGTTCGACGCCCATGCGGTGGGCATCCGGCCAGAGCACCTGCGCATCGACGCCGCGGGCCAGCTCGAAGGCACGCTGCGCCACGCCGAGCAACTGGGCAACGAAACCTTTGCCTATGTGGACGCCGGTCCGCAGGGCGATCTGACAGCGCGCATCGACGGTTCCATCTCCGTGGAGCCGGGAGAGCGCCTGAGGCTGGGTCACCAGCCGGAGCACCTGTACCGCTTTGATGCGGCGGGACTGCGCATTTGACGGACCCCATCCCGGGGATATCCAACCCATGGCGTCGCGGATGGTCCGTGATGTTGATAGAGGAGCAACAAAAGATGTTCAAGACAAGCACCATCGCCGGGGCCACCGCCCTGGCCCTGACCTCACTGAGTGGCGCGGCCATGGCCGCCGACTACAAAGGGCCTGACCTCAAGGGCGAGGAGATCACCATCACCTGCCCCTGGACAGGCGCCGAAGAAGGCATGTTCAAGAAGGTCATCGCCAACTTCGAGAAGGCCACCGGGGCCACGGTGAAGCACTCGTGCTCGCAAAGCTCAGAGCAGCAGATCGTGATCGACATCAAGGCTGGCTCGCCTTCCCACATTTCCGTCTTCCCACAGCCCGGCCTGGCCGCCAACATGGCCGCCGTGGGCGGCCTCACACCGCTGGGCAACAAGGCACGCGACTGGGTCAAGGCCAACTATGCCGCCGGCAGCTCGTGGGCAGACCTGGGCACCTTCAAGAACAAGGCTGGCAAGGACGAGTTCTACGGCCTCTTCTACAACGTGAACGTCAAGAGCCTGGTCTGGTACATCCCGGAGAACTTCAAGGAAAAGGGCTACAAGGTGCCCAAGTCCATGGAGGAACTGCAAGACCTGACCATGCAGATCGCGGCCGATGGCGGCAAGCCCTGGTGTATCGGCCTGGGCAGTGATGCTGCCACCGGCTGGCCCGCCACCGACTGGGTGGAAGACATGATGCTTCGCACCCAGAGCCCGCAGGTCTACGACGACTGGACCACCAACAAGGTGAAGTTCAACGACAAGCGCGTGATCGAGGCGATCGAGGCTTATGGCTGGTTCGCCCGCAACGACGCCTATGTGGACGGTGGCGCCAAGGCTGTGGCCACGGTGAGCTTCAAGGACAGCCCCAAGGGCATGTTCGACTCGCCGCCCAAGTGCTACATGCACCGCCAGGCCAGCTTCATCCCCGCCTTCTTCCCCGAAGGCAAGGCCGAAGACGCCGACTTCTTCTACTTCCCTTCCTACGCAGGCAAGCAACTGGGCAACCCGGTGTTGGGCGGCGGCACAATCATGACGATCACCAAGGACAGCAAGGGCGCCCGCGCCTTCATGGAATACCTGCAGCACCCGCAGTCCCACGAGATCTGGATGGCCGAAGGCGGTTTCCTGACCCCGCACAAGGGCGCCAACCTGGACCACTACAAAACCAAGGCCCTGCGCAAGCAAGGCGAGATCCTGCAGGGCGCCACCACCTTCCGCTTCGACGGCTCCGACCTGATGCCCGGCGCCGTGGGTGCGGGCAGCTTCTGGAAGGGCATGGTCGACTACTCGGGTGGCAAGTCCGCCCAGGCGGTGGCCGATGACATCCAGAAGTCCTGGGAAGCTCTGAAATAACCCCCCTGCGCCGCTTCGCGTCTTCCCCCCTGAAGGGGGGACGCTCCCTGTGGCCTGGCAGAGCCAGTTCCACGGGAGCCCTGGATGGTGAAGTGGCGCTCGTGCCACCCCGTCTGTTTGTTTGCCGTTCTGTTGACCACCATGACTGATTCAATCTTCCAGACATTCTTGGCCGTGGTGGTCAGCGTCGGTTTCTGTCTGCTGTATTTCGCGGGCAGCAACTTCCTGCTGGACCGCATCGTGGCCCTGCCCTTTGCGACGCGCAACCGGCGTGAGGCGATCCGTTCGAATGTTCAGCCGTGGCTGTTCCTGGCGCCCGCCCTGGTGCTGCTGGGTGTGTACCTGGTCTACCCACTGTTCGAGACCTTCCGCCTGAGCTTCTTCGACGCGGTGGGCCAGACCTTCGTGGGTCTGGCGAACTATGTGTGGGTGTTCAAGGACGAGAATTTCCTCATCACCATCCGCAACAACTTCATGTGGCTGCTGGTGGTGCCCGCCGTGTCCACGGCCCTGGGTCTGGTGGTGGCCGTGCTGGCCGACCGTGTGTGGTGGGGCCATGTGGCCAAGACACTGGTGTTCATGCCCATGGCGATCAGCTTCGTCGGCGCCAGCGTGATCTGGAAGTTCGTGTTCGATTTCCGTGGTCCCGACGCCGAGCAGATCGGCCTGCTCAACGCCATCGTTACCGGCATGGGGTTTGCGCCCCAGGCCTGGGTCACGCTGCCGTTCTGGAACAACTTCTTCCTCATGGCCATCCTGATCTGGATCCAGACCGGTTTCGCCATGGTGATCCTCTCGGCGGCGCTGCGCGGTGTGCCCAACGACACGCTCGAAGCGGCCCGCATCGACGGCGCCAGCGAGTTGCAGATCTTCTTTGCCATCATGGTGCCGCAGATCATGTCCACCATTCTCGTGGTCTGGACCACCATCACCATCACCGTGCTCAAGGTGTTCGACATCGTCATGGCCATGACCGGCGGCCAGTGGGACACCAGCGTGCTGGCCAAC
>PHCQ01000002.1 GCA_002840835.1 Betaproteobacteria bacterium HGW-Betaproteobacteria-16 | reverse complement strand
GCGCCCCCATCCACGGGTGAGGGGGACTTGTGGGGGGATCTTTCAGCGGTGGGCCAGGTGACTGGCTCACTGCTTCGGCTGCGTGGTTTCCCCATCCCCCACCCCTTCCCGAGGGAAGGGGCCTTGCCCACCCCCCGCCCGCCCGTGGGCGGGAGCGAGGGAGTCCGAGCGAGAGGATCAGTTTTGAGGAGCCCGGGTCGGGGTCCGGCTGGTCGCTCATGCAAGGAGTTCCATCATGACCCACGTTCAAGTCATCCAACGCCACGCGCACCTGGCCGGTGCCGTCAAGCTCGAATTCGTCAAGGGGAGAGAAGGCAAGGTCGCCAAGGCGGTGCTGCTCGCCATCAGCAACCAACACCGGGGCAGCGGTGAAGACCGCGAGGAGATGGCCACTGCGATCCATTGGACGTTGTGGGCCAAGCAGGCAGAACACGCTGCCGCGTACCTGGGCAAGGGCTCGCACGTGAACATCGTCGGGCGATTGCGCAACAACATCTACCAGGACAACGAAGGTGGTGACGTCTACGCGCTGACCTTTACGGTTGATGAAATCGACTACCTCGACAGCCGTGCAGAAGCCGAGGCCCGCCGCGCACGCGATGGCGCAGGTGATGCCCCTGCAGCCACCCCCAACACACCCTCCAGCAACAGCAAGGCTCGCAGCGGACGCCAGCCGGCGCACGCCTGAACAACCACGTCGGGCGGTATCCACCTACCCGGTGTTTCCGCCTTAACCAGACATCCCTTCATTCTTTTTTTTGGAGCCTTCACCATGAACACCGTTCAAGCTTCCCGCCCCCTGGCCGCCCGATTCGGTCACACCACTTTCGTCGTCCGCAGCGAGACTCCGCTGGCCGAAGAGCAGATGCGCCGGGCCGCACCGTCCATCTTTGCCGAAGGCAAACATGGCAGCCGTTCCGAGCGCTACACCTACATCCCCACCATCGACGTGCTGCGCGGTCTGCGGCATGAAGGCTTCGAGCCCTTCATGGTGGCGCAGAGCAAAAGCCGCATCGAAGGCAAGACCGAGTTCACCAAACACATGATCCGCATGCGCCACGCGGGCCAGGTGAACACCCGGCCCGAGGCCAAAGAGATCATTCTGATCAACAGCCACGACGGCGCCAGCAGCTACCAGATGCTCGCGGGTCTGTTCAGATTCGTCTGTTGCAATGGGTTGGTGGTGGGCGACATCACCAACGACATCCGCATCCCCCACAAGGGCAACATCCAGGACGAGGTGATCGAAGGTGCTTTTCGGGTGTTGGAGGACTTCGAAGCGGTGGACGCCTCTACCGACAGCATGAAGGCCCTGACCCTGCAGCCCGAAGAACAGCGGGCTTACGCCTCCGCGGCCCTTGCTTTGCGTTACGGCGAGCGAGGGGAGGGCGAACCCCCGGCCCCGGTGACCGCTGAGCAACTGATCGAAGCCCGTCGGCCCGAAGACTTTGGGGCTAGCCTATGGACCACCTTTCAGCGGGTGCAGGAGAACGCGCTGCGAGGTGGCCAACCTGGGCGCGGCGCCAAGGGCCGGCGCCTGCACACCCGACCGGTGGGCAGCATCGACCGCAGCGTGAGCCTGAACAGGGCGCTGTGGGTATTGGCCGAAGAGATGCGCAAGCTCAAGGCCTGATCAAGCCCAGCACCGCACCGCTCCATCAACGGGCGGTGTGGTGCACCAGAAAATCCAAACGCGCTCGCCGGCTGCCGCCGCCTCGCGCGATCCCGGTTGCGGCTTCTCAACGAAGCCACAGCCAGGCGGCCATCGCCCAGCTGATGGCCGAAGAAAGCACCGCCGTCGCAGCGTGCAGCAGCCACCATTCCCAGGCGCGTGCACCCTTGCGGGCCAGGTCTGCCACGTGCTGCAGCGGCACCGTCACCCGCTGCAGAGCGGGGCCGACTTCATTGCGGAACACGGTGCGAGCCGCTTCCTCCATGGCCCGGGTCTGTGCATCCATGGTGCCCCGGGCCATTTCGTCGGCCCGCAGGGCAATATATTGGACCGCCTTCAACTTCGCGTTCTCGGTGATGCCGGCCATTCGGGTTTCGTACGCGATGACCTGCTCGGCCAGTTCGGTGCTCACCAGCGTCAGCGCCAGTTGGCTGGCATCGAGCTTGAGTGCCAGGGTATCCATCCGGTCCAGCAACTCCCCCAACTGGCCGATGGCCACCGCCATCAGCTCTTCGCGGGCCGTGACCAGGTCGGTCATTTGGCCTGCGCAGGCAGTGGCATCATGTCGGTTGCGGTGCCCGACCCCAGGCCAAGCGCCGCAAAGCAGGCATCGAGCTCCGGCACCACACCGCTGGCCAGCCGCCGCGTGGCCAGTTTCTGGGCCAGGGCGAGCCTTTCTGCGGTGTCCTTGGTCTTGACGATCAAGGCCTTGTAGTCGGTTGTGTCACGGGCCAGGGTGGCGAGGTCGGTGTTGCTGCCCCGGATGCGACCATAGACCTCGTTGGCGCTCAAATGGCAGGCCGCGTTCTCGGTGGCAATGGGTTTCGCCTTGAGAAAGCCCCGTACCAGGTCAAAGTGCGCAGGGAGGTCAGCGGCGCTGTGGATCATGTTGAACAACAAGCGCACTTTGGGCCGTGGCACACCCAGCCGCGCCAGCTCGATCAGGGTGGCGATGGTGTCCTGCTGTTGCTTGAGGGCCGGCACCGTTGGAACCACAAAAACATCGAAGTCTTCGTGGCTGCCTCGGTATTTCTGCATCAGTTCGAGCAACTCTTCGACGTTGCTGGCGCCGATGTCCACCACCGCGTTGTCGATGGTCTGCAGGTATTCCTGCAGTTCCCCGAATTGCCGACCGCGCATGGCCTGACCCTCTCCCTCACCGGCATTCAGGCTTTCGACCGAAATCAGTTCTGCGTCTTTGATTCGGGGCAGTAGCAAGTGGCGGGCGACGGTGGTCTTGCCCACATTGCCCGAGAAATTGATGATGGCAACTTTCATGGCGATTCCTTTGCGTTGAGCCTGGCGCGGGCCAGGGGGTTGGTGATTCGACTGCTAGCGAACGCTTCGGCGATCTCTTTGCCGCTGCGCATGTCCGTTTCCACGGAAACGACCTGAGGTGACTGAGGTGTGGTGGTTGATGGAGGGTGCGCGGATACCTGTGGTTGGGTGAGAACAGGCGGCACCTCATGCGGTCGCGAATTCGAATCCAGAGCCTGGCCGAAGGAAGCTGCTTTGGTGGCCCTGGCCACTTCGCGTTGCACGGTCGCGTTGCTCACGTGCACGCCAACCGCAGCCAAGGCCATGCGGATCGCCTCGAAGGTGTAGCCCTGGGCGCGCAGTTCCCGCATGTCCTGCGCAAAGCGCCTGGCTTTGCGGGAGCTTCTGCCCGGCGGATCGGTTGGAACCAGTTTCATCGCTCGGTTTCAAGTCAGGCGTTGGTCGGTTGTTCGTCACTCGCTGATCGGTTTGTGCAGTGCCTGTTTGCATGCTGATCACTGCCCGTGCTGTCTGTTCATGTCCTGAGCGGTGCTGCTCGGTTCGTGCTCATCTTCAGCCCGCCTGGTGCCTGTTCGCCTGCTGGATTCGGACCCAAATCCAGCAGCTGAAGAGCCTCGACTTAGGCCAATACTGGGTTCATGGGTGAGTGCAGAGATAGGCGGCCTGCCGCCAGTTTCACAAGCGCTCCGCGCCCCTCCATTCGTCGGCCCATGAACACCCCAACACACGACTTCGTCACGGTTGAAATGCGCGGCTTGAAGGCCGCGCTGGTGGCCCGTGCGCAGGCGCAGCGGGTCAGCGTGTCGGAGCTGGTGCGCGGCGCTGTGGCTCGCGATCTGGGTCTCTCGGTGGTCAATGGTGAGCCTCAAAGCGTGAAGGCGCTCCAAGAGGCTGGGCACGCGGTCAGCGTCAAGCTGTCGATCCGCATGACCGCCATGGAGGCAGGCCAGCTCGCTGCTGGTGCCCGAGCCGCTGGTCTGTCGCGCGGCGCCTACCTGGCCGGCTTGGTAGCCAACGTACCCGTGCTGACAACTGGTGTCAGCCGGCTAGAACACATCGCTATCTTGAGTGCATCCACAGCAGAACTGGCCACCCTCAGCCGCAACATCCACCAGTTGAGCTCGCTGCTGCACCGAGGCGAAGACGGGTCCTCCAGGCCGCTCCGGTTGATGCTCGACACCCTGGCGAGAGATGTACGCCAGCACCTTGACCTCGCTTCTAGCGCGCTTGCTGACTTGCAGCCGCACCGCCCCGCCACCGCAGAACCAAGGGGCCGCATCCGACCCGGCAACCGAAGGAGCCATCCATGAAATCGCCATCAGGCCAACGGCGCTCGCCTTCGCGAGCCTCTGTGCAAGGTCACTCTTACGGAGCCAACACACCTCACACGCCCTCGCTCGACGGCATCCTCATCACCTGGGGCGACCGCTTGTTCTATCCGGGCAACCGCATCGTCCAGGTTCGCCCACAGCCCAAGCTGGGCCCTTCGGGCGCGCACCAGCGTGCCAACGCCATCCGCCAGCGCATCGAAGCCACCGTCGTGCGGCGTGCCCCGCAGGTCATGGTCAAAGTCACCGGGGGCGGGCGGAGCATGGCGGCCATTGCGGCGCACTTTCGCTACATCAGCAAGAACGGGCGGCTGGAGATCGAAGACCAGCGCGGGGAAACCATGCAAGGCAAAGACAGCTTGCACCACCTGGCCGATGAGTGGCGCCTGGGCGGCGCCCGCATCCCTGACGACGCAGAGCCAGGTCAACGGCGCGAGGCATTCAACATCATGCTGTCGATGCCGCGCGGTACCGATCCGCTGATCGTGCAGCGCGCCGCACGGGAGTTTTCGCGGGCCGAGCTGGCCGACCACAAATACGTGATGGTGCTGCACGACCACCAGGCCAACCCGCACGTGCACATCAGCGTGCGTGCGGTATCCAGGCTGGGCAAGCGCCTCAACCCGCGCAAGAGCGACCTGCACCGCTGGCGCGAGACCTTTGCTGAGAAGTTGCGAGGCTATGGCGTGGAGGCCGAAGCCACACGGCAAGTCACACGCGGCCAACAACGCCAGCCCGATCCGCTGTGGCGTTTGAAGGCCCAGGAAGAAGGGCGCCTGCGCCGCGCGCCATCAACCAAACAAGACGGACCGCAGAATCATCCTGCGAAGAAGGCTGTAGTCGATGCTTGGGTGCAAATCGGCCTGGCGTTTGCCAAATCGGGTGAAGCGGCTGACCGGCAATTGGCCGGGCATGTGGCAAGGTTCGTCAAAGAGATCACCGCTACTCAGTCGGGTCAGCCACAGCGGAGCCCCGTACGCTCGGAGCCAACGGTCCAGCTCCCATCAGAGAAACCTGGACTTCAACTGAATCTGCAGCCACGGACCCCGCCGAGGGACATCGGACCGAATCGATAGGAATGGTCTGGCGGCACAGTATGAAGACGCCCGTCCTCCGAAATTTGTACGCAAACGCGTCAATCGTGTCGAAATGATCAGCCCCTCGTCAGCCGTTCCAAGCTGATGTTCGTGAAGTCCGTCGTAACGACCTGACCCATTCCGGTCGTCATGTTCTCAATGCCTCGGGTCACCACGGTGACGGCCCGACTTCGATCAACGGACCTCCACCAAGCCCGGGGCGCTTCAGGAATTCATTGGTAGGCCAGCTACTTAATCGGCGAGTAAGACGTTGGCATCAGCATCATGTTCTCGATGCGTTCGACCAAGGGGCCGTTCTCTTCGGTGCGCGCCCGTGCCGAGACCCAGTCCGGATCAGTAGAAAATGCATTCCATTGCCTATCGCGTTCAGCCAAGTCCTTCCATTCAAGCAAATAGTACAGGTCGTTGTTGCTTGGACCCACCGTAACAGTCCAGAAGCCCACAGGACGAATGCGGTGTTTTTCCCACAGTGGCAGCGTGATGGACTGGAAGCGCGTGTGTACGTCGGACAGGCGACCTGGCAAGCAGTGGTAGATACGAAGTTCGTGGATCATGCTGGACTACTTTCTTCAAGCCCTATCGGGCCGGTCGGGTGGTTTTGGTGACACGAAGGGATACCGGGCGAGGCCTTTGACGACGGTGGCCGAAGCAGTGCTGCCGCTGCGGATGAACTGTCGTGACGGATCCCGTCGCGGCTCGTGATCCCAGCCAGCGAATTCGCCCGCTTGGCGCGTGTTCTGGATAAACAGCCTTTGCCTGGCGCTTGAAGCCATAGCCTCTTTGAGCTCATTGACGTCCCATTGCGCATGGACGAGGTCGGACAGCTCCTGCTCGATGTCTTTCATGCGTTCTTGACCGCAAAGATTGATGCGCTCCTGCGGATCATCGAGCAGATCGTAGAGTTGCGGTGGATCATCCTCGCAGAAGATGTACTTCCATCGGTGCTTGCGCACCATCAGACAGGGGCTGAGCGCGCCGTCGGCAGTCATCTCCGCAAAAATCGGACGTTCAGGTGGCAGCTCAGCAAGTATGTCCATGCCATCCTGTGGAGCTACGGCGTGCACCAAGTCGCGTCCCTGGCATGCGATGCCCACGAGAGTGGGCATCAAGTCCACCAGCGACACCAGCTCAGCTACACGGACCGGCGTCTGGCCTGGCATTGCGATGGCAAGCGGGATACGTGTCGCGCCTTCGAAGAACATCCACTTGTACCAAAGCCCACGTTCACCCAGCATGTCACCATGGTCTGACGTGAAAACGACGACTGTGTCCTCGTCTAAGTTCATCTCACGTAGCGTCTCAAGCAACACTCCGACCTGGTCATCGACGTAGCTCACCATTGAGTAGTACGCATGCCTGGATCTGCGCACGTCCGCTTCGCTGATGTCGTACTGATCGAATTTGTATATCTGGCGCAACCGTAGGCTGTGGGGATCGAGCTCTTCAGGCGGTAAGGCTGGAGTCACCGGCAGGTCGATGTCCTCGTGCTCGTACCTATCCCAGTACTCGCTGGAGATCACATACGGGTTGTGCGGATGGGTCAGCGAGACCGTAAGGAAGAACGGCTCGGCCTCGGGCCGCCGACCTACTTCACGAAGCTTCTGAACAGCCTTGAACACCACCTCGTCGTCGTAGTCCAATTGCAGGCTGCGTGTGCACACACCAGACTCGACCACACTGCGCAAGTTTAGACCGGTTGCGGCAACCGGAATGGCTTGCTCCCAGTCAGGAGTCCATCCGAAGTCGGATGGGTAGATGTCGGTGGTAAGTCGTTCGCGATAGCCATGCAATTGGTCTGGCCCTACGAAGTGCATCTTGCCCGATAGAGTGGTGCTGTAGCCCAGTGCGCTGAGGCAGTAGGGAATGGTGGGTGACTGTGCCGGAAATTCACAGGCGTTGTCGTATACGCTGACCTTACTGGCCATTCGCCCTGTGAGCATTGAAGCTCGAGAAGGTGCACACACTGGGAAGTTGCAGTACGCCTGCTCGAAAAAAGTGCTGCGGGCGAAAAGTTGATCCAAATTGGGTGTCTTGCATACGGCGTTGCCGTAGGCACTTAGTGCACTTGCGGTGAGCTGATCCGCCATGATCAGTAAGATGTTGGGTTGGCTGCGCATAGTCGTTTCCTAGCCCTATTCCGCCTTGATTCCGGCCTGGCGAACGACCTTGCCCCAAACCTGAATTTCCTCTTTCATGTGATTGCGTAAGGTCTCAGCACCAGCCGGCCTGGGAACCATACCCAGCGCCGCCAACTTGGCTTCGGCATCAGGCGAATTCACAGTTTCCAGAAGGGCCTTCTCCAAGCGATGCACGATGGGGGCTGGTGTGCCCGCTGGCGCCAGTAGGGCGAACCAGGCAGACATCTCGTAGCCCGTCAAGCCGGCTTCCTGCATCGTTGGGACGTCTGGCAGAGCGGGAATGCGCGCTTTCGTTGTCACCGCCAATGCGCGCAACTTGCCTGCCTTGATGTGTGGCAACGCCACTGAAACACCGTTAAACATGATGGGCACATGTCCACCAAGCAAGTCATTGGTGGCGGGCGCGACTCCCTTGTACCCGATGTGCGTCATTTCTATCTGCTCGGCCGACTTGAATAGTTCGGCCGCAAGGTGATTGGCCGAACCACTGCCACCAGACGCATACGCCATCGGTTCCGTACTAGTCCGCAATTGGGTGACTAACTCCTTCACGGACTTCGCAGCAACGCGTGGGTGGACAACCAACACGAGGGGATTGTCGGCAATCATGCCTATCGGTGCGAAATCCAGCTCTGGATTGAACGGCAACGAGCTGAACAAATGGGGATTCACAGCCAGAGGACCGATGTAGCCAAGTAACAGCGTATAGCCATCTGCCGGTGCCTTGGCTACCGTGTCAGTGCCGATGTTGCCGCCGGCCCCGGCCCGGTTCTCCACCACCACAGGGGTACCCATCTTTTCTGCCAAACTATGACTAACCAGGCGAGCAAGGCCGTCTGCCGGTCCACCAGCGGCGAAGGGAACGACAATCCGGATAGGCCTCTCCGGATAGTCCGCGTGCGCCAGTCCGGCTACGGCCCAGGATAGGCAAAAAAGCAGAAATTTTCCGCGCAAGATGAGTTTGTTCATAAAGATTCCTTTAGATTTGAGGCGTGCGTTACGCCTGCATGGAAGAAATAAATTTGGTCAATAGATAGGCCTGTAGGCCTTCGATGCCGCCCTCGGAACCGATGCCGCTTTCTTTCACTCCGCCAAACGGCGCTTCGGCAATAGAAATCCCGAGGTTATTAACCCCGACCATGCCTGCCGCTAGTCCGCTTGATGCCTGTACAGCCAGGGTGCCCGAGCTAGTAAAGACAAAAGACGCCAATCCGAAAGGCAAAGCATTGGCTCGGGCCAGCGCCTCGTTCATTGAGTCGAAGGGTGCAATCGGAGCTATGGGTCCAAAGGTCTCTTCTCGCATGGCCCGCGCTTCGTCTGGAACGTCGGCTAGCACGGTCGGGCGCCAGAAGAATCCATCTCTCTCTATATTGCTTCCACCGCTGACCACTCGCGCCCCGCGTGCGACAGCGTCGTCCACGAAGCTCTTCATGGCCGAGATGCGGCGCTGACTGGCCAGTGGTCCCATGGTTGTGGTCTTTTCAAGGCCATCGCCAACGACTAGTCGATCCGCAGCTTGCTGAAAGCGCTCGACGAAACGGGCATAAGCGCTTCGCTGTACATAGAAGCGCGATGGCGCTACGCACACTTGTCCGGCATTGCGGAACCGTCCGGCTGCGCAGATTTCGGCTGCGCGGTCGACATCGGCATCGTCGAACACCAGCACAGGAGCGTGCCCACCCAGCTCCATGGTGCACCGCTTCATGCCATGCTCCGCCGCTTGCATGCTCAAGTGCTTTCCAACCGCAATAGAGCCGGTGAAAGACACCTTGCGTACCAGCGGATGCTCCAACAAGGCTTGTGAAACCTCTGATGGCACGCCGAACACGACATTCAGTACACCGGGCGGAAGGCCCGCATCCATGCAGGCAGTAGCCAGTGCAATGCAGGTGGCAGGCGTTTCCTCCGACGCCTTAATGATGCAACTGCAGCCCGCTGCAATAGCGCCCGCCATCTTGCGAGCAGGCGTGAGGGCAGGAAAATTCCATGGTGTAAATGCGGCTGCGATTCCGATAGGTTCGTGCGTCACGGTCTGAACTGTGCCAACTTGACGAGCGGGAATAGTTCGTCCATAGATTCGTCGCGTTTCTTCTGCATACCATTCAAAAATATCGATTGCGGAACCCAGCTCCGCGCGGGATTCGTCGAGCGTTTTCCCTTGTTCCAGCGTGAGGATGTGTGCCAGTAGCGGAATACGCTCACGCAGTAGGCGAGCAGCCTCGAGCAGCACACGCCGGCGCTCGATGGCGGGCGTGACCGCCCACACGAGGAAGCCTCTCTGCGCAGCCTGCACCGCCGCTTCGATGTCAGCTGGCGAAGCATGCGGCAGCATTCCGAGGGCCCGGCCGTTCGCTGGATTGATCACCGGTTCTTCCTTGTCACTGGTGCCAGACGTCCATGTGCCGTTGATGAGCAGGCGGAGGCGTTCGAAGGTGGAACGGGCCTGTTCGGCCAGGCTGGAGTCGGTCATGAATTTGCCTCGGAGAACGTATTGACGGTGGTTAAGACTTGTGATGAGTGAGTTTTCTGTTTCAACCGCCACCGGAGCTGATCCATGCGGTCTTGGCCGAAAAATGGCTCGCCTTCGATGACAAACAAGGGCACGCCCCAGTGCCCGGCTTCTCGCTGTTCACGCTCATGCCGCTGAATCAAGGCATCCAGGGGACCTGGTTCGGCAACGATTTTTCGCTCCATATCGTGCAAGTCGAGGCCGACGCGGCTTACCGCGCGCTGCAGATGATCTCCCTTGTCCCAATCGTCCACGCTGCCGTCCCACAGCATGCGCATCACTTCCTGCGCAAACTCAAATGCCAATCCGTGCTGCGTGGCCAGCGCACCCAAACGTGTCAGTCGGTGGATGTAGGGCTGCTTGGCGGCGATTTCCAGCGAAATCGGATCCTGAACGATCGGGTCAGGAAGTGGCCGTCGAAACGGAATCCCCAGAAACTCGGCCACTCTTGCGGAATCGCGAAAGAAGTAGGGGCGGGCCAACGGGTCGGGTAGCTTGAAATGCACTGGCAATCGAATGGCCAGGGGCGACACGAACTTGACGTTCCAGTGCGCCTCATCGTGCTCAGCCATCGAACGCATACGCTCAAGTGCTAAGTAACTGTACGGGCTGCGGAACGACAAGTACGCGTCTACAGGCAAGCTTTTCAGGTTCATTTTGTCTCCTTCTCTCTCGTAGCGCGTTCACTACGAGAGTTCGAAGATATATCGGACAGTGATTCCTGAATAATCGTTTTTTCGGATAACATGATTCCATTAACGGAATCATAAAAAACGAGCATGGCACTGGTACCGCGTAGCGAATGGTTTCTGCAGGGCAGACTCAAGCTAAGGCAACTTCTGCTGGTATCCACATTGGGAGAACTGGGCAACCTGCACAAGTCTGCCTCTCGCTTGGCAATGACGCAGCCAACGGCCACTAAGCTGTTGCAGGAGTTGGAGGCCACGCTTGGAGTGGCTCTTTTCGAGCGCTCCAAGCGTGGCATGGCACCCACGCCCTATGGCTTCGCGCTTATCCGCCACGCGCGTGGCCTGTTGTCCGACTTGGATGCAGCGCGCCACGAGATACATGCGTTGGCCAACGGATCCGTCGGCACTCTCGCTATTGGGGCCATGGCTTCTACTGCCTCCGTCGTGCTTCCTCAAGCAGTGGCCGCTTTGACGGAAAGACATCCGACCCTTCAGATTTCTATCGTCGAGGGTACCCACGCCATGCTCGTAGCAACGCTAAAGTCCGGGGGGCTGGATCTCATGCTCGGCCGCGTCATGGGCGGATCGGAAATGGACGATCTGCAATACGAGGTGCTGTACCGCGACGACTTTTGTATCGTCAGTAGCCCCATGCATCCGCTAGCCAAATCGCGCAAGCTGACCCTGAAGGCGTTGGTGCACCAGCGTTGGGTGCTTCCCCCCTCTTCGGCGCCGCTCCGGCAGAGTCTGGACATTCTCTTTATGTCACAAACCGAGAGCCGGCCGCGCTACGCAGTGGAATCCGTCTCACTGTTGACCAACCTGCGCATGATTCAGGAAGGCGAGATGCTGGGTGTAATGCCGGCAGACATCGCACGCCACTTTGCTCGCAGCAAACTAGTAACTGTCCTGCCTGTGCCCCTGGTCGACTTGTTCGGCCCGGTGGCTCTCATCACCCGGGTGGGCCGGACGTTGTCCCCAGCGGCCCAAGCGTTTGTTGAAGAGCTGCGGATAGCCTCGGCCAAGTTGGCAACTAAGCCGCCGGCGAAAAGGGTGCCGTAAATGGGGCTTCCTCAGATGAAACTCTCGAACTAAGCCCGATGCATCTCGTTCTGATTCGCACGCAGCATACCAATCAGGTGCGTGATGAGGGGTAGGGGTTTGGCTATTCCAGTTTGACTGTGGTAGAGGTCGGGTTTCAGGAGCGGCGCTGTTAGGCCGGCTTCCGGCGGGGTATGGATTTGGCTTGTAGGACAGTTTTGCTAACGCACCCCGAGTGGAACCCCGGGGTAGGGCAGCAGATCAGCCGTGCGACCCGGCTGGGCAGCCGCTGGGGGGTAAGCGCGCGGTCATCCCATCTTGTCCGCTGGACGCAGTCGTGTTTCTGAGAATGCGTTGTCAGGCTGGCTGCCAGCGATGCGGCAGTAGCTCGCCGATCTGGCTGGCGCGCTGCATGGGCAGGCGTGCCATCACATCGCGCAGGTAGCCATATGGGTCGTGCCCGTTCATGCGCGCTGACTGGATCAAGCTCATGACCGCTGCGGCCCGCTGGCCAGCGCGCAGGCTGCCAGCGAAGAGCCAGTTGTTTCGGCCGATGGCAATGGGCCGGATCTGGTTCTCGATCCAGTTGTTGTCCACGGGCAGTTGCCCGTCATCCGAGAACCGCGTCAATGCCTCCCAGCGCCGCAGGCTGTAGTCCAGTGCCTTGGCACTTGCTGAACCCTCGGGCACCTTCTGGCGTTGCAGCAGCATCCACTGGTGCAAGGCATCAAGCAGCGGCTTCGTTTGTCGTTGCCGGATGGCTTGGCGCTGATCGGTCTGAAGCTCCTTGACCTCTCGCTCAATCTCGTAGACCCGCGCGAACTACTGCAGCGCGAACTCGGCGATCTGGCTCTGGTTGGCTGCATGCAGATCGAAGAACTTGCGCCGCGCGTGCGCCAGGCAGCCAACCTCGGTCACGCCACTGGCGATCAAGGCCTTGTAGCCGCTGAAGTCGTCACAGGTCAGGCTGCCTCTCCAGTCGCCCAGGAAGCGCCGGGGGTGTTCGCCCGAGCGTGATTCACAGAAGTCGTAGACGACCACCTTGCTGGCCTCGAAGGCGCCTGTGGCATAGGCCCAGAGGTAGGCCCGGTGCGTCTTTCCGTTGCCCGGTTTGAGCATGGACACCGGCGTCTCATCAGCATGCAGCACGCGGTGCTGCAGCAGCTCGTTTCTCATGGCATCCACCAGCGACTGCAGTTGCACGCCACAGGAGCCCACCCATTGCGCCAGCGTGGAGCGCGGGATGGCGAGACCAGCGCGACCAAAGATCGCTTCCTGGCGATACAGCGGCAGGTGGTCTGCGTACTTGGCCACCAGCACCTGCGCCAGCAGCCCGGTGGTGGGGATGCCCTTGTCGATGACGTGAGGATCGACAGGGACTTGGGTGAGCGTCTCGCACTGGGCACAGGCCCACTTTCCCCGGATGTGGCGCTCCACCGTAAACACACCGGGCACATAGTCCAGCTTCTCGGCCACGTCCTCGCCGACGCGCTTCATCTGGCAGCCGCAAGCACAGGTGGTCGAGTCGGGCTCGTGGCGGATCTCGCGCCGCGGCAGGTTGGCTGGCAGCGGCGCGCGTTTGGGCACCTTCTTCTCTTCAACCTTGGCTGGCGCCTGCGCTTCCTGCAGCGCATCGATCTCCGTGGCCACGGCCGCCAGGTCGGCCTCAATCTCGTCTTCGAGCAGGCTCTTCTGCTCGGGGTTGAAGCGCTCGGACTGAGCGGCGAACTTCATGCGCTTCAAGAGCGCATTCTCGTGCGTGAGTTTGTCCAGTAGCGCGCTCTGGTGGCGCAGTTGCGTCATGAGGCGCGTGGTCAGCTCACGCAGCTCTTCTGCGCTCAGGTTCTGCAGGGTTTGAGGCTCGACCACCATGGGCATCCACTGTGCCAGCACTGGCACACGCGCACTATTGGCACATGTCCCAATTGGCAAGCGCCGGTCTGCGCCTCAGAGTCAAACCACGGTGATGACACCGCCGTTGCCCAGGCGCTGCCAAGGCAGGCCCAGCACCAGCGCATCGAACTGGGCGCGGCTGAGCGAGGCGGTGCTGGCCGCATCACGCGGCCAGACGAACTTGCCACTGTTCAGGCGCCGGGCCGCCAACCACACCCCGATGCCGTCGTGCACCAACACCTTCATGCGGTTGGCTCGCCGATTGGCGAACAGGTAGGCGTGGTATGGGCGCGCTGCGCCGAAGACCAACACCACACGAGCCAGCGCCGTCTCGGTTCCAGCCCTCATGTCCAGCGGTTCGGTGGACAGCCACAGGGCATCAACCCGGATCACTTGAGCAGCTCTCGCATCCAGACGGCGCACTGATCGGCCGCGGCCAAGGGCCAGGTCACTGAGACACTGGTGGCGCCACGGCGCAACTCGATGCGGATGTCCGGTGCAGGTGCACACGCCGCTGGCGGCAGCGGGACTGGAACGAACGCGGGAGCCTGGAGTGCGGGCAGCGCGCCACCCGCTTCGCGGCGCCATTTGTGTACGACATTGGCGTTGATGCCATGGGACAGAGCAATGCTGGCCACCGATGCACCCGGCTCGGCGCACTCGGCAAGGATCTGCTGCTTGAGCTCGGCGCCGTACCTCCGGCGAGACTTCTTCTTGGCTTCATTCATGGTGTCCACCTAATCACTTGGTGGACACCATCGTTGCCGCTTAGACCAATCCCTTCAAGGGTGGGATGACCGTGCGCTTACGCTGGGGGTACTTGTGGACCGAAGCGGAGCAACGGCCGACCGAAAGCCGCGGAGAAATGCTTCGTATTGAAATATTGTCGAAAAGCTAGCCTAGGCGATCAGCGTATCCGTGTGCCCACAGTATTCAAGGGAGTGTTGCCATTCATTGCAGCCATGCTGGCCGTCACAGTGCTGCTGATCCTGTACCCCTAGATGGTCACGATGCTCTTTTGATGATCGGCCTATTTTCAATCTTTCGAGGCCACAGCTGTACCGCTTAACAAACTAATGGTTCGGAGCAAAGCCTGAGGACTGGCGACGCCGCGCCCTGCAATGTCCATTGCGCTGCCGTGTCCTACACTGGAGAGCAGCACGCTACCGCCGATGCTGAGCGCACTGGCAGCGTTGGGTGCCAAAAGCTTGACAGGAATGTGTCCTTGGTCATGAAATATGGCGACATACAAGTCGGCCTTCCTCTCGGCCAGCAGCGTGTCGGCGCCAGCCGGATCGCCCACGAGGTGGCCAGCTGATCGCAGCTCCTTCACTGCGGGCACCGTCATGAGCGCATCCTCCGGGCCGAACAGCTCCCCTTCGGATGCATGGGGGTTGATGCCAAACATGCCGATGCGAGGCGCCCCCAGGCCCAGCCGCTTGCAAGCAGAAACACCTGCCAGCGTTGCACGCACGATCAGGTCAGCGCTTAGGCGATTCAAGGCGGTCTGCACGCTTTCGTGCAGCGTCACATGCACGATGCGCAAGCCACCCCCTACCAGCATCAGGAAGACGGAGTCGGCAGGTTGCTCGCACGCACGCGCCACCAGAGAGGGATATCCGCTGAATGCAACGCCTGCTCGCGCGATCGCCGTCTCGTGGTGAGGGCAGGCGATGACCGCATCGAACGCCCCGGCCTGAACCGCCCGAATGGCTGCCGTCGCGCTTGCCACTGCAGAGGCGCCTGCTTCTGCATCAACAAGACCAGGAGCAAAAGCAGAATCAAGCGTGCCCGCCTCGTGATGACGCAACCCTTGCACCATGTAGCCCAGGCCCAGTTGTTCGGCGGTGCCGTGCAGTGCTGCACCCGGTCCGAACAAAGTGAACCGATCGCGTTCGGCTTCTGGCAACGCGGCCAGCGCCTTGATCGCGATCTCCGGCCCAATACCGTTCGGGTCGCCCAGTGAAATAGCCAGACGTGCGCCGTCACTCATGCGGTCTTGGGCTTGTGCTTGGCAATAAGCGCCTTAGCGCCTGCCAGCAGCTTGTCCCCGTCATGGCCGCGCTTGTTCATGTCTTGTACCCACTCGTTGGCAATCGCTCCGGTGAGCTTCATGAACTCCTCCGTCTGGGTCTCGGTGAAAACGTGTACTTTGTTGCCTCGGTCAATCGCCATCTTGCGTGCGATGGGATCTTGGTCCTGTTGCACCTTGCCGAACCATGCGGACGTCTCCATGCCCGAATTGTCGTCGATCACCCTTTTGATCTCTGGCGACAGCGAGGCGTACTTCCTCTGATTCATGACCATAACGAATGCTGTGTTGTAGAGAGCTGGCTTGCCTGGTGCAAACTCACTATGGAACTGAGTGAGTTCGTCGACTTTGATAGAAGGAATCACTTCCCATGGCAGTGCGGCGCCATCGATCACACCTTTGGAAAGTGCGTCCGGAATCTGTGGCAAAGGCATGCCCACGGCGGACGCCCCAGCGGCAGAGAGCAACCTCGTCGCCTGGCGGGTTGGGCCTCGCATTTTCATGCCGCGTAAATCCGCAGCGCTGATGATTGGTTTGTTCTTTGAGTGGAGCAAGCCCGCGCCATGTGTGTGAAAGGCTAGTGGATGAACGTCCTTGAATTCGTCGGCCATATGAGTCTGCAGATATTCCCAAGCCGCACGAGACGCTCCGATTGCGTCCATCGTAATAAAAGGCAGCTCGAACACCTCGGTTCGAGGAAATCGGCCAGGTGTGAGTCCAGCCAGTGTCCAAACGATATCGACCACACCATCTCGAGCCTGGTCATAAAGTTGATTGGGAGCGCCTCCAAGCTGCATGGCGGGATAGCCCTCAAAGCGTATGCGCCCGCCAGAGTCCTTCTCCACCTTCTCCATCCACGCCTTGTGAGCGTTCAGATAGACGTTTGATGTGGGCGCCATGAAGGTATGGAATTTAAGCGTCACCACTTGCTGAGCGAAGACTCCCAGCCCGGGTGTTGCAAGGGTGGCTGCCGCGGCAGCTGATTGGATGAGGGTTCGACGTTGCATCATGTAGGTGTCTCCTAGGACTAGTGGGAAAAGTGGGGCTAGCTTTCTGGTGGGGAGCCGGCTTCTAGTTTTGCTGGGAATCAATCAGGGCTTGCCTGAGAAACGAATTTGGTAACGAGATAGCCGTCGAAGGTCTCACTGCCGCCCTCACTGCCAATCCCGCTGTCCTTCACGCCACCAAAAGGCGTTTCCGCCAGAGTGATGCCGAAATGGTTGACGTTGACCATGCCGACCTCCAGGCCGTTGACCATCTGCTCCGATGTCTTGATGGAGCCAGTGAAGACGAATCCCGTAAGGCCGAACGGCAGGGCATTTGCACGTCTCAAAACCTCATCGGTTTCCTTAAAGCGCGTGATTGGCGCCACAGGGCCAAAGGGCTCTTCCATCATCAGTCGAGCATCGTCTGGGATGTCAACAAGGATGGTGGGTGGATAGAAAAAGCCAGGCCCCGCAATCCGTGCACCGCCGCTGGTCAGCTTGGCGCCGCGTTCCAGGGCATCCGAGACGAAGCTATCCATCGCATCGACGCGGCGCAGATGCGCCAGTGGTCCCATCTGCGTATCCTTTTCCATTCCACTGCCCACCTTCAGGCTACCGTATGCCTTGGTAAAGGTAGCGAGGAAGCGGTCGTAGACCTTTTCCTGAATGAAGAAGCGGCTGGGAGCAATGCACAGCTGACCTGCGTTGCGAGCCTTGAAGCGTGCGAGCAAGTTTGCCGCGTCGTCAACGTCCGCATCATCAAACACCATCACCGGCGAGTGTCCACCCAGCTCCATGCTCATGCGCTTCATGTGCAGTCCGGCGAGAGAAGCCAGCTGCTTGCCCACGGGCACGGAACCGGTGAATGACACTTTGCGCGAGATCGGTGAGCGGATCAGGTAGTCCGAAACCTCTGACGGCACGCCCCATACAACGTTGAGTACACCGGGCGGTAGGCCCGCATCATGAAACATGCGCGCCAGTGCGATGACAGCGCCGGGAGAATCCTCGGGCCCTTTCAGTACCAGGGTGCAACCCGCACCGATGGCCGCTGCCATCTTGCGAATGGCCTGATTGAACGGAAAGTTCCAAGGCGTGAACGCCACGCAGACCCCAACGGGCTCTCGAAGCACGAGTTGGCGTACATGCGGAAGTCGGGCAGGAATGACGCGGCCATAGATGCGGCGGCATTCTTCAGCGTGCCACTCTGCGTGTTCTGCGCAGGTTGTCACCTCAAGCATCGCCTCGCTCAAGGGCTTGCCCTGGTCGAGCGTGATCTGGCGTGCTATGTGTGGCGCACGTTCGCGCGTGAGTTCAGCCACGCGGCGCAGTACCTTCGAGCGCTCCAGGGGCGAACTCTTTCGCCAGCTATCGAAGGCACGTTGTGCTGCGTTCAGCGCCCGGTCAAGGTCGTCTCTACGCGCGTGGGGCAAGGACCCGATCACTTCGCCGTTGGCAGGGTTGACGATATCCTGGTGCGGGCGGTCGCCACCCTCGATGAATTCGCCATCGATATAGAGGAACGCCTTGTCATACGCGGAATCGTTCATGGCAGTCCCGCTGTTCAAATGAATACCGAGCCGCCATCGACAGCGATGGTCTGGCCAGTAATGAAGCTTGCGCCGTCGCTGGCCAGGAAGAGCAGTGCACCTACCAGGTCCTCGGGCACCTGGTCGCGCTGTAGCGAGCGACTGGTCTTTCGCACCACATCGCCCATCTGGCTGTGCAGGTCGTTTTCGAGCACTCCGTCGCTCAGCGTGAAGCCGGGCGCAATCGCGTTGACGGTGATGCCATCTTTCCCGAGTTCGCGGGCCAGCGAACGAGTGAATGCGATCACAGCGCCCTTGCTCGCTACGTAGTGCAGCATGTTGGGAGTTCCCTTGATGGGTGTGGTGGACGCTATGTTCACAATGCGGCCAAAGCCGTTTTTGCGCATTTCAGGAACCACCGCTTTTGCGCAGACGAAGGGACCAAGTGTGTTGACTTCCATCACTCGCATCCACTCGGCATCGCTGATCTGGTCGAACGGTTTGAGTGCAAGCGTGGTGAACAGTCCGGCGTTGTTCACCAGCACATCGAGCCTGCCGAACGCCTTGACGGTCTGTTCAAGCATGCCCACTACATCGGCGGGCTTGATCACATCGGTCTGGGTGCCAATGACCTTCAATCCTTGGGCCGTGAGGCGCTCGGCCGCTTCGGAGGCGCCACGCAGGTCGGCGATGACAACGGAGTGGCCTGCACGCGCGAGCGCCTCGGAAAAGGCAAAACCGATGCCACTGGCGCCGCCAGTGACCGCGAAGACACGGGTTGTTGCTGTCATGTGCTGTCTCTTTCTTTGGGAATGGAAGAATTTCGTTATGGCTTGAGATTCAAGCTGCCGAGAAGGTGAGGGCAAGTGCTTTTCGAGCGCGCATGTGCGCAGCAGGATCATTGAAGGACTCAACGGCGCTCATATGCGCACCCCGGTACCGCAGTACCGAGAAGCGACCGCTGGCCGGATCACCGTCGACTTCATATCCGTCACCAGGTTCAGCCAGACCCGCTATCTGCAGACGGCATGGGCCTTGTTCGCTCCAGAACCATGGAACCTTGCAGTACGGCGCAGATTGGCCGCATAGGCGAGCTGCTATGCAGCGCGCCTGGTCAACAGCGTTCTGCACCGACTCGATGCGCACATGGGCACCATCCGCATAAGGGAAGGGAAAGCTCGCGCAATCACCCAGTGCAGAGATAGCAGGGTCTCTGGTTAGAAGTAGCTCATCAACTACGATGCCGTTGTCCACCAAGAGGTCTGCATCCCGTGCCAGCTGATCGTTGGCATTCACGCCGACCGCGATCACGACCAGGTCGGCTGCGATTCGGCTGCCGTCACGCAGAAGCAGGCCGCAGACGCTTCCGTGGTGGCCTTCTAGGGCTTCTAGCTGCGCTGAAAAATGAAACTGCGTGCCTTGAGCTTCATGGAAGGCTTGCAGGCGTAGTGCCATGGGTTCCGAGAGCGCTCGTGCTAGAGGGCGAACAGCGCTTTCGACCAGATGCATTGCCAGGCCCATGCCACGCGCGACGGCCGCGAGTTCCAAACCGATAAAGCCAGCACCTACCACTGCCACCGATCGCGCCGACTTCAATTTTTCACGAATTAGCTGAGCATCGGCGAGTCCGCGCAGCACGAACACGCCGTTGAGCTCAGTGCCCGGCACTGTGAGCCCGCGCGCTGCCGAGCCCGTAGCGAGCACCAAGTGATCGTATGGAACCTTTGTGCCGCAGGCGAGTGACACGTTGCCTGCTGCGCGGTGAATGGATTGCACTCGTGAGCCTGCAAGTACACGTAAATCACTTCGCTCGTAAAAGGACTTCGGGCGCAGCATCAAGCCCGCCTCATCCACCTTGGCCTGCAGGAAGCCTTTGGAAAGAGGAGGGCGCTGATACGGTAGACCGGGCTCGTCCCCCACTAGAAGGATGGGGTCCGAAAAACCAAGCTCGCGTAGCGAGGCTGCGAGCTGAAAGCCGCCCTGACCGGAGCCTACGATGACAACGCCGTTGGCCATCAGACCTGGCGTTCCGGAACATGGACGATCAATTCGTCTACGCCCGGAGCGAGCTCCAACTGGCAACTGAGTCGACTGTGTTGCTTGCGCTCGCTTGCGGCGCTCGCAAGCATCTCGTTTTCCACTTCGCTGGTGGGGGGCAAGAAATCGACTGAAGCCGGATCCACGTAGACGTGGCACGTGGCACACATGGCCGATCCACCGCACTCTGCGATGATGCCGGCGATGCCATGATTGATGGCAGTCATCATGACCGTAGAACCGGCGCTGGCCTGCACGGTCTCGCGCAAGCCGTTGGGTTGAACAAAAACAATCTGAGGCATCGTGGAATTCTTTCTTGGAGTGTTTGAAGAGTCAGTTGACAGCGGACATCAGCGGTTCGACTGTCACGGGCATGCTCTTCAGGCCACGCACGGTGTTGTTGAAATGCTGGACCGGCTCACCGTCGAGGCGAAACGAGGCTACCCGGCGCGCGAGTGCGGTCAGCACAATCTCGCCTTCGAGGCGCGCCATCATCTGCCCGGCGCATCCGTGAATGCCTGTTCCGAACGCCATGTGGCCAGTGGCGCGGCGGGTGATGTCGAAGCGGTCTGCGTCGGGCCAACGACGCGGGTCGCGATTAGCAGAAGCAATGAAGACCGCGATCTTCTGGCCGGCCTTCACGGTGATTCCCCCGAGCTCAACCTCCTGCGTTGTTGTACGGTAGAACGAGTGAAACGTACTGTCGTAGCGCAGCACCTCTTCGAGCGCCTGACGCGCCAGCGAAGGGTCGTCACGCAACAGTGCCCACTGCTCGGGATGGCGAGCGAAGCTGGTGATTGCGTTGCAAAGCGTAAACACGGTGGTATCCAGGCCCGCAGAGAGCAAGGTGCGCACCAGCATGCCAGCCTCGTCTTGTCCGATCTCACCCGCGTCGGCGGCGGCAAAGAACTGAGCACCCAGGCCATCGTTAGTTAGCGCGTCGCGCTGACACACTTTGGCAATCCAGTTCACTGCGTCGCCCGAGGTGTCCATGCGTGCCTGGAAGCGCTCGTTGATTGGGCCGAAACCATTGAATACCATGTCGCCATATGGCAGCAGGTGCTCTCGTCCCTCGGCGGGGAGGCCAACGGCGTCACCGAACGCCTTGATGGGGAATGCCTCGCAAAGGTCCTTGGCAGCGTCGAACGAGCCGCGCCCCACCAGATCTTCGACCATCCGAGCCGCTACCTCTTCAAAGGTGGTGCGCAGGCGGCCGATGGATGCTGGTGCGAGCACGCGCGCCACCACCTTGCGCGTGCGGCTGTGATTGGGAGGGTCAGCTTCCAGAATGATGCTGGGTTTGCGCCAGGGTGTCTCAGTGTGGAAATTGGCCAGACCAACGCCCGCGCTCGAGCAGAACACTTCGGGCTGCGACAGGATTCGTTGCACTTCGTCGTGCCTTGCGACCGCGAGCACCCCGTAGCGTTGGAGCCAAGCCCAAGGACCGAGTTCGCGCAACTGCTGGTATTGCGGATACGGATTCGCCAGCACCTCTGTCGCGTAGGGATCGAAGTCGCTGGTTGGGACGTCGGAATAGGGATTTGCGTGTGTCATTGGTGTGTTCGTTCTCTGGTGCGCCTCAGCAGGCCAGCGCGGGTGATCTGGGCTTTGCCACCACGAATGCGTCACAGAAGAACGCATCTGGCGGCAGACCATGGTTCGAAATGAAATCGCTGCGCGCCGCGCTCACCATCACGGGGGCGCCGCAGGCATACACGTGCTTGTCAGCGAGGCTGTCGTGGTCCTGCAATACGGCGTGGTGAACGAGGCCGGTGCGACCAGCCCAGCTGGCATCTGGCTCGGAGAGCACGGGCACGAAGTGCAGGCCGCTCTGTTCGCCCCACCCGCGCGCAAGGTCGAGCAGGTACAGGTCCTTTTCTGTGCGCGCCCCCCAGTAGATGATGATTTCACGTGGCTGGCCTTTGCGCAGGCCGTCCTCCACCATGGATTTGATCGGTGCGAACCCGGTACCGCTGGCCAGCATGACGATCGGGGCGTCACTTTCCTCGCGTACGTAAAAGTCGCCGTGAGGCAATTCCACGGGAAGGAGGTCGCCTACTTTGAGTTCCTGCGTGAGCCTTTGCGAAAACACTCCGCCATCGAGAAGGCGGATATGGAGCTCGGCTCCGTCATTCTGGTGCGGCGGATTGGCCATGGAGAAGCTTCGGCTCTGCCCATCTGGAAGCATCACCTTGAGGTACTGACCTGCCCTGAATTTCACCTTCTCGCCTGCGGGAAACCGCAGCTTGAGGCGAGCCACGTCGGGTGCAAGAAAATCGATGCGCATCACCTTGGCATCAATCTGGCGGCGCGCGTCAGTGTCAGTTTTTTCGATCTGGCGTGGCTCGATCTCAATGTCTGTCAGCGGCCTGGCCTGGCAGAAGAGTACCGCGCCGTGCGCGATCTCCTCAGCAGTGAGTGTGTGGTCGCCCGCAGCGCCGGGGTTCACTCGCCCCGCAACCACGCGCCCCTTGCAGCTGGCGCACACGCCCGAGTTGCACGAAAACGGCATCTCGTAGCCCGCTTCGCGCACTGCGTCAAGTATGGTCTGACCCTCGGTGCAGGGTACCGTTGCGCCCAGGCTGGCAATACGTATGAGATGTGTTGTGTTCACAGCGTATTCACAGGGGGATGGCCAGCAGTGTGTCGGTGTTGTGGCTGTCACAGACCACAACCCGGCTGGCAAAACGCAGGGCATTTTTGTCGTCGACCACTATCTCGTCCAGGTATCGTCCTGTGGCGAAGATCATGGTGTCGCCATTGCGCATGATGCGCACCACAACGAAGGGTGTTTCGCTTCTTTGGCCCTTTTGCGTTGCATCCAGCATGGCGGGCAGACCAACGAGATGACGGTACCGCTGCCTCTCGTACACATTGGCCGTACGCAGTGAGAGCACGCGGTCGTTCAGCATGGCTCGCGAGTCGGCGTAGATCATGCTGGCCTCCATCCCCTGTGCGTGGTTGCCGGCGTTTGTCACACGGTACAGGCACTGTTCTGTGAACAGCTGGGTCCAAGCCTCCAGCTCATCGTTGTCAATGCAGCGTGCGTAGTGCGCATTGAGTGACAATGCGCTCGCAGTGTCAATGACCGTGCTCATGCATCCGCTCCCATGTGCATGCGGTAAGCTTTCCAGAATCCCCGGACAGACGCTTCGGTGGTGCGGCTGGCCTGCGAACGGATGCTGTCACCCCCCATCTCAACGATCGCTTCATTCTCGCCTGCACTTGCAATGCCTCGCTGTACGAAGCCTCCTACTGCACCGTCTTCCATCGATACGAAACCGGCCGGCCCGATCAGGTTGGATTGCTTGAGGCGCATGGTGCGCAGTTCTGGCGTGTCGTCCTTGAAGCCCAGGTAGACCCAGTTCAGCGCCGTGGATTCGATGCCCTCTGGCAACACCTGGCGTACCGCCAGCGTGTTCTGGATCTGTGCCAGCACGAAACCCGGAAATACCGAAAGGATCTGCAGCGTCACGCCGTCGCCGAACTCGTCAATACCTTTTAGCAACGTAGCGTCTTCGAGTTTGAAATCATCCTTCTCCGAGCGCAGTTCCTCAGCCTGATAGTCCTCGCTCTTTTCGGCCGCGGGGTCGATGGCCGAGAAGCTGATGTGGTTGCCCCCGCCTTCGCTGACCACGACGCCTCCTTTCTGTGAGAGGCGGTTGAGGCGGAACGTGGTGAAAAAAACGTGCAAAAGACTTGCGTGGTATGTATCGCGCACGTTTTCCACGTAGAGCTTCCAATTGTTGGGAAGCGTCTGCTTGAATCGGCCGAGGATCTGTACTGGCTTGTGTAGCACCCGTGAGATACCCCGCACTATCTCTGGACCGAGGTAGTCCTCGAGGTCCGGTACTTCTTCGCTCAGGCTTCCGAACACCAGGCCGCAGAACACGCTCGTGCGCAATTTGCGAGGACTGTGGCTCTTCATGCAGAAGGCTGAATCCATGCCTCCTTCACCGTTCACACCGTTTTGGAACGCGATGCCCTTGAGATTGCCTTGACGGTCGTAGCGCCAGGCGTGGTACACGCACTGGAAGTCGCGCGCCGTGCCGCCATCGTCGAGGACGATCAGCGCTCCGCGGTGCGAGCAACGGTTCTCGAATGCGTAAACCTCACCGTCTCCGTCCCGTGCCACCACCACCGGCATGCGACCGAGGAATGTTGTGCGGTAGTCGCCAGGTTTAGGCAGTTCGGCCTCCAGGCACAGGTAGTTCCACGTCGCTCCCTCGAACACGCGCTTTTGTTCAGCGTCAAGTACGGCTGGCTCCTGATACAAGTGATACGGCACCCTTGTGAGCTTTTCGGACGGCCAGAATGTTATGGGGGAGGTAGCGCTCATGCTCATGGGAGAAGTTTTTATCTTCCAATAATTCGAATAGCGAACTATTGATCGTTTAGTGAAACACGACTGTATTTTTCAGGTTGCATAACGTCAACCAAATCCGGTAAAGTTTCCGCATATCGAACTTTTTCCCTCTCCAGGAGCTCACATGGACACAGAGATACGTGATGGCGTAGACAAGGAGTACGTGATGGGCCTGGAAAAGGGCCTGCTGCTCATCGAAGCGTTCGGGCTGAGTCAGTCACCACTGACGCTCAGCGCAGCGGCTGAAATCACAGGACACACCAAGGCCTCTACCCGACGTGCCCTACTCACATTGGTCAAGCTGGGTTATGCGCGCGCTTCCGGTCGGTTGTTTTCGCTTGAGCCGCGCACGCTGCGCCTCGTGCACGCTTATGTGAACTCCACGCCTTTGACTAAGGTGGCTCAGCCAATACTTGAAATCACCAGTGAACGCACGCGCGAATCGGCTTCGTTGGCTGTTCTGGATTCCCAGTTCGTAGTTTTCGTTGCGCGATCCACGCAGCGGCGCAGCCTGTCATTCGGTCTGGGAATCGGTGCGAGGCTCCCTGCATACTGCTCGGCGACAGGGCGTGTCTTGCTCGCTGGACTTGCAGATGAAGAGGTCGAGTTCCGGTTGCAGCGCATGAGCCGGCAACCCCTCACACCAAAAACCAAGACGGATGTAGCCTTGATCATGCAGGAGGTACACGCAGCGCGGCAATGCGGCTATTCCATCAGTGACGAAGAATTGGAGCTCGGCCTTCGGTCCATTGCCGTTCCGGTACGCAATGGGAAGGGCGAGTTGCTCGGTGCCATGAGCCTGGCGGTGGCTACCTCACGCCTATCGCGAGATGCCGTTGTGAGTAAGTTGTTGCCTGAGCTTGAGGTGGCGAGGCGGACGTTTGCAATGCAGCTTTAGTGGTCGATCGCTCTACCCATGCAAGGCCTTGATGAGCTCCGCCGCGTCTAAGCCCTTGTCGGCCGCCAGGGTGGTCTCAGTGTGGGGTTGAGTTAGCGCGCGTCGCCCATCATGGCTTGGGCCGATTCACGTTCAGCATGGCCGTCGGTCTGCGTGATCATGAATCGCCCCGAGGCGGTTCATAATCAATCGCGCTGGCATTGCTATTCCACGAAGCCCTTGCCCATGCGAACTCTGTTCCTAAACGAAAAAAGGTCCAAGCTCCACATGCTGCGCGTGGCTCTTTGGTGCGCCTTGATCTCGCTCGTGTCTCTTGGCGTGCTCGCAATGCTTGATGGCTCGCTCAATTGGCCTGCTTCAGCATTGGGGGCGCTGGCAATCGCAGTGATGGCAGGGCTAGCCGCTTTCGCTGGACGATGGTTTCATCTGCGTCGCATGAAGAACACGTCCCGGGACTTGAAAGACTCTGCGCTCTGGTAGTTCCATACACGGACGCTCCGCTATCGCCAAATCCCCTTACACATGGGGTTCGCCAGCCCTGGAGTCAGATGGTGAGTTTAGCGAGGGCTGCAGCAGCATGGTCGGCTCTGAGGTGCCCATAGTGGCGCTCGATCATGGAGACGCTGGTTCCACTTATCTGCGCCACCGTGAGGAGATCAAGCCCACCGGTCACCAGGTCGGTGATGACGCTATGTCGCAGCGTGTATGCCGTGACACTTTGGAGTTCGGCTGCGACGACAGCAGCCTTGATGGGTTTCTTCCAAGCGTCCTTGTTCCACGCCTGGCCGTCCTCGCGGCAAAAAATGGAGGCGTCTGTGGGCCTATTTTCACATTGTTTCTCAAACATGTTCGCGGTCGCAGGAGGCAATTTGATCTTGCGATCTTTCCCCGCTTTGTCTTTGCCAATGGTAAGCACCGAAAGTCTGGCGTCGTAGTTGGACACCTTCAGTGCGGCCAGGGCCCCTGGGCGAAGAGGTACCGAGGACATTCCACAAAGATAGGTTGCGAGATCGCTTGGCGCGTTCTCAATCAACTGGCGGCGCTGCTCGATATCAATGTACACATCGCGGCGCCCGTCAACGTTCTTTGCAGGGCGGAGCGCAACTCGCCAAGCCAGGTCAGCGGTCACATCGCCTGCATCGTGGGCATAGTTCAACGCTGCACGCAAAGCGGCGATGTCCCGGTTCACACTTGATGCGGATCTTGGCCGTGTTACGGGTTCTTCGCGGTTGTCTCGATTCACCTTGACAGGTGTGAGCGCCATGGAGCTGCGCCAGTTTTCAACGCGCGTCTTGGACAGCTTGCTCAGCTCCACGTTTGCCAACACGGGATCTTGATATACCCAACGCTTGAATCGCATTTCTAGATCGTCAGCGGGTGCGTCCCCTCGGTTTGCTCGAACATGCTTAACGTACCGCTTGCAGGCACCGCTCACCGTCACGGCCTCGGATGAACCTCCTTTGCCCAGATGCGAAAACCACGCCTCCGCGGTCCTCTTGGCTTCGTCGTACCGCTGGGAGGGAGCTTTGTCCTCGAACTCACCAAGGCTGCGTTTATCGCGTTTGCCGGTGTCCGCGCAACGGTATCGAGCAATCCAGTTGCCGGTGGAGCTTGATGTCATCTTGCGGAAGCCAAGCATGCAGCCTGACGAGAGCTTGACCCAGTACGGCTCTGCCCGAGGCTTTAACTTGTTGCGTGAGTCGACCGTATCAATCCTTGCCATGATTCACCCCTTGGTGTGGTGGGCCAAAGTGGGCCAAAAGTGGGCCAAAAATGGGATTAGAGTGGGCCAAAAGTGGGCCAAACACTATTGAACACTACGGGATTCCGAGAGACAAGTTTCATAGACAAACGGGGTCCCAGAAGGTCCCGTAAAGTCCCGTTTTTCGTCGTTCACACGGCAGGGGTCGCAGGTTCGAACCCTGCACCGCCCACCAGGCCATCAAGCCCGCAAGTCGAAAGACTTGCGGGCTTTTTGCTTGCTGTGCCGGTACTGGCCAGCCAGAACCGTCGACTCCGCAGTTGTAGAAAGTAGAAGAAAGTCGCCGTTTTCGGGGTTATTCGAGTTTTTTGAATCGCTGTTCAGCGGTTTAATCTCGGCATGTACAAGCCGCTGCCACTGGATGCCATTGCGCTGAATCAGCCAGTGCCCGTGAACGTCTGGGACCCGAAGGGCGTTTTGTTGCTGCGCAAGGGTGAGGCCATCACCTCGGAGCAGCACCGCGGTCACCTGATGCTGCATTCGCCGATGGTGGATGATGCCGACTGGCAGGCCTGGACCTACAGCTACAAGGCCGAGCTGGACCGCATGGTGCGCAGCAACGAATCGTTGAGCCGTATCGCGGGCCTGAGTCATCACGTCGAGGTGCGGGAAACGCGCGATCGCCCGTCTGCCGAAGAAGTCGGCCCCGCGGTCGCCTGGCCCGACCTGCATGCGTCGCTATCCTCCTTGCTGCTACAGGGCGCCGAAGCCAGCCAGTTCCCTGAGCGCCTGGAGCGCTTGTTGTGGCGCGCTCGCGAACTCTGGCGCGTCGGCCCTGACGACAGTCTCTTGGTGTTGGTGCAGCTCCTGTTTGATCAGCGAATGGCCTACAGCGCCACGCATGCGCTGCTGTCAGCGGGCCTGTGCGACATGGTGGCGCCGTCGGCGGGGTTGTCCGTGAGCGAACAGTCCACACTCTTTCGCGCGGCATTGACCATGAACATCGGCATGACCCGCGTGCACGACGGCCTGGCGCGTCAGGCCGGTGAGTTGACCGACGCGCAACGCAACACGGTCCGGCAGCATCCGCTCCTGGGAGCCAGGCTGTTGCGCCGCTTGGGAATTGATGACCCGTTCTGGCTGTCTCTGGTGGAGGAACATCACGAACAGCCTGATGGCAGTGGATACCCGAGCGGCAAAGCCGTCAACGACTTGTCACAGCGCCTGTTGCAGATGGCCGACGTGTATGTGGCCTGCATCAGTCCTCGTCAGAGCCGGGGCGGGTTGCTGTCGCAGAATGTGGCGCGCGAGCTGTACCTGGGTGCAGACCAGAAGCCTGACCCTTTGGGGGCCCTGTTCGTCAAGAGCGTCGGCTTCTATCCGCCAGGCAGCTACGTGCGGCTCGCCAATGACGAGGTGGCGGTGGTGGTCAAACGCGGGGAACGGGCCAACACGCCGGTGGTCTGCTCCATCGTTGGGCGGCAGGGACTGCCTCTGGGGGAGCCTGTCATGCGAGACACCGCCAATCCGGTGTTCGAGGTCAGGGCCAGCCTGGCACCCGGGGAAGTGCGGGTAGTGGTGAACGTGGCGAAATTGCTGAGCCGCACCTGATGCCGCTTCAGGCTCTGCCTTAGCCGTTGCTGGAGGCGGTTTTTCCAGGCGGTTGCCAGCGAAAGAACATGGGGTAGACCTTTTCAACCACCGGTCCATTGAAGTCCCAGGCCAGGCACTTCCCCAAATGCATGGGCGGACTGCCGTCTGCCGGCGGGGCGAAAGATGCGGACCGGCTTTGAAAGGCTGCTGTGGCCATGTTGAACAACAGTTCACGAAGGTGGGTGCAACCCTGTATGCCACCCAGATGTCGCTCGATGGTTTGCCGCCAGCCCTTGCCCATGACACTGCCGATCATTCGGCGCATGGGTTCCTGGGCCTGAGGGCATGGGCTGTGGGGCACACTGTCCATGGCCACCGCAATGTCCTGAATCACCATGGCCGCGTCCAGCGTCACCCGGATGTGCATGTGATGCACAGGCTCCTCCGGCGCCCAGGTCCGTTCGCCCTCGATCACGAAGGCATGGGGCTTGGTGTCCAGCAACTCGCCTTCAATGTCCCAAAGGCCATCGTCTCGTTCGAAACCGCGAAATGACATGCGGCGGGTGTGCATCAGCTTGCGGGGAGCGGGATCGGGGAGCGGCAAAACAGGACCTTCTGGCGATGGGGAACCCTGTATTTTCGCCGGAAAGGGTTTGCGGTGCCTGGCAAGGGGCACAGCGAGCCTGCTCGGCTCAGAGTGACTTTGAGCCGGTAGCAGCCGCTGCGGCCCGTAGCTTGTCTTTCTTGCTCGGGCGTTTGCCCTTGATGCCGCCCCCACCCGGTGCGGGAGGAGGGGCAGGCTGCTGGGGCTCGAATCCGGGAATCTGCTCGCGCGGCAGGCTCATGCCCTGGCGCTTCTCGATCAGGCGCCAGTGTGCGTCGGTTTCGGCGGTGACAAAGCTGATGGCCAGGCCTCCTTCACCGGCGCGCCCGGTGCGGCCGATTCGGTGCAGGTGGTCCACCGCAGAGCGGGGCAGGTCAAAGTTCACGACCACCGGCAACTGCGCGATGTCGATGCCCCGCGCAGCGAGGTCGGTGGTGACCACCACGTCCCAGCGCTTCTCCTTGAATTCCTTGAGTGCCTGTTTGCGCGCGCCCTGGCTCAGTCCACCGTGAAAAGATGTGGCGTAGATGTCGCCGTGGTGCAGCTTGGCTGCCACGCGCTCGGCCGCATACTGCGTGGCCACGAACACCAGTACCCGCTCCCACTGCCCCTCTTTCATGAGATGGCGCAGCAACTGCACGCGCCGGTCGGCATCCACTTCGATCAGGCGTTGCACCACCAATGGGGGTGAAGCGGCACCCGTGTCGCTGGCAGCGTCGATCACCTCGATGCGCACAGCATCGTGCAGGAGGTCATTCGCGAGCGCCTGCACGTCCGGGGGAAAGGTGGCGGAAAAGAACAGGTTCTGCCGCTGCCTGGGCAGCAGGGCCAGCAAGCGCTGAAGCTCGTCGGCAAACCCCAGGTCGAGCAGGCGGTCGGCTTCGTCAAGCACCAGCAACTGCACCGCATCGAGCTTGAGCGCGTTTTGGGAGACCAGGTCGAGCAGGCGGCCGGGTGTGCCCACCATGATGTCGGCGCCGCCGCGCAGCGCCATCATCTGGGGGTTGATCGAGACACCACCGAATGCCACGGCCACCTTGGGCCGCGGTTCCAGATGCTGGGCCAATTGGCGCACCATTTCGCCGACTTGCGCAGCCAGTTCGCGCGTGGGGACCAGCACGAGCGAGCCGATCCGGCGGTTTGAAGCGGTCTTTTGTTGCTGAAGCCGCTGCAGCAGTGGCAGTGCATAGGCGGCGGTCTTTCCGGAGCCGGTCTGGGCCGTGCCCAACACATCTTTGCCTTCAAGAATGACGGGGATGGCTTCGATCTGGATCGGCGTGGGCGCTGTGAAACCGAGATCGGCGGCGGCCTGGGTGAGTGCGGGAGCGAGTCCCAGTGCGTGGAATGGCATGTGGCAAAGTTTGGTTGCAGTGTAACGGTGGCGCTTTCAGGCTGCTAGGATCGCCACCCATGAAAAGCAAGTCATCCAGCGGCGGACTGGTGTATTCCACCGAAGCAGGACGCATGTGCCCGGCCTGCCGACAGCCCATTGCACAGTGCGCGTGCGCCAAGCGAGCGCCTGTTCCCGCAGGTGATGGCGTGGCCCGTGTTTCCCGGGAGACCAAGGGCCGGGGAGGCAAGGCAGTCACCGTGGTTAGAGGCGTTTCTGTGACCACTGAAGCCCTGCAGGCACTGGGCAAACAGCTCAGAACGGCTTGCGGTTCGGGCGGGACAGTGAAGGATGGCGTGATTGAAATCCAGGGGGATCACGTCGAGCGGGTGATGGTCGCATTGCAGGCACAGGGACTCAAGGTCAAGCGGGCCGGTGGCTGAAGCGCATCAACACTCACTCAGGGCTGAACGACTTCGAGCAAGCGATCCAGGCCGCCGGTGTTGATGGCCACCTTGGCCTGCGCACGCACGGCAGGTTTGGCGTGGTACGCCACCGACAGGCCGACCGCACCCATCATGGGCAGATCATTGGCACCGTCGCCCATGGCAATGCACTTTGAGGGTTCGATGCCCAGCAGCGACGCCACTTCCAGCACGGTGCGACGCTTCTCTGCGCCATCGCAGATGTCGCCCCAGGACTGGTCGACCATGCGGCCGGTGAGCTGGCCACAATTCGGTCCGCTTTCCACTTCCAGCACATTGGCGCGCGTGAAGTCGATGCCCAGCGTCTGGCGCACGCGCTCGCTGAAAAAGGTGAAACCACCCGAGACCAGCAACACCTTCAGACCAGCGGCCTTGCACGCTTGGATGAGTTCGGCTGCGCCAGGGTTGATGCGCAGGCGCTCGACATAGACACGCTCCATGTCGGCGATGGTCACACCGCGCAGCAGGGCCACGCGCTGTCTCAGGCTCTCTTTGTAGTCGGTGATTTCCCCGCGCATCGCGGCCTCGGTGATTGCCGCGACCTCAGGCTTCTTGCCCACCGCATCGGCGATTTCGTCCACGCACTCGATGCTGATCAGTGTGGAGTCCATGTCAAAGGCAATCAGCTTGAAGTTGCTGAGTTTCAGTGGCGGCGTGAAGCCATTGATGGTGAGGCCAGAGGCAAATTCGGTGGTAGAGGTCATCCGGGAATTATCGTGGGAGCCAGAATGAGCGTTCCGCTTCACCTCTCATGACCCGGGTGGTGCCAGCACCTTGGTCAAAGTACCGATCTGCGCCCTCAGGTCGCCACCCACCAGATCCGCCACCGATTGCTGGTCGCTGGTGACCGCGAAGCCAGCGGCATGCAGCCGGGTCTTGACGTCGTCGGCGCTGGTGCCTGCCACCTGGGCCAGCGCAGCGATGGGAGCGTTGGCCAGAGCGCGTACCGGCGGTGCAAACCCCGGCTCGCTGCCACCGCTGGCGGCCGGGATGAAACTCAGGGCCAGCACAAGGGCAAACAGACCCATGATCACCCGGCCCGGCGTCTGGGAAAAATAGCGCTTGAAAGCCGGCAAGTTCAGCAGCACGTGCAGCGTCACACCGATCACCATCGCCCAGCTCAACCATTCATGCGCGGCCTTGTTCAGGCCGCTGTCGAGGTGAAAAAACATCAACGCGCCGGTCACGGCGGACAGAAGGAAAGCCCCGATCACGACGGGCGTGATCCAGGGGCGGTGCGGATGGAGGTTCATGGCGGGGTTCCCTTGGTAAGTAGAAACCCTAGTGTGCAAGCGGTTTTTGAAGAAAATCCTCCGCTGTGTGAATGGCGAGTAAAGCAGGGCGCCCATTCGGGCTGTTTTTTGATCTGGCTCAAATGCCGGCCGGCTCGGTGACTTTCAGCGGTTGCCCCAGCGAGCGGAGCACGTCTCTCACCAACTGCACCCGGTCCTTGACCTCCGGCAAGGCGCGCTCGATGCGCAGTTTTTCGTTGCCCGCCAGCTTGATGTGCCGATTCTTCTGGATCAGTTCGATGATGCGCATCGGCTCGATGGGTGGGTTGGCTTTGAAGGTGATGTTCGTCACCCCGGGTGCTGCATCGACTTTCACCACGCCATACGGAGAACTGAGACAACGCAGGCGGTGCACGTCGATCAGCGTCTGTGCCTGGGTTGGCAGTTTGCCAAAGCGGTCCACGATCTCTTCCAGCAAGGCATCGATCTGGTCGGTGGTTTTGGCAGTGGCGAGCTTTTTGTAGAAGCTCAGGCGCAGGTGCACATCGCCGCAGTAGTCGTTGGGCAGCAGCGCGGGCGCGTGCAGGTTGATGTCGGTGGTGACGGACAGCGGTGACAGCAGGTCGGGTTCCCGCCCGGCCTTGAGCGAGCGCACCGCCTCACTCAGCATTTCGTTGTAGAGTTGAAAACCCACCTCCAGCATGTTGCCGCTCTGGTTCTCGCCCAGCACCTCGCCGGCACCGCGAATTTCCAGATCGTGCATGGCCAGGTAGAAGCCGCTGCCCAGCTCTTCCATCTGCTGGATCGCGTCCAGCCGTTGCGCCGCCTGTTTGGTGAGGCCTTCAATGTCCGGCACCATGAGGTAGGCGTAGGCTTGGTGATGGCTGCGCCCCACGCGGCCGCGCAACTGATGCAACTGTGCCAGGCCGAACTTGTCGGCGCGACTCATGACGATGGTGTTGGCCGTGGGCACGTCGATGCCGGTTTCAATGATGGTGGAGCACAGCAGCAGGTTGTAGCGTTGTGCCACGAAGTCGCGCATCACACGCTCGAGCTCGCGCTCGGGCATCTGGCCGTGGGCGATCGCGATGCGCGCTTCTGGCAATATCTCTTCGAGTTTCTGCTTCCGGTTCTCGATGGTCTCGACTTCGTTGTGCAGGAAGTAGACCTGCCCGCCGCGCTTGAGTTCGCGCAGCACGGCTTCGCGGATCACGCCGTTGCCTTCATTGCGCACGAAGGTCTTGATAGCCAGGCGGCGCTGCGGCGCGGTTGCGATCACGCTCAGGTCGCGCAGGCCTTCCAGTGCCATGCCCAGGGTGCGGGGAATGGGCGTGGCGGTGAGGGTGAGCACGTCCACCTCGGCGCGCATGGCCTTCATGGCTTCCTTGTGCCGCACGCCAAAGCGGTGCTCTTCGTCGATGATGAGCAGGCCCAGGTCCTTGAACTTCACCGACTCGCTGAGCAGTTTGTGTGTGCCCACCACGATGTCCACGCTGCCATCGGCCAGGCCCTTGGCGGCAGCCGTGATTTCTTTCTGCGAGCGGAAGCGGCTCATCTCCGCAATCTTCACCGGCCATTTACCGAACCTGTCCACCAGCGTCTGGTAGTGCTGTTCGGCCAGCAGGGTCGTGGGGGCCAGGAACGCCACCTGCCGTCCACCGGTGACGGCCACGAAAGCGGCGCGCAGTGCCACCTCGGTCTTGCCAAAGCCCACGTCGCCGCAAACCAGCCGGTCCATGGGGCGTGGGCTGATCATGTCTTGAATGACGGCGTGAATGGCGGCGCGCTGGTCGGCGGTTTCCTCGAAGCCGAAGTCGGTGGCAAACACCTCGTAGTCCTGTGCCGAGTAGCGAAACGCATGCCCCACGCGCGCCGCGCGGCGGGCGTAGATGTTGAGCAGTTCAGCCGCCGCATCGCGCACTTGTTCGGCCGCCTTGCGCTTGGCCTTCTCCCACTGGCCACTGCCCAGGCGGTGCAAAGGCGCTTCGTCGGCACTCACGCCGGTGTAGCGGCCAATCAATTGAAGCTGGCTCACCGGCACGTACAGCACGGCTTTGTCAGCGTATTCCAGGTGCAGGAACTCCATCAGGGCCGGCGAGCCGTCGGGGTTTTTCTCCCCCATGTCCATGTTCACCAAGCCCCTGTAGCGGCCGATGCCGTGTGCGTTGTGCACCACCGGGTCGCCCACGTTGAGTTCGCTGAGGTCCTTGATGAGCGCATCGACATCGCTGACCTGTTCCTGCTTCTTGCGGCGCCGGGTTGTGGGGCCGGCGGCGAACAGCTCGGTTTCGGTGACAAAGTCGATACCGCCTGCCAGCCAGGAGAACCCGACCGAAAGTGCCGACGTGGCAATCCCGATCTTTTCGTCGCTGCCCTGGAATTCGGTCAGGGAGTCAAAGGCGGGAGGGCTGACCCCGCTGGCACGCAGGAAGTCCAGCAGGCTCTCGCGCCGGCCATCGCTTTCTGCCAGCAACAGCACGCGGTGCGCGGTGTTCCGGATATGGGCATGCAGGCGAGCGAGTGGGTCGTCTGCGCCACGCACCACGGAGAGATCACCGAGCTTCTGAATGTGTGCGTTGTCTGCCACGTCCGCCAGCTCGGACCTGATGGCGAGCTGGGCGTGTGCGTTGGCGTGGGTGTAGAACTGTTCGGCTGAAAGGAACAGAGATTCCGGTGGAAGTGCAGGGCGTTCAGGGTCGGTGCGGACAATGCGGTAGCGGTCCTGGGTGTCTTTCCAGAATCGCTGAAACGCAGGTTCCAGGTCGCCATGCAACACCACCGCGGCCGATTCCCCCAGGTAGTCGAAGACGGTTGCCGTGTCTTCAAAGAACAGGGGCAGGTAGTACTCGATGCCGGCGGTGGCGACGCCGTTGCCCATGTCCTTGTAGATGCGGCTCTTGGTCGGATCGCCTTCCAGCAGTTCCCGCCAGCGGCTGCGAAAGCGCGCGCGGGCGGCATCGTCCATGGGGAATTCACGCCCGGGCAACAGGCGCACTTCTGGCACGGGGTACAGGCTGCGCTGGCTGTCGGGGTCGAAGGTGCGGATGCTGTCGATCTCGTCGTCGAACAGGTCCACCCGGTAGGGCACCAGACTGCCCATGGGGAACAGGTCGATCAGGCCGCCACGCACCGCGTATTCACCCGGGCTCACGACCTGGGTCACGTGCTGGTAGCCGGCCAGCGTCAATTGCCCCTTGAGCTTGGCTTCATCGAGTTTCTGTCTGACCTTGAACTCAAACGTATAGCCCGCCAGAAACGCCGGCGGTGCCAGCCGGTACAGCGCGGTGGTGGCGGGCACCACCACCACGTCGGCGCCGGAATCCTTGGCGTTCCCGTTGGCCCGGTTGTGAATGCGCCAGAGTGTGGCCAGGCGTTCAGAGATCAGGTCCTGATGGGGCGAGAACGTGTCGTAGGGCAGGGTCTCCCAGTCTGGGAACAAGGCAATGCGCAGCTCCGGCGCAAAGAAGGCCATTTCATCGATGAGGCGCTGTGCATCGGTGGCATCGGCCGTGACGATGGCCGTGGGTCGACCGGCCGCCATTTCGCGCTGTGCCAGCTGAGCCAGCAGCAGGGCATCGGCCGATCCACTGGGTCGGGGCAGGGTGAAACGTTTGCCGGGCGTGAGTTTGGGCAGTTGCATGAGAGCGGTTTCGGATCGGAATCGGGGTCACACTTGACCGGCCATGACAAACACCCCCGGCCCGACAGGGCAGGGGGTGAACGAACTGATTTTAGAATGCGGCAGCCTTATGCCAGATCGACCCGAACAAATCACCCCGTCCCACGCCCACCGGCCCAACGTGCGTTGCCACCTGCTGTTGCCGTGCGCGGGCTTCGGAGCCAGGTCAGGCACTGTGCAGCCCAAGCAGTACCAACCGCTCGCTGGCAAACCCATGGTGTTGCACACGCTGGCTGCATTTGAATCGGTTGCCCGTCTGCATACCCGACTGCTGGTCGTGGCACCGGGAGACGTCACCATGGGAACGCCCCCTGTAGGTGTGACAGTGCAAGCCTGTGGTGGTGCAAGCCGTGCCCACAGTGTGTTCAATGGGCTCGATGCGTTGCGGCGAATGGGCGCAGACGACCTGGACTGGGTGCTGGTGCACGACGCGGCGCGTTGCCTGGTGACGCCGGATCAGGTGAATGCCTTGATGGACGCCTGCTGGGAAGACCCCGTGGGTGGTCTGCTGGCGCTGCCTCTTCCCGACACGCTCAAATCCAGTGCCGACGGGCGCGTGGCCGCCACGATCGATCGGTCTGACAAATGGCTGGCACAAACGCCTCAAATGTTCCGCCTGGGCGCCTTGCACGCTGCGATGGCGCTTCACCTGGACCGGGACTTTGCAGGCGTGACCGATGAATCCAGCGCCATGGAGATGGCCGGTCACAGGCCTTTGCTGGTGCGAGGAAGCGCCCAGAACTTCAAGGTCACCTATCCGGAAGATTTTTCACTCGCCGAATCCGTTCTGAGGAGCCGCACATGACATCGCCCATTCCTGCACTGCGCGTTGGAGAGGGGTGGGATGTTCATGCCCTGGTGCCTGGTCGCCCGCTGATCATCGGTGGCGTTCACGTCCCGCATCCCATGGGATTGCTGGGGCATTCAGATGCCGATGTGTTGTTGCACGCCATCACCGACGCGCTCCTGGGTGCAGCGGCGCTGGGCGACATCGGCCGGCACTTTCCTGATACCGACGAGCGCTTCAAGGGCGCCAATTCCAGTGCACTGTTGCTTGAAGTCGCCCGCCGTGTCCGTGCAGAAGGCTTCGAGATCGGGAACATTGACAGCACAGTGGTCGCCCAGGCGCCAAAGCTCGCAGCCCATATTCCCGCCATGCAGCAAGGCATCGCATCAACACTGGGCTTGCTCCCCTCGCAGGTCAATGTGAAGGCCAAGACAGCTGAAAAGCTGGGGCCTGTGGGGCAGGGCCTGTCCATTGAGGCCCGTGCCGTGGCATTGTTGTTCCGGTAGGCCCAGGCCCTTGGCGAGGGGGCTTCAGTGCGCTGCCCTGGGCAGCTTGATGTGTGCAGCCAGGCCCCCGGTGCTGCTGTTGGCCAGAGCGAAACGCCCACCCATTCGGGCAATGGCCCGCTCGACAATGGCAAGACCCAGACCCGTGCCGGTGGCCGATTGGCGGGACGCGTCACCCCGGAAGAACGGCTGGGTGAGTTGCTCCAGCATTTCCGGGCTCACACCGCTGCCATGGTCACGCAGTTTGACAAGGATCGAGTCATCCTTGGCCTTGGCTGCAATTTCCACCGTGGCGGTACCCGTCTTGGGGTTTCGGCCATAGCGCTGGGCGTTTTCAAGCAGGTTGGCAAAGACCCTTTGCAGTTCCACCGCGTCGCCCATCACCATGGTGTCTGGCGGGATGTTGGTGAGAACTTGGGTGGTTGGGTCGTTGCCCAGCGCGTAGACGGCCGAATCGATGACTTGGTTCAGGTTGATGCGCTCCGGCGTGAGGTGGTCTGGCCGGGCGTAATCCAGGAACTTGTCAATGATGGCGTTGACCTGCTCGATGTCGGCTGACATGTGCTCCCGGGCCTGCAGATCGCCCACACTCATTTCGGTTTCCAGCCTCAGCCTGGCGAGCGGTGTGCGCAGATCGTGGGAGATGCCCGCCAGCATCAGTGCGCGATCCTGCTCGATCTTGCTCAGCCGCTGCGCCATGCGGTTGAACCCGATGTTGACCTCGCGGATTTCACTGGTCGCCACGGCCTCACTCAGGTGGCTGGCCTGGAAGTCGCCCTCCCTCAAACGGCTTGCTGCGAACGAGAGTTTCTTCAGTGGCCGATTGATCAGGCCTGCAATGAGCGCTGCACCCGCGAGCGACAACACGGCGGCGGTCCCCAGCCAGATCAACCAGGTTGTTCCAGCCACCAGTCCGATGCGCGACGGGTCTGTCAGCAGCCAGTAGGGGTCTTCCTCGATCGTGAAACCGATCCAGAGCCCCGGGGTGGAATTGACCTCCCGCGCCACCAGCGTGTCGGGTCCGAGCCGTGCGCTCAGCCGCTCGCTCACGCGACGGCTGAGCGAGTCTGTGTTGTAAAGGCGGTAGGTGTCGGTGGGCTCGCGCGGGGCAATGCGCACGCCTTCTTCATCGGCCAGCGTCTTGACCAGGGAAACCCGGGCGATCGAGTCGGAGTGCACCAGGGCCGCGCGGGTGAGGTTCACCAGCGAGGCCAGCTGTTGTGCGCTTTGCAATGCCCGGGGTTCAAACTCCAGCGCGCGAAAGGTCTGCAGCCAGGCAATGATGCAGCCCAGCAGCAGGACAGCCAGCAGAATGAACGTGCGCCAGAACAGGCTGAACTCCCTGGGTGGCCGACCTTCCAGCGGCGCTGGTGCGGTCTCCAGGGAGGCGGGCTGCGTCTCGAAAGGGACGCGCGACTCTTCGGACATCAGGAGGTGCCATCCGGTACGAACACGTAGCCCACCCCCCAGACAGTCTGCAGATAACGTGGTGACGCGGCGTCTTCTTCAATCAGCTTGCGCAGGCGTGACACCTGAACGTCGAGGCTTCGATCAAAAGGTTCGAATTCGCGCCCGCGAGCCAACTGGGCAAGTTTCTCCCTTGAAAGGGGCTGACGAGGATGGCGCACCAGCGCCTTGAGCATGGCGAACTCGCCCGTGGTCAAAGGCAGGTCAGAGCCATCCTTGCGCAGCGTGCGCAGGCTCAGGTCGAATTCAAAGGGGCCAAAATTGACGACCTCCATGTCCTGCGACGGCGCGCCGGGCACTTCCGCTGGCGGCCGGCGGCGCAGCACGGCATGGACCCTGGCCAGCAGTTCACGAGGATTGAACGGCTTGCCCAGGTAGTCGTCGGCACCCACTTCGAGGCCAACGATGCGATCCACATCTTCGCTCTTGGCGGTCAGCATGATGATGGGCGTGCGGTCGCCATTGGCGCGCAGCCGCCGGCAGATGGAAAGCCCGTCCTCGCCGGGCATCATGAGGTCAAGCACGATGATGTCGACCGAATCGCGCTGCAGAACGCGGTTCAGCGCCTTGCCGTCTTCGGCCAACATGACCTCAAAACCCTCCTGCATCAGATAGCGGCGCAGCAGGTCGCGTATGCGGACGTCATCGTCAACGATCAGAACCTTGTTGGGGCGGGTGCTGGTTTGTGGCATAAGAGCAACTTCCTTGAAATGTAACAAACGCGATTGTGGCAGCGCCAAGTGCTTGTCAGCACACGTTTTTTGTTTTTATGACACGCTGTTACAGATGTTGCCTCAGCCGGTGCGGACGCTTTTCAGCGCGCGTCAGACAATGTCGAACATGTCCACACTTGGAATCACCATGAAGCCGTTTGCCAGGCGAGGCATTTGTTTGTTGATGCTTGGACCCGCCTGGGCCCTTGCAGCCGACGAGCGTGCAATCGAAGTACCCACCGAAACCGCCATGTCGGTCGTCCCCATCTCCATGGTTGAACCAGAGACCCGCACCACGGTCAGACTGCGTGAGAGTTTGCGTCAGCCCTACGACGATGAACTCGAGTCCAACAAGCCTTACCGCCTTTCGGTGGAAGAGCGCATTCGCCTGAGAGAACAATTGCGTGGTGTCCCCAGCCTCGCCAAATCCCCCAAGTGATTCATGACTGAAAAATACCGTATGGGAGGCATCTCCCAGGCCATTTCGCGCGCGCTGCCCGTTGTTGTCCTGCTTGTTGGCCTGGGGTCTGTCCCGGCTATTGCGCAGTCTTCCTTAACCTCGCAGCCCGTTCCGCCTCTGTCGAATGTGGTCAGCCTGTCGGCAACGGGCGAAACCGATGTGCCGCAGGACTTGCTCATCTTGAGTTTGCGGACCACAAAAGAAGGTTCCAGCGCGGCGGCGGTTCAGAACGAGCTCAAGGCGGCCCTGGACAAGGCCCTGGCACTGGCCAGGTCGCAGGAGAAAAAGGGTCTCCTGGATGTGCGCACGGGCCAGTTCAGTCTCTACCCCCGCTATGGCAAGGAAGGCAAGATCGCCGGATGGCAAGGCACGGCCGAACTGTTGCTGGAAGGCAAGGATTTCGCGCTCGTCAGCGGCACCGCAGGAAAGCTCGACTCGCTGACCATGTCAAGCGCGGCCTTCAGCTTGTCGAGAGAGGCAAGGCAGCGCCTGGAGAAGGAAGTGGAAGCCCTCGCCATCGAGCGCTTCCGATCTCGTGCGAACGATGTCGCTAAGGGTTTTGGTTTCTCCAGCTATGTGCTCAGAGAGGTGTCAGTCAGCTCGACCGATGACGGGGGCATGCCTGTGCATCCCCGCATGATGGCCATGGAAGCAAAAGGCATGTCGGATGCCGCGATTCCGGTCGAGGCGGGAAACAGCACCGTCCGGGTGACCGTGTCGGGCTCCATCCAGTTGCGCTGAAGGCGGGTTCATCGCTTGCTGCCCCTCTTCGGGGCAGCGGCGGCAGCTTCCGGCGGTCAGGCGGTGACGTTGATCACTGCGCCACCCAACCTCCGTCCATGTTCCATGCCACGCCACGCACGTTGTTGCCTGCTGGCGAACAGAAGAACACAGCCAGCGCGCCCAGTTCTTCCGGCGTGGTGAACTGCATGGACGGTTCCTTTTCACCGAGCAACAGTCTGGTCGCATCTTCGTTGCTGATGCCTTGTGCCGCGGCTTTGGCATCGACCTGCTTCTGAACCAGAGGCGTGAGCACCCATCCCGGGCAGATCGCGTTGCAGGTCACACCGGTAGGGGCAGTCTCCAATGCCGTGACCTTGGTGAGGCCTACAACACCGTGCTTGGCCGCCACATAGGCCGATTTTTCAGCCGACCCCACCAGACCATGCACGGAAGCCACATTGATCACACGGCCCCAGTTGGCTGCGCGCATGGCAGGAAGTGCCAACCGGGTGGCGTGGAAGGCGCTGGACAGGTTGATCGCAAGGATGGCGTCCCACTTTTCGACGGGAAAGTCTTCTACCTTGGCCACGTGCTGGATGCCGGCATTGTTGACAAGAATGTCCACACGGCCGAAGCGCTCGGCGGCAAAAGCCATCATGGCTTCGATCTCTGCGGGCTTGCTCATGTCTGCACCGTGGTACTCGACCTTGACGCCCAGTGCCGCGATCTCGGCCTTCGGGCCTTCAACGTCCCCAAAACCGTTCAGCACGATATTGGCGCCTTGTTGTGCCAGCGCCTTGGCAATGCCCAGGCCAATGCCACTGGTAGACCCGGTGACGAGTGCAGTTTTGTTCGAAAGCATGTGCGAGCTCCAGTTCCATTACGATAGGTTGAAAGACACTGGAATCATTATCGTGGACGCTTGAACCCACTACTTCACCATGCAGGCACCTTCACTCAGATTTCTGTCCGTTGGCGACCCCGTCGCTGTGGGTGGTGCCGCGCGCCGAATGGCCTACTGGGATTGGCCGAGCCAGGACGCCCAGTCGAAGCACACGGTGATTTGTGTGCATGGCCTTTCGCGACAGGGACGCGATTTCGATACCCTGGCTCAGGCTCTTCAACCCACGTCCCGTGTTGTCGCGGTCGATGTGGCCGGGCGAGGTCACAGCGACTGGCTGGCCGATCCGATGGCCTACCAGGTGCCCACCTACGCGGCCGATCTTGCAGCGCTCATTCTTTCGCTGCGCGCGGAATCACCCGGGATCATGATGGACTGGGTTGGCACCAGCATGGGGGGGCTGATCGGTCTGGCCATTGCCGCGCAGCCTGCGCTGGCGCCACGGCGTCTGGTGCTCAACGATGTCGGGCCGGTCATTCAATGGGCTGCGCTGCAGCGCATCGGAACCTACCTGGGCAAGAATCCGGAGTTTGAAAATGAACAGGCCGCCGATGACTACCTGGCATCGATCTCGACCGGGTTTGGTCCTCACACTGCCGCGCAATGGCACGCTTTGTGTATGCCCATGTTGCGCCACCAGGAAGGCAAGTGGCGTCTGCATTACGACCCCGCGATTGCGCAACCTTTGCTGGCTCTCCTGAACAGCGCAGACGAGGAGGGCGCGCTTCGCACGGTGAAGGACAGTGAGCGTGCACTCTGGCAGTTGTACGACGCCATCACATCCGAAACCCTGCTTCTGCGAGGCGCCGAGTCCGACCTGCTGTCACGCGAGACTGCGATGCTCATGTCCGGGCGTGGACCCAAGGCCAAGTGCATGGAGTTCGCTGGTGTGGGTCATGCACCCACCTTGATCGCGGACGAGCAGGTCAATGCAGTGCAGCGGTTCTTGTTGAATCCTTCGCAAGTGCAATCACTCTGACATGAAGCCCGCCGACCTTCCATCATTCAGCGAACCGGCGGTGCTCACTGGTACCGAATCCAGTACGGGCCAGGTCGGTCACGTGGTTCCCTCGGCCATCGTTGCGGCCACATCCGACAGCCTGCCCCAGCAAGCGCACGCGCTGTCACGGGCCAGGGCATTTGCCGAACCCCTGCTGGCCTGTGAGCAACTGGACACCGGCGAGAACACCTTTGCGCACGCTGATGCGGTGGCCGCCATCCTTCGCGACATTGGCGGCTCCGAAGCGATGCAGGCGGCCGCCTATCTGGTTTATGCCTGTCAACACCTGAACCGGCCTCACGAGGTGATCGCCAAGGCTTTTGGCGAGCAGTTTGCAGCGCTCGCGGTGGAGACCACCAAGCTGGTGCAGTTGCAGCGGCAAGCGCGTGCAAAGGCGGCAGAGGTGCAGGCCAAAAAGCACGAAGAGCGAACGGTCGCACAGGAGCTCGCGCTTCCGCTGGTGTCTCCCAACAAGGCGCCGGTCACCGAGCTGGCGGCGAGCCAGACAGAAAACGTCCGCAAGATGCTGTTGGCGTTTTCCCGCGATCTGCGTGTGGTGATGCTGCGACTGACATCTCGCTTGCAGACTTTGCGCTACTACGCGCTGAGCCGGGGTGACCCGGGCGAGGCGCTGGCCAGCGAATCGTTGCATGTGTTCGCACCGCTGGCCAACCGGCTGGGCATCTGGCAGGTCAAGTGGGAAATGGAAGACCTCGCCTTCCGCTTTCTGGAGCCACAGACCTACAAACAGGTGGCACAGCTACTGGACCAGAAGCGCGCCGAGCGGGAAGATCATGTGGAGCAGGTTCGACTTCAGCTGGAGAACGATCTGCAGCAGCTGGGGGTGAAGGCCTCGGTGCAGGGGCGACCCAAGCACATCTACAGCATTGTCAAGAAGATGCGAGGGAAGTCGCTGGACTTTGACCAGGTTTTCGATATTCGCGCGCTTCGCGTGGTGGTGCCGGAGAAAGATCATTGTTACGCCGTGCTGGCACACGTGCACGCGCAGTTCTCACCCGTGGCTGAGGAGTTTGACGACTACATCGCCAAACCCAAACCGAACGGCTACCAGTCGCTGCACACGGTGGTGCGCGATGCGCAGGGGCGGGCTTTCGAGATCCAGATCCGCACCGAGGCCATGCATGACCATGCCGAACATGGTGTGGCGGCGCACTGGGCCTACAAGGAAGCGGGCTCCAAAGGATACGCAGGCGTGTCGGCCAGCTCCGACTACGACGCCAAGATTGCCGTGCTCAGGCAACTGCTCGCCTGGGAACGCGATCTCAGCGGCGCGGCCCAAGGTCTTTTCGAGGACAGGATCTATGTGCTCACGCCCGATGCTGCGATCGTCGAGTTGCCGCAGGGCGCGACTGCACTTGACTTTGCCTACAGTGTTCACACCAGTCTGGGCCACCGTTGCCGAGGCGCGCGGGTCGATGGCGCCATGGTCACGCTCAACACGCCCCTGCAAAACGGGCAGACGGTGGAGATCACGGCGGCCAAGGAAGGCGGGCCTTCGCGAGACTGGCTGAATGGTGATCTGGGCTATCTGGTCAGCCACCGAGCAAAAAGCAAGGTGCGCGCCTGGTTCAATGCGCAGGCCATGCAGGAGACCATGGCCCGAGGGCGCGAAGCGGTCGAGAAGCTGCTGCAGCGCGAAGGCAAGACTGCACTCAAGCTGGACGATCTGGCGGTGTCCATGGGCTTGTCCTCGGCCGCGGAGTTGTTCGAGCAGGTCGGAAAAGACGAACTGTCCCTGCGCTCGATCGAGACCCACCTGAGACCGTCAGATCCAGAGCCCGCTGCAGATCTTCCCATCTGGCTCAAGAAACCACGAAAACCTGCTTCGGGATCCTCGGGTGGGGTTCTGGTGGTGGGGGTGGATTCGCTGATGACCCAACTGGCCAAATGCTGCAAACCCGCACCGCCTGACGAAATCGGTGGCTTTGTGACACGCGGCAAAGGGGTCAGCATCCACCGGGCGGATTGCAGTGACTTTGCCCACCTCAAGGTGAAAAGCCCTGACCGGGTGATTGAAGTGCAGTGGGGTGGAGAGAAGAGCGGAGATGCCGGCGTCTACCCCGTGGATGTCGCGGTAGAAGCCGCAGATCGCCAGGGTCTGCTGCGCGACATATCCGACGTGTTTGCCCGTGAAAAGATGAACGTCATCGGCGTTCAGACGCAATCGGTCAAGGGGGTGGCGTGGATGACCTTCACGATTGAAGTGAGTGATGCCAGACAGGTTGCCCGTGCCATGGCGGTGGTAGGCGACGTGGCCGGGGTGAGGGTGGTGCGCCGCAAGTGAGGCTTCGCAAAAAAGCCCCTTCTCCATGGGCTATACTCTCGGCTTCGAATTCGATCCCAGGCGCGTAGCTCAGCTGGTTAGAGCACCACCTTGACATGGTGGGGGTCGTTGGTTCGAGTCCAATCGCGCCTACCAGAATCAAACCCCTGATCTCTTTGTGAGACAGGGGTTTTTCTCATTGGGCTTCTTGCGTTTGCTCCAGTCGGGTACCGCCGAAGGTCTGATGCGTCAGAACGCCACGGTTTCACTTCGAACCCTGATTCAGATCAATCAAGCGTTGAAACCCTGCGCACAGGGAAAACCCATGGCACCAAGGCGTGCCAGGGTTTTTAGAATGTGTCATATCCTCCCAGCAGTCCTGAGGCGCGTGCCTCTTCCTTCCAGAAAGTCCGTAGTGCAAAAATCCAAGGCTGAATCCGGTGGCGAGCGGGTAGGTGGTGTGCGCATCATCAAGAAATACCCGAACCGGCGTCTCTACGATACAGACACTTCGTCGTACATCACCTTGGCGGAAGTGAAGGCGCTCGTGATGGACAACGAACCCTTCGTGGTCCGGGATGCCAAATCCAACGACGACCTGACCAGAAGCATCCTCCTGCAGATCATTCTGGAAGAGGAAACTGCGGGCGTTCCCATCTTCACCGAGCAGGTGCTGGCGAACATCATCCGCTTCTACGGGCATGCCATGCAGGACTTCATGGGCTCGTACCTGGAGAAGAACGTGCAGATCTTCATGGACCTTCAGAACCGGATGACCGAGCAATCCAGCGGTGTGAATCCGGAAGCCTGGAAGCAGTTCATGAATGTGCAGTCCCCGATGATGCAGGGCATGATGGGTACTTATCTAGAACAGTCGCGCACGGCGTTTACCCAGATGCAGGAGCAGATGCAGAAGAACAGTGAGCAGATGCTGGCTGCGCTGGGGTTGAAGCGCTGATAGTTCGATACCAAGCGCTCGGGCGTTGGGTCTGAGACAATCGGGGCATGTCCGAACCCGTTGTCCAGTCAGGGCCCTCATCGCCCAAAGTCGGTTTTGTCAGCCTGGGTTGCCCCAAGGCACTCACCGACTCCGAACTCATCCTCACGCAACTCAGCGCTGAGGGCTACCAGACCTCCAAGACCTTTGCCGGTGCCGATCTGGTGATCGTCAACACATGCGGCTTCATCGACGACGCTGTCCGCGAGAGCCTGGACACCATCGGTGAGGCGCTGGCCGCCAATGGCAAAGTCATTGTCACGGGATGCCTGGGCGCTCGCGAGGGCGAAAGCGGCGGCAATCTGGTGCGGCAGATGCACCCCAGCGTGCTCGCCGTGACCGGCCCTCATGCCACCCACGAAGTGATGACGGCTGTACACCAGCACTTGCCCAAGCCGCATGATCCGTTTGTCGACCTGGTGCCTGCACAAGGCATCAAGCTCACCCCCCGGCACTACGCCTACCTCAAGATCAGCGAGGGATGCAATCACCGCTGCACCTTCTGCATCATCCCCTCCATGAGGGGTGATCTCGTCAGCCGGCCGATCGGTGATGTGCTGACCGAAGCGCGCAAGCTATTTGATGCAGGCGTCAAGGAGTTGCTGGTGGTCAGTCAGGACACGTCGGCCTATGGCGTGGACGTGCAATACCGCACCGGGTTCTGGGATGGTCGGCCGGTGAAGACGCGGATGTTCGACCTGGTTCGCGCCCTGGGTGAGCTGGCCAAGGGCTACGGCGCATGGGTGCGGCTTCACTATGTGTACCCGTATCCGCACGTGGACGACATCATTCCGCTCATGGCGGAAGGGCTCTGCCTGCCGTACCTTGACGTGCCGTTGCAGCACAGCCACCCCGCCGTGCTCAAGCGCATGAAACGGCCTGCCAGTGGCGAAAGGAATCTCGAGCGCATCGCCCGCTGGCGCGAGCTGTGCCCTGAGATCGTGGTGCGGAGCACCTTCATTGCGGGCTTCCCTGGCGAGACCGAGGAAGAATTCCAGGACTTGCTGGCATTCGTGGAAGAGGCTCGCATCGACCGGGCGGGCTGTTTTGCCTACTCGCCCGTGCAGGGGGCGGCGGCCAATGAACTGGCCGACCCGGTTCCGGCAGAACTTCGCGAAGAGCGCCGCGCGCGCTTCATGGCTGTTGCCGAGTCGGTGTCAACGCGCAAGTTGCGTCAGCGGGTCGGAGCAACCATGCAGGTGCTGGTGGATGCGGCGCCAGGCCTGGGCAAGAAGGGCGGCGAGGGGCGCAGTTACGCCGATGCGCCAGAGATTGATGGTGTCGTGCGGCTGTTGCCGCCAGAGAAGATCAGCAAGACGCTGAAGGTGGGTGAGTTCACCAAGGCGCGCATCGTGGCTGCCGAGGGGCACGACTTGCTGGCGGTGCCGATTTGAAGCGCTCCGCGCCGCAAGGCAATTGCTGCATGGTGCAGCGAATTTTGAAGGGGGCAGTTGCGTCAAGGAAGGACGAGACGCTTCAGCTGCTCGCCTTTTTGATTGCCGCTATTGCCACAACAAGAAAAGGCTTGCAAACGTTGTGTTTGCAAGCCTTTATGATTGGTGCCCAAGAGAGGACTCGAACCTCCACGCCTCTCGGCGCTAGTACCTGAAACTAGTGCGTCTACCAATTCCGCCACCTGGGCATCTCAGGAAAACCAGAAGTATATCAGAGAAAAAGTGAACGAAAAAAACAGCCTGTTGGCAGAATTTGAAGGTGTCGTGTCCGGTCATCGTGACGGGCACGGTTTTGTGATTCGTGACGACGGACAGGCAGATATTTATCTGCCATCCAATGAAATGCGGGCCGTCCTGCACAAGGACCGCGTCAAGGCACGGATCGTGCGTCTTGACAGAAAAGGGCGGCCTGAAGGCCGAGTGACCGAGATCGTGGAGCGCTCGGAGGCGCCGATCATCGGGCGCCTGCTGCAGGAAAGTGGTGTCTGGCTGGTAGCGCCGGAAGACAAGCGCTACGGGCAGGATGTGCTCATCCCGAAAGGCGCCACGGGTACCGCCAAGACCGGGCAGGTTGTGGTTGTGGAGCTCACTGAACCCCCTGCGCTTTTTGGGCAACCCGTGGGCCGGGTCAAGGAGGTGCTGGGTGAGATCGACGACCCCGGCATGGAGATCGAGATTGCCGTTCGCAAGTACGGTGTGCCCCACATTTTTTCAGATCTGGCGATGGCCCAGGCCAGGGCATTGCCAGACCACGTGCGCGCTGCCGATCACAAAAACCGCGTGGACCTGCGGGACGTGCCACTGGTGACGATCGATGGCGAAGATGCTCGCGACTTCGACGATGCGGTGTACTGTGAGCCGGCGAAGGTGGGTAGGGGCAAGGGCTGGCGACTGCTGGTGGCCATCGCAGACGTCAGCCACTATGTGCAAACCGGCTCGGCCATCGATGTGGATGCCTATGACCGGGCGACCTCGGTGTACTTCCCTCGCCGCGTCATTCCCATGCTTCCGGAGAAGCTGTCCAACGGCTTGTGCTCGCTCAACCCGGGCGTTGAACGCCTGTGCATGGTGTGCGACATGCTGGTCAACGCCAAGGGTGAGGTTCACGCCTATCAGTTCTACCCAGCGGTGATGTTCAGTCATGCGCGGTTCACCTACACCGAAGTGGCGGCCATTCTTCAGAACACGCGTGGCCCGGAGGCCGCACAGCGCAAGGCATTGGTGCCTTACCTGCTGAATCTTCATGACGTTTACCGCGCCTTGCTGGTTGCACGCCAGGCGCGGGGGGCGGTGGATTTCGAAACCACCGAGACCCAGATCGTCTGCGACGACGCGGGGCGCATCGAAAAGATCATTCCACGCACCCGCAACGATGCCCACAAACTGATCGAAGAGGCGATGCTGGCGGCGAACGTGTGTTCAGCCGACTTCATCAGCCAGGGCAAGCAGGCAGGCCTTTTCCGTGTGCACGAAGGCCCGACGCCGGAGAAACAGGAAATCCTTCGCAACTACCTCAAGGCCATGGGGGTTCCGCAGACCATCAGCGACAACCCGAAGCCTTCCGAGTTTCAGCACATCGCGAGCGCCACCAAGGATCGTCCAGAGGCGCAGCAGATTCACACCATGCTGCTGCGATCCATGCAGCAGGCCATCTACACGCCCATCAACAGTGGGCACTTCGGGCTGGCTTTCGAGGCCTACACCCACTTCACCAGCCCGATTCGGCGCTACCCCGATCTCCTGGTGCATCGGGTCATCAAGGCCATCCTGAATCAGCAGCGCTACCAGCTGCCCCAGTTGCCAACGCCCGGCGAGGCGCATGCCAAGCTCAGCAAGCGCCTGGCCAGCCGGGCCAAGCCTGCCGGCGACCAGCCTGCGAAGAAACCGTCGGTGGACACACTGGCCTGGCAGGCCGCTGGTCTGCACTGCAGTGCCAACGAGCGTCGCGCGGACGAAGCCAGTCGCGACGTGGAGGCCTGGCTGAAGTGCAAGTACATGCGCGAACACCTGGGAGAAGAGTTCAGCGGTGTGGTCAGCTCGGTCACCAGCTTCGGCCTTTTCGTGACGCTGGACTCGATGTACGTCGAGGGATTGGTGCACATCACCGAACTGGGCGGTGAATTTTTCCGTTTTGACGAAGCACGGCAAGAGCTGCGCGGAGAGCGTACCGGCATCCGGTACGCCCTGGGTTCTCGGGTCAATGTTCAGGTCAGCCGGGTGGACCTGGATGGACGGCGAATCGATTTCCGGCTGGTTTCCGGTGATGACGATCTCGTGTTGCGAGCCATGCGCGACAAGGGTGGTGTGGCCGACTCTGGTGAAGCCAAGGGCAGGCAGGGCAAACCGCGCCGCACCAAAGGAGGGTCATCCACCCATTCACCGGGTCGCCAGAACGAGCTTTCGGCGCCTTCTGCGAAGGAGCCTCTGGCGGCAGGCCGCAAGTCTTCTGGTGCAAAGAAGGCGGACCGGGGCACTGCAAGAAGCGCATCTGGAAAGGCTCGAAAGAGTCGCAGGTGATGGGTGGGGGCGTGAGCGACAGGAAGGCAAGTGGGGAGTCGTCTGCCCGAACGCCTGCGAAGCGGACCGCACCCGAAGCCAGGTCGCCTGCGTCCAGTAAACGTGAGGCCCCCAAATTCGCCAAAGCAGGGAAAGCGGAGCCGGCGAGCAAGCCGAAAGTGGGCAGCAGTACCGGCGAGCGCCCCTTGCGCATCGGTGTATCGGCACGCTTGCTCTACCAGGTGCCACAGGAACTCGGTTTTCGGAACAAGAACCTTCAATACATCGAACAGTCGCTGGCACACTGGATCATGGAGCACGGGGCTGTTGCTTTCATGGTGCCTGCCGTGGCCCACGACAGCAAACACGCGGCCCGACACCTCAAGGTGGATCACGTGGTGCAGGAACTGGATGCGCTTGTCCTGCAAGGTGGCGCAGACGTGGCGCCCCAGACCTACGGTCAGGCCCCCATTGATGAGCGCTGGCAGGGCGATGTGGTGAGGGACAAATACGAGCTGTCCCTGTTGAGGGCCTTTCTTGCCCAAAAGAAGCCGGTGCTGGGCGTGTGCAGGGGGGCTCAACTGCTCAATGTGGCCTTTGGTGGCACGCTGTACCAGGACATTCCCACCCAATGCCCTGCAGCTCATTCTCACGTAGACACAGAGCTCTACGATCAGCTCGAACACGATGTGACTTTCCTTCAAGGATCGGCCCTGACAAAGCTGTATCCCAAGTCCTCGCAATTGACCGTCACCAGCATTCACCATCAGGCAGTGGCCGAGCTCGGCAAAGGCATGGTGGTGGAAGCAGTGTCCACGCTGGATGGTCTGGTCGAGGCCATCCGGTGGACCGGCGATGCCTACGCACGAGGCGTTCAATGGCACCCGGAATTCCATCATGGGCGGCATGCGCTGGCCGACAGCTCACCGATCATGCTCGACTTCCTGCAGGCATCACGGGCTGCAGCGCTGGTCCGCCTCGAAGCAGGGCGCGAGCCCGATCCCAGAGTGCCCCGTCCACCCTTGCGGCTTGCCTGATGGCTGTCGTTTCTGATGGGCACAAAGAACGAGGATTGCTGACGCCTCGCCCATCCTCTTGTGGGGCGGGCCGCGTTCGGTAAACTGCGCTGGTTGTGTATGGCCGTGATTCAGCCCGCCTTGCCATTCGCCTGACCCCAATTACCCCACCCATCACATGCGCATTGCTCTTTTCCTGCTGGATACGCTGTTTTTCTTTCTTGTTGCGGCAGGCTTGCTGCGGGCATGGATGAACCATTTGCGCGTTCCCATGTGGGCGCAGCCAGGTCGTTTCGTGATGGCTGTGACAGACTGGCTGGTGGCTCCCGTGCGGCGCATCCTGCCCCGAGGCATGGCGCAGGGCCGCGTCGACTGGGGGAGCCTGATGGCCGTGGTGCTGATGGCACTGGCCTACGGCGGAATCTGGATCATGCTGGCCACGGGATTCAACGACGTGGCCGTGTCTCCGGCCGCTCTGGTGATGGCCATTCCTGTGCTTGCCTTCAAACTGGTGCTGCGCAGCCTGCTGCAGGGGCTGATGGTGCTTCTGCTGGTGTATGCGGTTCTGTCGTGGGTTCAGCCTCAGTCCCCGATTCTGGCCACCCTTGACCGCCTTTGCGGGCCGATACTCCGCCCCGTGCGCCGTGTCATTCCCACCATCGGTGGGGTTGACCTGTCTGTGCTCGTGCTGATCATCCTGCTGCAAGTGGGCTTGATGCTGATCGCCTGATTCGCCGCCTGCTTGTGGGGAAAGATCATGAGAAGGGTCGAACCCGCCGGGCCAACTCACCTGCGGTGAGGGTGGCTGTCATTTCGCAAGGATGCCCCATTTCGCCCCAGGTATCTGCCAGCTTGCCATGTTGAAACACGGCAGATGCCACGAAATGTCTCGCACCGCGTTCCGGTGACCTTCCGGGGGCCGCAAGTGCTGCGCCGATCATGCCCGCCAGCACATCGCCTGTGCCTGCGGTGGCGAGGCGTGCGCTGCCGGAGGCATTGATCCAAGGGGTGTCTCCTGGCTGTGTCACGATGGTGCCGGAACCCTTGAGCACGCAAATGGCGCCAAACCGATCGGCCAGTGTCTGGGCTGCAGCCAGGCGGTCCTGCATCACTGACGTGGTGCTGGTTTCCATCAATCTTGCTGCTTCAAGAGGGTGGGGTGTCAGGACGGTCGTCCACCCATGCTGCGAACGCTGTGTCAGTTGCGCCTGCAGGACAGAGTCTTTTGCGATCGCATTGAGGGCATCGGCGTCAAGCACCAGTCGCTGTGATCTGGTCAGTACGGAAGGCAGAACGGCCGCCACCGCTTCGCCGCCGCCACACCCGCAAACGACAGTGGCGCTGTCTGGCAAGTCAGATTCGAGCATGCGCTGTGGCGCACGAAACATCAGCTCGGGCGAGCGGGGTTCGTAGCGGATTTCAGAACCCGGTGCTTCACCCAGCAGACTCACAAACACCCGGCCGGCGCCGGCGTGCAAGGCAGCCGTTGCGGCGAGGATGGCCGCGCCCGTCATGCCGACGCCATTGACCGCGATCGCTTGTCCTCCCAGTACCAAAACGTCGCCGAACTTCCCTTTGTGGCTGGAATGGGGTCTGCTGGCCTGCAACGCCGTGTGTGGCACCTCTGCATGCAGCCTGGCCATTGGCGATGTGTCTGCCTGCGGGACCGCTGACAAGTCGTCAAACCAGACTTCTCCGGATGCATCCCGCCCGTCATTTGTGAACAGGCCAGGCTTGAGTGTGAGCAGCGAGAGGGTGTATCTGGGTCCCGTTTGCAGAGGTGCTGCGCGAGAAGGGTCGCCTGGCAAGGGTTGCAGTTCACCGGTTTCCGCGTGCAGGCCGCTGGGAAGATCCACGCAAACCACGGGGCACGGGGCATGGCGCAGATGACTCAGCGTCTGCGAAATCACGCTCGACAGAGGCCCGCTTGCACCCATGCCGAGCAGTGCATCGATGCCCAGGTCGAACTGCGCAGGGGGTTCAATTTGAATCTGTACACCAGCTGTGCGGGCCGCTGCCAATGCATTCTGTGCATCCGGGGGCAGCACTATGCTGAAGGCCGGGTCTGCGCTGCCATGGGTGGCGATCACGCGAACCCCGTTTCCTGTTGACTGGGCCCACCGGTGCAGATGAGTCGCGGCCACCAGACCGTCGCCGCCATTGTTGCCGGGGCCGCATGCCACCCAGATGCACCTTGCATGGGGTTGCACCGCACGCGACAACTGGGCAATGGCAAGGCCGGCTCGTGCCATGAGGGTGTGGGACGGAAGGAGGCCGGCGGCGAGGTGTTCCCAATGTCGGGTGCTATCAAGGCTGTAAAGTGCCTCTACCTGATCGAAGGCGACGCGCCGGATCAATGTGGCCTCCCGTGAAATTGGGCGAAGGCGTCCGGTGCAATGAGCATGGGCGGGTGGTACATGGGATGTCTGTTCCGCATTGACAGTAGGGCTCTGATCTTGAGAGCTTAGCCCGTTGCAGGCTCAACTCGCACTGCAGCGACCCGCGCCCGTCGACCATATCCGGGCAAATACCTGGGCAGCAGATGCTATACTTGATTGGCTTTGCCTCGTTCGGCTGGCACTTTTTTGGTGCGGCACGAGGCCAGGCAAATCGCAAACCGACCCAACCGGGTGTCGCTTTCAGTGTCCAGACCAAGTGTGTGTGGATGCAAGGTGATCAGGGTCGGATTTAAGACTCAACCTCTGGAAAGTTAATCTATGTCTATCTCCATGCGCGAAATGCTGGAAGCTGGTGTGCATTTTGGCCACCAAACCCGCTTCTGGAACCCCAAGATGGCCCCGTACATTTTCGGCCATCGCAACAAGATCCACATCGTCAACCTCGAAAAGACGCTGCCTTTGTTTGAGGAGGCTGCCAAATTCGTGCGTCAGCTCTCCGCAAATCGCGGCACCATCCTGATGGTTGGCACCAAGCGCCAGTCGCGTGACATCGTGGCCCAGGAAGCGCGTCGCGCAGGCGTGCCGTTTGTTGACCAGCGCTGGCTGGGTGGCATGCTGACCAACTTCAAGACGGTGAAAACCTCGATCAAGCGTCTGAAAGACATGCAGGCCCAGAAAGAAGGCGGCCTGGAAAGCATGACCAAGAAAGAGCAACTGATGTTTGCTCGCGAAATGGAAAAGCTGGAGAAAGACATCGGCGGCATCCAGGACATGCCTGCATTGCCTGATGCGATTTTTGTCATCGACGTGGGTTTCCACAAAATTGCCGTGCTGGAAGCTCAAAAACTGGGCATTCCTCTGGTCGGTGTGGTGGATACCAACCATTCGCCAGTCGGTATCGACTACGTCATCCCCGGCAATGATGACTCGGCACGTGCTGTGGCGTTGTATGCCCGTGGAATCGCAGACGCCATCCTCGAAGGTCGTGCCAATGCGGTGAACGACGTCGTCAAGGCGGTTTCAAAAGAAGGCAGCGACGAATTCGTCGAAGTCAAGGACGGCGCAGCGGCCTGAATGCTGCCCGCGTGAGTCAGAGGGGCTCAAGTGGCCCCTTTTTCACAAGTTTTAACGAATCACATGATATGTCTGCCGTCGCTTCATTGCGTGAGGCAGACCAAGGAGAAATGAAGATGGCGATTACTGCAAGCATGGTGGCAGAGCTTCGTGCCAAAACAGATGCGCCCATGATGGAGTGCAAAAAGGCGTTGACTGAAGCCGAGGGCGACATGGCCAAGGCGGAAGAGTTGCTGCGCGTCAAGCTGGGCACCAAGGCTGGCAAGGCCGCAAGCCGAGTGACAGCCGAAGGCGTGGTGGCCTGCCACATCGATGGCACCACCGGTGCGCTGATCGAAGTCAATTGTGAGACCGACTTTGTCACCAAGAACGACAGCTTCCTGAATCTGGCCAATGCCGCAGCCCGTTTGGTGGCTGAGCACAACCCCGCCGATCTGGAAGCGCTGGGCGCCCTGCCTTATGCCCAGGAAACCTTCGGACCCACGCTGGAAGACGTGCGCAAGGGACTGATTGGCAAGATCGGTGAAAACATGAGTTTCCGCCGCTTCAAGCGCTACAGTGGCGCCAGCAAGCTGGCCAGCTACCTGCATGGCACCCGCATTGGCGTCGTGGTGGAGTTTGACGGGGAAGATGCGCCCGCCAAGGATACCGCCATGCACATTGCCGCCATGAAGCCCGTTGCACTCACCAGTGCAGACGTTCCGGCCGATTTCATTGAGCGTGAGCGCTCGGTGGCGACCGCCAAGGCCGATGAGGCCAACAAGGAGCTGGTGGCAGCAGGCAAGCCTGAGCAAAGCGCCGAGATCACCGCCAAGCGAATCGACGGAGCCGTTCAGAAATACCTCAAAGAGGTGTCCCTGTTCAATCAGCCTTTCGTCAAGAATGACAAACAGACGGTTGAGCAGATGCTCAAGGCGGCTGGCACGACCGTCAAGGGTTTCACCCTTTATGTGGTTGGCGAGGGTATTGAGAAAAAAGTGGACGACTTTGCCGCCGAGGTGGCCGCCCAGGTTGCTGCAGCTAAAGGCGCCTGATCCGGATTGATGGCCGGACAGTGAGAGCCAGAAAGAATCAACGGGCCGAAAGGCCCGTTGTCACGTGCGACCAGGGGAGGGGGCTTCGGTTTGCCGGGATCCGCACAGAACGATAGGTAGCCCGAGCCAGAGCCAGCCCCGCTACACTCGTTGATTAAAAATTTGAACACCGAATTTCAGAAGGTCACCATGCCAGCGTACAAACGCATTTTGCTGAAGCTTTCGGGCGAGGCCCTCATGGGTGACGACGCCTTTGGTATCAACCGGGCAACCATCGTGCGCATGGTTGAGGAGATTGCCGAGGTCACGCGCCTGGGTGTCGAAGTGGCCATCGTCATCGGTGGAGGCAACATCTTCCGGGGTGTGGCGGGCGGATCGGTCGGAATGGACCGGGCCACTGCCGACTACATGGGCATGCTTGCCACCGTGATGAATTCGCTGGCGCTGGCTGATGCGCTGGACAAGGCCGGCGTCGTGGCGCGTGTCATGTCGGCCATTGCCATTGAGCAGGTCGTGGAGCCCTACGTGCGGCCCAAGGCGCTCCAGTACCTTGAAGAAGGCAAAGTCGTCGTGTTTGCTGCCGGTACCGGCAATCCCTTCTTCACCACCGACACGGCAGCCGCACTGCGCGGCGCGGAAATTGGCGCGGAGATTGTTCTCAAAGCCACCAAGGTTGATGGGGTGTATTCGGCCGACCCCAACAAGGACGCCAGTGCCACGCGCTATGCGTCAATTACCTTTGACGAGGCCATGGCCCGAAACCTTCAAGTGATGGATGCGACCGCATTCGCCCTTTGCAGAGACCAGAAGCTGCCCGTCAAGGTGTTCTCCATCTTCAAACCCGGTGCCTTGCGCAAAGTGGTTCTGGGTGGTGATGAGGGCACCCTGGTTCACGTGTGATCCCGGCAACAGTTGATCAGAGATGTATCGAGGAGCAATATGAGTACAGCTGAAATTCGCCAGACCGCCGAGCACAAGATGCAGCAGTCCATCGAATCTTTCAAGAGTGGCTTGACGAAGATTCGCACGGGCCGTGCCAATCCGCTACTGCTCGACACGGTTCATGTCGACTACTACGGTTCCATGCTTCCACTTTCGCAAGTGGCCAACCTGTCCCTGCTCGATGCGCGCACCATTGGCGTCGCGCCTTGGGAAAAGGGCATGGGGGCAAAGATTGAAAAGGCCATACGGGAATCGGATCTGGGACTGAACCCCTCCAGCCAGGGCGATCTGATTCGTGTGCCGATGCCGCCCATGACGGAAGAACGCCGCAAGGAGCTGACCAAGGTGGTGCGGGGAGATGGCGAAGCGGCCAAGATCGCCATCCGCAATCTGCGCAGGGATGCCAACGAGGCTGTGAAAAGGCTAGTGAAGGACAAACTCGCTTCAGAAGATGACGATCGTCGCTCGCAGGACGAAATCCAGAAATTGACCGACCGGATGATCGCGGAGGTCGACAGACTGGTGGCATCCAAAGAGCAGGACATCCTGGCGGTTTGACGCGCAAAGCGTCGAAAGTGTTCAGCATCAGATGACAGTCCCTGTTTCATCCAACCCGGTACCGCCCATGCAGGTTCCCAAGCATGTGGCGATAGTCATGGACGGCAACGGGCGCTGGGCGCAGAAGCGCTGGTTGCCCAGAGTGGCCGGACACAAGCAGGGCGTGGATGCCTTGAGAAACACGGTCGCGGCTTGTCTCGAGCGCAAGGTACGGGTACTGACTGTCTTTGCTTTTTCCTCGGAGAACTGGAGCCGGCCGGCCGACGAGGTTTCCGGTCTCATGGAGTTGTTGGTGATGGCGCTTGCGCGGGAAGTCCCCAAGCTGGAAGCCAACGGTGTTCGGCTGCACTTTCCCGGGAACCGGAAAGGGCTTTCCGACAAAGTGGTGCAGGGGCTGGAGCGTGCCGAACGCGCGACACAACACAATGACCAACTGGTCCTCAACGTGTGTTTCAACTACGGCGGGCGCTGGGATGTGGCGCAGGCCGCGCAGCGCTTGGCATCGGAAGGTGTCGAGATCACCGAAGCCAGCCTGTCTCAGGCCATGTCCATGGCGCACGTGAGTGACCCGGATCTGATGATTCGCACAGGCGGCGAACAACGTATCAGCAACTTCCTGCTCTGGCAGGCGGCTTACACCGAACTCTATTTCACCGAGTGCCTTTGGCCAGATTTTGATGCCGCCGAGCTGGACCGGGCCCTGACTGACTATGCAGGTCGCCAGCGGCGTTTCGGACGGACGGCCGAGCAATGTGCCTCGGAAGAGGCAGCGCCTGTCCCGACAGGCCGCTGCCATGCTTAAACAGCGCATCATCACGGCGCTCTTGTTGCTGGCCGTCCTGCTGCCGGCACTTTTCTATTCTGATACAAGACCCTTTACGGCCTTGAGCCTGTTGCTGGTCATGACCGGTGCCTGGGAGTGGGCCCGTCTCAATGGATGTCGGCCCGGTGTATCCCTGTCTCTGGGCCTGCTCCTGGGCCTGGCAATGGCACTTTTCTGGTTTTGGGGTGGACTGGACCGGTCCTGGCGAATCGGCTGGATCGTGGTCGGGCTGCTGTGGGTGGCGCTCGCTTTCGGCATGCTCTCCCGAGGCGTGGCAGGGTGGTCGAACTGGCCTTTCCTGCCCAGGCTCTGGGTTGGGCTGTTCCTGATCTGCTGTGCCTGGCTGGCCCTGGTGCAGGCGCGGCAACTGGGCATGGCATTTCTGCTGTCGGTTTTGATGCTGGTCTGGATGGCTGATGTGGCCGCTTATTTTGGGGGCAAAGCCTTTGGGCGCCGGAAGCTGGCGCCGTCGGTGAGTCCTGCCAAGAGCTGGGAAGGTGCCATCAGCGGTCTGATTGGGGTTTGTCTGCTTGCCGCGTGCTGGCTCTGGGCCGATGCCAGGGGGCTTGGCGATCAGTCCAGCCTGTATGGTCGTCTCTGGCAGATGGGACCTTTGTGGGCGGCTGTTTCGCTTTTCTTCCTCGTGGCCATGAGTGTGGTCGGGGATTTGCTGGAATCGCTGGTCAAGCGCAGCGCAGGCGTGAAGGATTCAAGTCAATTGCTCCCCGGTCATGGCGGAGTTCTCGATCGGGTGGACGCACTGTTGCCTGTGCTGCCCTTGGCCATGATGCTGGTCTCGCTGTGAAATTTGCATGAACATGCACCAAACCGTCACGATCCTTGGCTCAACCGGCTCCATTGGCGTCAACACCCTGGATGTGATTGCCCGCCATCCCGGCCGATTCGCCATTCATGCACTGACCGCCGCAACCCAGGTCGAACTGCTGCTCAAGCAATGTGAGCAATTCCGGCCACGTTATGCGGTCATGGTCAGTGAACCGCATGCGGTCGAGTTGAGGCACAGGGTTCGTCAACTGGGGTTGGCTGTCGAAGTGCTTTCCGGCGAGCGGGCCCTGTGCGAAGTCAGTGAAGATCCCGACGTGGACATCGTCATGGCTTCCATCGTTGGCGCCGCGGGGCTTGCGCCCAGCCTTGCTGCAGCCGCTGCAGGAAAAAAACTCCTTCTTGCCAACAAGGAGGCCCTGGTGGTCGGGGGTGGCCTGTTCATGGAAGCCGTCAGGCAAGGCGGTGCAACGCTGCTGCCCATCGACAGCGAGCATTCGGCCATTTTTCAATGCCTGCCTGAGCATCCCACCAGTTGGCCGCAGCGACTGGATCACATTTTGCTGACCTCCTCTGGTGGACCGTTCAGGCAAACGCCCCTGGAAGCGCTGGCGGCCATGACGCCCGAACAGGCGTGTGCCCATCCGAACTTCGTCATGGGGCGGAAAATATCCGTGGATTCAGCGACCATGATGAACAAGGCGCTGGAAGTGATCGAAGCCAGGTGGCTTTTTGATCTGCCACCAGAGAAAATCAAAGTGTTGATTCATCCTCAGCAGATCATCCACTCGATGGTGCAGTTCAAGGACACCTCTGTGCTGGCGCAGTTGGGCACGCCAGACATGCGTGTGCCCATTGCTTATGGTCTTTCGTGGCCGGAGCGGATGGACAGCGGCGCGCAGCCGCTCGATTTTTCGGCCCTTGCGTCGCTCACTTTCCTGGAGCCTGATCGCGTACGGTACCCGGGCTTGTTCCTTTCCTGGGATGCGCTCAGGGCTCCGGAAGGCACCACGGCCGTCCTGAACGCTGCGAACGAGATCGCAGTGGCGGCGTTTCTGGATCGTCGGCTGCGGTTCGATCAGATACATGCGGTCAATCATGCAACTTTGACCGCTTTACAACCCTCCAAGCCTGCAAATCTTGCAGACCTCATGGCCATCGACGCGGAAGCACGTTCGATGGCTGAAGCGGAAATTCAGCGCGTGCAAAGCTGAACGCTGCAACAGCCTGCCAGTTCCATCTTTCCACGCCTCACAGCACCTAGGAAATCCTGCCATGCTTACCCTGATCGCGTTTGTCGTAGCGCTTGGCATCCTGATCGCCATCCATGAGTACGGCCACTACCGGGTCGCCGTGGCCTGTGGTGTGAAGGTGCTCCGCTTTTCTGTGGGCTTCGGCAAACCCTTGTTTCGCTGGCAGCGCAAAGGAAGTCCAACTGAATTTGTGTTGTGCGCATTGCCTTTGGGTGGCTATGTCCGGATGCTGGACGAGCGGGAGGGCCCAGTCGATGCGGCTGAGCGGCACCTGGCGTTCAACACCCAGCCATTGCGGTCGCGCGCCGCGATCGTGGCGGCGGGGCCTGTTGCGAACCTGCTTTTGGCCGCTGTCTTGTATGCGGTGGTGAACTGGAGTGGGGTAGAGGAGCCCAAGCCGATTCTTGCCAGCCCGGTCGCAGGCTCGCTGGCCCAGCAGGCCGGGATCGCGAGCGGGGATTGGGTGGCCAGTTCCGCTGTTGGCGAAGCTGAGCCCATGGAGATGGGGTCCTTTGGCGACTTGCGCTGGCGATTGACACAAGCCGCATTGTCTGGCGACGACATGACCCTATGGGTCGGCAAAGGAGAGGGTGCGCCCACCCGTGCGGTCCTGTTGCCTCTGAGCCAACTGGACGTGCGAGAGGTGGATGCGAAGCTGTTTGAACGCATGGGTATCACCGCACCTTGGAGCGCGCCTGTGGTGGGTGGGGTCGTTGAAGGAGGTGCCGCCGCCGAAGCAAGGCTTCTGGCTGGTGACAAGGTGCGTGCCGTGGACGGTGTTCCTGTCGCCGACGGGCAGCAATTGCGATCCTTGATCAAGAAATCCGTGGGGCCCGACGGTCAGAAGGTGGCTCAAGCATGGCAAATAGAGCGGGCTGGGCAAGCCGTCACGCTCCAGGTGTCACCTGCGACGGAGCTGGTCGACGGCATTCCGGTGGGCCGAATCGGGGCCTACATAGGCGCCGCGCCTGAATTCATGATTGTGAGGTACGGTCCTGTGGACGGCCTTGTGCAAGGTGTGGTCCGGACCTGGGAAGTTTCCTGGCTCACCCTCAAGATGATGGGGCGCATGCTCATTGGAGAGGCTTCGGTCAAGAACCTGAGCGGGCCGCTCACCATAGCCGACTACGCAGGCAAGTCGGCCAGCCTTGGACTCACCTCCTATCTGCTGTTTCTGGCGCTGATCAGCGTGAGTCTTGGCGTGCTCAACTTGTTGCCATTGCCTGTCTTGGACGGTGGACACCTGATGTATTATCTTTGGGAGGGTGTGACCGGGCGCAGCGTATCTGATGTCTGGATGGAGCGCCTGCAGCGCGGTGGTGTTGTTGTGTTGATGGCACTCATGTCCGTAGCCTTGTTCAATGATGTGGCCCGTTTGACGGGCTGAACATACCCTTTCCATGAAAAAAATCAAAAATGGTTGGCGCAGCCTGTCGCTTTCTGCGCTGGCCGTATCCCTGCTGTCTGCCCTCCCGGCCTGGGCCGTAGACCCATTCACTCTGCGGGACATTCGTGTCGAAGGCCTGCAGCGGGTGGAACCGGGAACCGTGTTCGCATCGCTCCCCTTCCGCATCGGTGATCAGTACAACGACGACAAGGGTTCGACCGCCATTCGGTCGCTGTTCGGCCTTGGGCTGTTCAGCGACGTCCGTCTCCAGATCAATGGCGACGTCCTTGTGGTGATCGTCGAAGAGCGCCCATCCGTTGCCGATGTGAGCTTTTCCGGCATCAAGGAATTTGATGCCGAAGTTCTGAAGAAGGCCCTGCGCGACATTGGTCTGACTGAGGGACGTCCGTTCGACAAGGCGCTGGCTGACCGCGCAGAGCAGGAGCTCAAGCGCCAGTACATCAACAGGAGCATGTACGCGGCAGAGGTCACCACCACCGTGACGCCAGGCGAGCGCAATCAGGTCAATCTCAATTTCAGCGTGGTCGAGGGCGACGTGGCCAAGATCCGGGACATCCGCGTTGTCGGCAGCCAGGCCTTCCCGGAATCCACCCTGCGGGATCTGTTCGACCTGGATACGGGTGGCTGGCTCAGCTGGTACACCAAATCCGACCGCTACTCTCGCGAGAAGCTCAATGCCGACCTGGAAAAGCTGCGCTCTTACTACCTGACGCGTGGTTACCTGGAGTTCCGCATCGATTCCACGCAGGTGGCCATCGACCCTGAAAAAGACGGCATGTCCATCACCATCAACATCACGGAAGGCAATCGCTTTGTCGTGTCGTCGGTGGCGCTGGAAGGCGAGGACCTGGACAAGGAAGAAGAGTTCAAGCGACTGGTCACCTTGCAGGCCGGGGAAGCCTACAACGCGGAAGAAGTGGCCGATACCGTCAAGGCCTTCACCGATTATTTCGGCGCATTTGGGTATGCGTTTGCACAGGTCGACGCGGTCCCGGAGATTGACCGGGTGAACAACCAGGTGTCATTCGTGCTGCGAGCGCAGCCACAGCGTCGTGTGTATGTGCGTCGGATCAACGTCGAAGGCAACAACAGCAGCCGGGACGAAGTGATCCGCCGCGAATTCCGACAGCTGGAGTCAGCCTGGTATGACAGCGACCGCATTCGGCTGTCGCGCGACCGGGTGGATCGTCTGGGGTTCTTTACCGAGGTGGGCATCGACTCCCAGCCCGTTCCTGGCACGCCGGATCAAGTGGACCTGGTTGTGACGGTGGCAGAAAAGCCCACGGGCAATCTCTCCATCGGTGCTGGCTATTCTCAGGCAGACAAGCTCTCGTTCCTTGCCGGCATTCAGCAGGAAAACGTGTTCGGCTCAGGCAACTACCTGGGGCTCAACGTCAACACGAGCAAGTTCAACCGACAGTTCGTGCTGACCACCACCGATCCGTACTTCACGCCAGAGGGCATTTCGCGCACCTTTGACGTCTACTACAAGACCACCCGGCCCTACACCGAACAAGGCGGTGACTACCGTATCGTGACACCGGGCGTGGGTGTGCGATTCGGTGTGCCGTTCACGGAGCGGGACACGGTGTTTTTTGGCCTCGGAGCGGAACGCATCCGCATTGACGAAGGCAATCAGCTGCCTGTGGCCTACCGCGATCAGGATGGGACTTACTTCCCGGCCACGATCGGATGGACCCGCGATGGACGCGACAGTGCCCTGGTACCCAATGAGGGCAGGTTGCAGCGCTTCAACACCGAACTTGGCCTCAGCAGCGACAAGCGGTATGTCAAGCTCAACTATCAGATTCAGCAATACATTCCCTTGAGCCGGAAATACACCCTGGCCTTCAACGGTGAAATCGGCGTGGGTCGAGGGATCAACGGTGACTTCCCCGTCCTGAAAAACTTCTATGGTGGCGGCCTTGGGTCGGTGCGCGGTTTTGACCAGGGCACCCTGGGCCCACGCTCCGAGGTGATTGGCTCCACGACGGGCGAGACGGTCAACGTGGGTGGTGCCAAGAACTTTGTGCTCAATACCGAATTCATTGCACCGTTTCCTGGTGCCGGCAACGACCGCACTTTGCGCATGTTTGCATTTGTGGACGTCGGAAACGTCTATGGGGAAAACGAAAAGGTGACCTTCTCTGATATGCGTGCGTCAGCTGGCGTCGGCTTGAGCTGGGTCTCTCCCATCGGCCCCTTGCGCTTTGCCTACGCCACCCCGATCCGCAAGTTTGCAGGGGATAGAATCCAGAAATTCCAGTTTCAGATCGGAACCTCCTTTTAATGAATGCCTCCCTTTTTTCAGTGATTCGCGCGGGTGGCCTCGCGGTCATTGCCAGCGTGATGGCGATGTCCGCGCTGGCACAGGACTTTCGCATCGGCTTTGTGAATACCGACCGGATTTTTCGTGAAGCCTCGCTGGCCAAGGCCGCACAAGCCAAGCTTGAGCAGGAGTTTTTGCGCCGGGAGAAAGAAGTCCAGAATCTTGCGACACAACTCAAATCTGCTTCGGAAAAATTTGAGCGCGAGGCGCCTACGCTTGCAGAGAGTCAGCGGGTGATTCGGCAGCGTCAGCTGATCACCCAGGACCAGGAATTCCAGCGCAAGCAGCGTGAATTTCAGGAAGACCTGAACCTTCGCAAGAACGAAGAGCTTCAAACCGTGCTTGAGCGCGCGAACCGGGTGATCAAGCAGATTGCAGAGGCCGAGAAGTACGATCTGGTGATCCAGGAGGCCGTGTACATCAATCCCAAGCACGACATCACCGACAAGGTGCTGAGCAGCTTGAACAACGCCAAGTAGCGCGCGGAGAGTGGGCGTGACGAAGTCCCTGGGTGACATCGTGGATGCCCTCGGGGGCACACTGATCGGGCCTGCTGAAATCGAAATCCATCGGCTCGCACCGGTGACGTCAGCCGCCGCAGGTGACCTGACCTTTGTTTCTCATGCCAGGTTCGCCAACCAGTTGGCTTCAACACTGGCGGCGGCTGTCATTGTGCCGCCCGCGCTGCAGATGCAGGCGGTTGCCAGGGGACCCTGTGTGGTCACAGACGATCCCTATCTCTACTTCGCGCGACTGACCCAATGGTGGCGGCGTGCGCACGAGCATCGCCCTGCCGCACGCGTCGATCCACTTGCGAGCATTCACCCCGATGCCGTCATCGAAGAAGGCGTCGATGTGGGGCCCTTTGCCGTGATAGGGGCAGGGGTCCGCATTGCCAAAGGTGCAAGGATCGGGGCTCACGCCGTGGTAGGTGCCGGTGCCCATGTGGGTGAGGGCACTTGGCTGCATCCTCGCGTGGTGCTGGGTGAACGCTGTGTCGTTGGTGCCCGCGGTGTGATTCACTCAGGAGCCGTTATCGGGGCCGATGGATTCGGCTTTGCTCCCCATCAAGGGACATGGGTCAAGATCGAACAGTTGGGCGCCGTCCGTATTGGTGACGATGTCGAAATTGGCGCCAACACCTGTATTGATCGCGGCGCTCTTGAGGACACCGTGATTGAAGATGGCGTGAAGCTGGACAACCTGATCCAGATTGGTCACAACGTGCGCGTGGGTGCACATTCGGCGATGGCAGGTTGCGTGGGTGTGGCGGGCAGTGCCATCATTGGAGCGCATTGCACCGTCGGCGGTGGCGCTGTGGTGCTCGGTCATCTCACGCTGGCGGATGGCGTCAATGTTTCGGCCGCGTCGGTGGTGACAAGATCGATCAGCAAGCCAGGTCACTACACCGGCATGTTTCCCATCGACGACAATGCCAGCTGGGAAAAGAACGCCGCTTCCCTGAAACAGCTCAACCGCTTGCGAGAACGGCTCAAGGCCGTCGAGCAGGCGATCGCACAAGCATCAGAACAGACCCAAAAATCATGATGGACATTCACGAGATCCGCAAGCAACTGCCGCACCGTTACCCCTTCCTGCTGGTGGATCGGGTGCTCGAGATTGAAAAGGGCAAACGCATCAAGGCGATCAAGAACGTCACCATCAACGAGCCCTTCTTTGGTGGTCATTTTCCGAATCGCCCTGTCATGCCGGGTGTGCTGATGCTGGAGGCAATGGCGCAGGCCGCTGCCCTGCTGGCTTTCGATACGGCGGGTGTGACCATGGACGACAACACCGTGTACTACTTTGCCGGCATTGATGCGGCGCGGTTCAAACGACCGGTCGAGCCGGGCGATCAACTGGTCATGGAAGTCGAACTCGATCGCATGCGATCAGGCATCTACAAGTTCAAAGGCGCCATCCGTGTCGATGGCGAAGTGGTGTGCGAGGCAGAGTTGATGTGCACCATGCGCACTGTTTCCTGAGCGCATTGCTGGAGTGCGTCTTGTGACCCAGATTCATCCCACCGCTCTGGTGGATCCTTCCGCAGAAATCGACCCTTCAGTCACCGTGGGCCCCTACACGGTGATTGGTCCCCATGTGAAGATTGGTGCGGGTACGTCCGTCGGTGCGCATTGTGTGATCGAAGGCCGCACCACGATCGGGCAGAACAACCGGATTTTCCAGTTCAATTCGCTGGGTGCAGTGCCGCAAGACAAGAAATACGCGGGCGAGCCCACCGAGCTTCTCATTGGTGACCGCAACACCATTCGTGAATTCTGCACGTTCAATCTCGGTGTTCCTGGCGCGGGAGGTGTGACGCGGGTCGGCAATGACAACTGGATCATGGCGTACACCCATATCGCGCATGACTGCCTGATCGACAACCACACCACACTGGCGAACAACACCACGTTGGCGGGCCACGTGCATCTGGCCGACTGGGTCACTGTGGGGGGATTGACGGGCATCCACCAGTTTGTATCGGTGGGGGCACACGCCATGATCGGATTTGCCAGTGCAGTCTCTCAGGATGTGCCACCCTTCATGCTGGTGGATGGCAATCCTCTCGCGGTGCGAGGCTTCAATATCGTGGGGCTGCGCCGACGCGGCTTCACGTCCGGGCGTATCGCCGCCGTCAAGCAGATGCACAAGTTGCTTTACCGCCAGGGCCTCACCCTTGAGCAGTCGCGCAGCGGCATCGAAGCCCTGGCGAGCGACGTACCCGAAGCCGCCGCCGATGTGGACATGATGAGCCGCTTCCTGGCCTCATCGACACGCGGCATCGCCCGCTGACTGTTTGCCGCTCCCATCCATGGAAGGGCAACGCCGGATTGCGATGGTGGCTGGCGAAATGTCAGGTGATCTGCTTGCTGGCCTGTTGTTGCAGGCCATGCGCCAGCGCTGGCCCGATCTGAAAGCCGCAGGTATTGGCGGGCCGCGCATGGTCGAACAGGGGTTCGATGCCTGGTGGCCCAGCGATCGGCTGGCCGTTCGGGGCTATCTGGAGGTGTTGCCCAAATTGCTGGGCATTCTGCGCATCCGTAAGCGCTTGCGTGAGTGTCTTCTGGCGCAACCGCCCGCGCTGTTCATCGGCGTGGACGCGCCCGATTTCAATTTCGGCCTGGAAGCCGACCTCAGGGCCGCGGGTGTGCGCACCGTGCATTTCGTCTGCCCCTCATTCTGGGCGTGGCGGCCGGAGAAGGTGGAGAAGGTGCGCCGTGGGGCCGACCATGTGCTGTGCATTTTTCCGTTTGAGCCAGCGCTGTTGGCCGAACACGGCATCGCGTCCACCTATGTGGGCCATCCGATTGCACATGTGATCCCCATGGAGCCCGATCGCGCAGCCGCACGGCGCAAGTTGGGCCTGCGCGACGAAGACCTCGTGGTGGCGATTCTCCCGGGCAGCCGGGCTTCAGAGGTGCACTACCTGGCCGAACGGTTTTTTGCGGCCGCCGCCAGGATGCTCGAAGCCCGGCCGGGGCTACGCTTCGTGGTGCCTGCGGTACCCGCGCTTCGCGAACGCATTGCACGGCTGGCGTCGGCCAGCGGCCTGGGCGACGCGCTGATTGTTGTTGATGGTCAGTCGCACACCGTGCTGGCCGCCTGTGATGTCACGTTGATCGCCAGCGGCACCGCCACGCTGGAAGCCGCCCTGTTCAAGCGGCCGATGGTCATTGCCTACAACATGAACCGGTTGTCCTGGCACATCATGCGCCGCAAACAGCTTCAGCCCTGGGTGGGGTTGCCGAACATTCTGTGCGGCGAATTCATCGTGCCTGAGTTGCTGCAGGACGCTGCCACGCCCGAAGCGCTGGCCCGCGCCACACTGGACTGGCTGGATGCGCCCGACAAGGTCACCGCGTTGCAAGCGCGATTCTCTGCCTTGCACGAGACCTTGCGACGAGACACCGCTCAACTCGCCACCGATGCGATCGAAAAAGTTCTCCAAGGCTGAACAGGCCACCCTGGTATGGGACGTGCCCGGCCTGGTGGCCGGAGTGGACGAGGCCGGCCGCGGCCCGCTGGCCGGCCCGGTGGTGGCTGCGGCCGTGATCCTGGACGAGCTCAAGCCCATCAAGGGCCTGACCGACTCCAAGCAGCTCACCGCGAAGCGGCGCGAAAGACTCTTCGACGAGATCCGCGCGAAGGCGCTGTGCTGCAGCATTGCCCTGGCTTCGGTGGAGGAGATCGATCGGCTCAACATCCTGCAGGCGACGATGCTTGCAATGCAACGCGCGGTGCATGGGCTGCGCCTCAAACCCAACAAGGTGCTGGTCGACGGCAACCGCTTGCCGACGCTGGACGTGCTGGCCGAAGCCATCGTGTCAGGCGATGCGCTGATACCAGCCATTTCGGCGGCATCGATCCTTGCCAAAGTCACGCGGGACCGCTTGCTGGATGAGCTCCACCTGCAACACCCGGCTTACGGCTTCGATCGCCACAAAGGCTACGGAACGGTGGTTCACCTGCAGGCGCTGCAAACACTGGGCGCCTTGCCCGAGCATCGGCGATCCTTCGCACCGGTCGCGCGCGTGCTGGCCATCACACAAGCCAAGCCATGAACGCCCTGACCACCATCTCTTCCCGCGACAATCCGCTGCTCAAGCGCTTGCGCGTGCTTGCGCAGGACACTACCGCGTACCGCAAACAAGGCCAGGTGTGGCTGGAGGGTGACCACCTCTGCCGCGCTCTCCTTGCCCGCGATCACAAACCCGCGCTGGCTCTGTTCACGGAGGACGGCTGGCATCGGGTGGCGTCAGACCTTCGCCATGCGGCTTCAAAAAGTCATGTGCTTTCATCGGCGTTGATGAAAAGCATCAGCGGACTGGAGTCGCCGGCCGAGGTGGGGTTTGTCTGGGATCTGCCTTCTGCGCCCGTGCTTCATCCAGGGCAAGCGACGGTGGTGCTTGACCGCCTGCAGGATGCCGGCAATGTGGGCTCCATTCTTCGCAGTGCGGCTGCATTCGGATTCAAACAGGTGCTCGCCATCAAGGGGACTGCGGCATTGTGGTCGCCCAAGGTGGTTCGCGCGGGTATGGGCGCGCATTTTGGCTTGCGGCTGATTGAGGGCTTGTCGGTGGAAGACCTGTCCGCCTTGCAGGTGCCTCTGGTGGTGACCAGTTCCCATCAGGGCGTCCTGCTGCCTCAGGCAGAACTGCCTTACCCATGTGCCTGGGTGATGGGGCACGAAGGGCAGGGTGTGGGTGAGGCATTGGCAGGGCAGGCGAGCCTGTCGGTGTGCATCCCGCAGCCCGGCGGAGAAGAGTCGCTCAACGCCGCCGCAGCTGCCGCCATCTGCCTGTACGCCAGCGCCGTGGGCGCGCCTGGGGAGTCAACGAACTGAATGCGGGCGGTGTGACCTGCCGCTCAGTTATCTCTGGCTTGGAGGCTCCGCAGAGGGGGTTGAATTTGCTCTGGCGCGGCCTCGTGGGCATGAACTGCGGGCTATAATTCCGGGGTTTACCCGCAATCGGCGCCACCCGCTGCGCCCGCCCGGCTTCCTGTCCAGGTTCAGTGTCTTTTTCGTCGTTCCGGCTGGCCCGTCTCGGCGATTTCGGACGCGATTCCTCCCCGGTTGTGCCCCATGGCGGGCGTGGGTGTGTCCATCACTTCTGGAGAACCCCGTGCTTCCCGTCCACCCGAAAGCCCTACTCGCGCTAGCCGACGGCACGGTCTTTACAGGCATCTCCATTGGCGCAACCGGCCAGACCACTGGCGAGGTGGTGTTCAACACCTCCATGACCGGTTACCAGGAGATCCTCACCGATCCGAGCTACTGCCAGCAGATCGTCACGCTCACCTATCCTCACATCGGCAACACCGGCGTGAACAAGGAAGACGTGGAGGCCAGCCGCATTCATGCCGCCGGACTGATCATCAAGGACCTGCCCCTGTTGGCATCGAATTTTCGCAGCCAGGAATCCCTGTCCCAATACCTGCAGCGCGAGGGCACAGTGGCCATCGCTGATCTTGACACCCGTGCGCTGACCCGCCATCTGCGCACCCATGGCGCCACCAATGGTTGCATCCTGGCGCTGGCCTTGGGCGAATCGGTGACCGACACGCACCGTTCACAGGCCATTGCAGCAGCGAAAGCGGCGCCCAACATGAGCGGGCAGGACCTTGCCAAGGTGGTTTCGGTGGATGCCCCCTACAACTGGTCCCAGACCGAATGGCAGCTGGGCTTCGGGTACGGTGAGCAGATTGCGCCGCGCTTTCACGTGGTGGCCTACGACTTCGGCGTCAAACACAACATTTTGCGCATGCTGAGCGCGCGCGGTTGCAAGATCACCGTGGTGCCGGCCCAGACGCCGGCCGCTGACGTGTTCAAGCTCAAGCCCAATGGCGTGTTCCTGTCCAACGGGCCCGGAGACCCGGAGCCTTGCGACTACGCCATCGAGGCGACCCGGGAAATCATCGAGAGCGGTGTGCCCACCTTTGGTATCTGCCTGGGACACCAGATCATGGCCATCGCCAGTGGTGCCAAAAGCTACAAGATGAAGTTTGGCCACCACGGCGCGAACCACCCGGTGAAGGATCTCGACAGTGGTCGCGTGTCCATCACCAGCCAGAACCACGGTTTTGCGGTTGACGAGAAGTCGCTGCCAGCGAGTTTGCGCGCCACCCATGTGAGCCTGTTTGACGGTACGCTGCAGGGCCTGGCCCGCACAGACAAGCCAGCCTTCTGCTTCCAGGGCCACCCTGAAGCATCCCCGGGCCCGCACGACATCGGCTACCTGTTCGACCGGTTCATCACACTCATGCAAGATCGGGTGCCGGCCTGATGCCTAAGGAGGTCACCCCATGAAGCTCTTCAGTTTCCCGGTTTTTGCCGTCGAGAAGGCCATCTCCAAGCGCATGTTGTCGCTGGAGCCACAGCACCGCGAATGGTTCGCGCAGCGCTGGGCGCAGAAGCCCTACCGCAAGGCGTTCCTTGAGAACAAGGCCATGCCGCTGGTGACCCTGGTGGCCAAAGGCAAGACCTGGGACGACGAAACCTTCAACGCCGAAATGGCGGCCTGGGACGCGTTGTTCTACCCCGCGGAAGTTGAAGTCCTGCGGCCCATGGTTGAAGGCGACGGCCTGTTGCAGCTGATGCAGAAAAACGTACCGGCCGAGCGTGTGCAGGCCCTGTTGAACAAACTGGAAACCCAGCGGCAGGCCTGATCGGTCTGCCCGCAAAGAATCAAGCGAATCCATGCCCAAAAGAACAGACATCCAGACCGTCCTCATCATCGGCGCTGGCCCGATCATCATTGGCCAGGCCTGCGAGTTCGACTACTCCGGTGTGCAGGCCTGCAAGGCGCTGCGGGAAGAGGGCTACAAAGTCATTCTGATCAACAGCAACCCCGCCACGATCATGACGGACCCGGCCACGGCAGACGTCACCTACATCGAGCCCATCACCTGGCAGACGGTGGAGAAGATCATCGCGAAAGAGCGTGCGTTGGCACAAGGGGGCTTTGCCATCCTGCCCACCATGGGCGGTCAGACTGCACTGAACTGCGCGCTCGACCTCTGGCGCAACGGCGTGCTGGCCAAGTACGACGTGGAGCTGATCGGCGCCACGCCCGAAGCGATCGACAAGGCGGAAGATCGCCTGAAGTTCAAGGACGCCATGACCAAAATCGGTCTGGGTTCGGCGCGTTCGGGCATTGCCCACAGCCTCGACGAGGCCTGGGCCGTGCAGAAGACCGTGGGCTTTCCCGTGGTGATCCGCCCCAGTTTCACGCTGGGTGGCACCGGTGGCGGCATCGCCTACAACCCCGAAGAGTTCGAGATCATCTGCAAGCGCGGGCTGGAAGCTTCGCCCACCACCGAGCTGCTGATTGAAGAATCGCTGCTCGGCTGGAAAGAGTATGAGATGGAGGTTGTGCGCGACAAGGCGGACAACTGCATCATCGTCTGCTCGATTGAAAACCTCGACCCCATGGGTGTGCACACCGGCGATTCCATCACCGTGGCGCCTGCTCAGACCCTCACCGACAAGGAATACCAGATCCTGCGCAACGCCAGCCTGGCTGTGCTGCGCGAGATCGGCGTGGACACCGGTGGCTCCAACGTGCAGTTCTCCATCAACCCGAAAGACGGGCGCATGGTGGTGATCGAGATGAATCCCCGCGTGTCGCGTTCGTCCGCACTGGCTTCCAAAGCCACAGGCTTTCCCATTGCCAAGGTCGCGGCCAAACTGGCCATTGGGTACACCCTGGACGAACTGCGCAACGAGATCACCGGCGGCGCTACCCCGGCGAGTTTCGAACCCAGCATCGACTACGTGGTCACCAAGATCCCGCGCTTCGCCTTCGAAAAATTCCCCACCGCAGACAGCCGCCTGACCACACAGATGAAGAGTGTGGGCGAAGTCATGGCCATGGGCCGCACCTTCCAGGAATCGTTTCAGAAAGCCCTGCGCGGCCTGGAAGTGGGCGTGGACGGCATGAATGAAAAGACCCAGGACCGCGAGACGCTGGAGCGCGAACTCGGCGAGCCTGGGCCAGACCGCATCTGGTACGTGGGCGACGCGTTCGCCGCCGGCTGGACGCTGGACGAGGTCCATCATTTCACCAAGATTGATCCCTGGTTCCTGGTGCAGATCGAAGAGATCGTGAAGATCGAACTCGCCCTGGAGAAGACCAGCCTGGAAGCGATCGACGCCGACACCTTGCGCGGCCTGAAGAAGAAGGGTTTCTCGGACCGCCGTCTGGCCAAGCTGCTCAAGACAAACGACCAGGCCGTGCGCGAGCGCCGCATTGCCGAAAACATCCGCCCGGTCTACAAACGCGTGGACACCTGCGCGGCCGAGTTCGCGACCGACACCGCCTACCTGTATTCGACCTATGAAGGTCACGGCGACGGTGAGTGCGAAGCGGAGCCGACGAACAAGAAAAAGATCATGGTGCTGGGTGGTGGCCCCAACCGCATTGGGCAGGGCATCGAGTTCGACTACTGCTGTGTTCACGCCGCGCTCGCCATGCGCGAGGATGGTTATGAAACCATCATGGTCAACTGCAACCCGGAGACCGTGTCGACCGATTACGACACCAGCGATCGCCTCTACTTCGAGCCCCTCACACTGGAAGACGTGCTCGAGATCGTGGACAAGGAAAAGCCGCTGGGTGTGATCGTGCAGTACGGCGGCCAGACACCCTTGAAGCTGGCGCTTGGCCTGGAAGCGGCAGGCGTGCCCATCATCGGCACCAGCCCCGACATGATCGATGCGGCCGAAGACCGCGAACGCTTCCAACAACTGCTGCACACCCTGGGCCTGCGCCAGCCGCCCAACGCCACCGCCCGTGCCGAGCCGGAAGCGCTTGAGAAGGCAGCCGCGCTGGGCTACCCGCTGGTGGTGCGCCCGAGCTACGTGCTGGGTGGCCGCGCCATGGAAATCGTGCACGAGCAGCGCGATCTTGAGCGCTACATGCGCGAAGCCGTGAAGGTGAGCCACGATTCACCGGTGCTGCTCGACCGCTTCCTGAATGACGCCATCGAATGCGATGTGGATGCGGTCCGCGACCACACCGGCCGCGTCTTCATTGGCGGCGTGATGGAACACATCGAACAGGCCGGCGTGCACAGTGGCGACTCCGCTTGTTCGTTGCCGCCGTACTACCTGAGCAAGGCAACGGTGGACGAGCTCAAGCGCCAGACGGCAGCCATGGCCGAAGGCCTGAACGTGATCGGTCTGATGAACGTGCAGTTCGCCATTCAGGAAGTGGAAGAAAACGGCGTGAAGAAGGATGTGATCTTCGTGCTCGAAGTGAACCCGCGCGCCTCACGCACGGTACCCTTCGTTTCCAAGGCGACCGGCATCCAGCTGGCCAAGGTGGCCGCGCGCTGCATGGCCGGGCAGTCGCTGGACGCCCAGGGCATTGGCGAAGAGGTGACGCCGCCTTACTTCAGCGTCAAGGAAGCCGTGTTCCCGTTCGTCAAGTTCCCGGGGGTGGACACCATTCTTGGCCCGGAGATGAAGTCAACGGGTGAAGTGATGGGTGTGGGCAAGACCTTCGGCGAGGCGTTCGTCAAGAGCCAGATGGGTGCGGGCACCAGGCTGCCGACCTCAGGCAAGGTGTTTCTCACCGTCAAGAACGGGGACAAACCGCGCGCGGTGGAAGTGGCTCGCCAACTGGTCGGCATGGGTTTTGAGCTGGTGGCCACACGTGGGACCGCCGCAGCCATTGCCGAAGCCGGTGTTGCGGTGCAGACGGTCAACAAGGTGACCGAAGGCCGCCCGCACATCGTGGACATGATCAAGAACGGCGAGATCGTGCTGGTCATCAACACGGTGGAAGAGCGGCGCAACGCCATCACAGATTCACGCGCCATTCGCACATCGGCCTTGCTGGCTCGCGTGACCACATTCACCACCATTGCAGGTGCGGAGGCGGCGGTCGAGGGCATGCAGTACCTGGACAAACTGGACGTGATCTCTGTCCAGGAGATGCACGCGCAGCTCTAAGAGGCTGAGAGTCTTTCATTCATGCCCGCTCACCACGCCCAAACGCACCCACTCGGCGTTGCAAATGCGCGCCATAGCCCGAGCTATGGCTGTGCTTTGCGCCTTGATTGGGCACGTTTTGGCGCGTTGCTCGGACACGACCGAAAAACTCCCAGCCTCTGAGTGGTGCGTTTTTGGGGTTCGGGTCAGGGTCCTGGCGCAACGCCGTTCTGCCGCAGGAGCGGTCAATGAAGCCGCAGCTTTCAACGCGTATTTGCCCGAATTGGGCACCAGAATCTTTCGCGGCATAATGTGTTTTCTACATCACCGCCGAGCGGCAACGCCCGGCGGTTTGCTTTTGGAGGCCCGAACACATGTCCACCCTTCCCATCACCAAGCGCGGCGCTGAAAAGCTCAAGGAAGAGCTTCACCGTCTCAAGACCGTCGATCGTCCGTGGGTGATCAATGCGATTGCCGAAGCCAGAGCACAGGGCGACCTGAGCGAGAACGCCGAGTACGACGCCGCCAAGGATCGCCAAGGCTTCATTGAAGGCCGTATCGCCGAAATCGAGAGCAAGCTGTCTGCTGCCCAGATCATTGACCCTGCGGCGGTTGAAGCCGGTGGCCGGGTGGTTTTTGGAGCAACGGTGGAACTGGAAGAAGAAAGTACCGGCGCTGCGGTGACCTACCAGATCGTTGGCGAAGACGAAGCCGATCTGAAGCACGGGCTGGTGAACATCAGCAGCCCGATTGCCCGAGCGCTGATCGGCAAGGAAGAGGGCGATGTGGCCGAGGTTCAGGCGCCTGGCGGAACCCGCCGGTATGAAATCGTATCGGTGCGCTACGCGTAACGCCATACGGGTTCCATGCAGCGCCTGTCCTTGTTCCTGGCTGCCCTCTGGTGGGGGGGTATCACGGCATTGAGCTTCCTGGCAGTGCCATTGCTGTTTGCCCGCCTCGGGCCCTCTGTGGCGGGGCCGGTGGCGGCGCAGATTTTCTCGCTGCAGAGCTGGGCCAGTGTCTTCATCGGTCTCGCGATGCTGTTGCTGCTCAGGCGCCAGCGCTCAGGCGGGGCAGTGGAGAGGGGAGAGGATCTGGAGGGGGTTCGCGTTTCTCTGGATGCTTCTGTGCTCGGCTCCATGGGCTTTGTGCTGTTGGCCATGTTGCTGGCCCTGCTGCAGGAGTTCGGGGTGGCTCAGAAGATCGTGAGTGCGCGTGCCACTGGCGGCGATCTTCGGTTCTGGCACACGCTGGGCAGTGTGCTGGTGGTCGGGCAGTGGCTGTGCGCGGGCGCCTTGCTTTGGCGGTGGGGCAGCGTGAAGCGGAATCCGCCCACGGCTGCGTGAGCAGAAGCCCGGTTCACAGCTCGATCACGGCCTTGGGCTGAACCCCCTGCGGCACGCCGTGATCCGCCAGCAGCCAGGCTCTGTTGGTGTGCTCGGCGGCTTCATCGAGCAGTTCACGCAAGAACCGTGAGGAAGGTGCATCCAGCGCCGCAAACGGTTGGTCCAGCAGAACCACAGGCGCATTGGCCGCAAATGCCGCCACCCACCACACCTTGCGGCGGCTGCCGGTGGAGAGCATGTACAACGGCTTGACCATGTGCGGTTCCAGCGAAAAACCGTGAACCAGCGATGCAACGCGGCGGGAATCGAAGTGAGGGAATTGTTCGTCCTGACGCTTCAGAAAATCGTTGGCCGTGATGGCGTTGTGAACGTCGGTGTGAGGGTCGATCCAGAAGACGTTCTGACGGTAGGCATCAGGCTGCTCGAGGTGGCCAATGCCTTCGATGAGCATCCGGCCTGAGTGCGGCGAGAGGGCACCCGCAAGCAAGGCCAGCAGCGTGCTTTTGCCGACCCCGTCGTCGCCAACAACCAGGCTCACGCCGGCGGGCACGTCAAAGGAGAGTTGATCGAACAGCGGCCGCTCGGGCCAGCTGAAACAAAGATCGGTCACCGAGATCATCGTTTTTGGCGGTTGGTCCATCGGATGACCTCAGAAACCGATGCTGTAGCGTGTGCCCTTGAAGTTGAGCACCGCGCTTCTCTGACCGATGGTTTCCACCTGAAGGCCTGGCGCAATCTCGTCGCCCTCCTGAATCACCTTGCCGTTGGCGATCAGCGTGCGCAGCTTCGGGTTGCTGGAGTAGGTGGAGCCGCTGACATTGACCTGGGGAAGCTGCGCTCGAAGCTCTGGCGAAAGCTCCGCGAAGCGACGCACGGCGGCAGCAGGCTGTGGGGCAGCCACCGAACCGCCCGAAGGAGCCGTGGCGGCTGGCGCTGGAGTGGCTGGTGCGGTTGCCGGACCTGATGCGCTCGCAGCAGGGGCGTCGGCCGTTCCGCCAGCCCTGGGGCGTTCTGCGCGTGCGGGTGGTGGTGGGGGCGGCGGAGGTGGTGGCGCCAGGATGGGAAGTTCGGGCGCTGTGGCCGTCAGTGGCTCGGAAGCTGCGGCGGTCGGTGCAGACGGTGCTTTTGCCGGTGCTTCTGCCGGTGCTTCTGCCGGTGCTTGCGCGGCCGGGGGCTGCACAGGTTCGGTCGCGCTCACGGTCGACGAAGCCAGATCCTGTTGGCGTTCGGCGCCAGGCCAGAAGGCCCACGCGGCCACCACTGCCAGCACGAGCAAACCGGCCCAGGCCACGACGCGCGCCAGCTTGGGCGGTTGGCGCCGTCGATCGCGCTGAATGCTGCCGCTGGGCAGGTTCTGGCTGTGCAGGCCCGGCACGTTGCCACGCTCGCGCTCTCTTTCGGTGTCTGCGCGCTTGAGCGCGTCAAGAATGTAGGACATGGGCGTGCCTCAGGTGGACGGTGACCTGAGACGGGGCTCATTCACGCCGCTGACCCGGTTGAGTTGCATGAAGGTCATCGGACCCGCCAGACCGTCGGTTTCCAGGCCCTGGCTGCGCTGAAATGCCTCGATGCGGCTTTTCAGGTTGGTTGCCGAGGCAATCGTGGGTTGACTGGAAGCCAATTGGTCGAGTTGTTGTCGCAGCCAGACGCCCGCCGCGCCACTGTCTCCTCGGCGAAGTTCGCCCTGATGGTCCGGGGGCAGCTGCCACAGTGTGGTGTAGTCGCCTCGCCAGATATCGGCCAGCACGCTCAGGGGAATCAGCCATGTTTCAGATCCCGCGCGCAGTGTGGCCGAGTCTAGCGTGATGGCCGTCAGCAAGGCCCAGCGGTCGTCCTGTCCAGGAAGGTGCAGGGTGAGCACCGCCGGGCGATCCATCTGGCTCAGGCCATGCAAGGTCATGCGGTTGGTCCGGAAACACTGCAGGCCGAAACCCAACGCGCTGCCACAAGGATTGGCGCCCACTAGCGCTCTGTTCCAGATGGCTCCCAGTTCACGCAGTCCGGCCGTTTCACTGGAGAGCAAGGCGCCGGCTGTGGGCAGGCTGCTGGAAGGTGGGGGGGCTGCAACCGGCCCTGGGGCAGGGTCGGTGGTACCGGCATCTGAACGCGTCGGGGCTGTGGCGCCAGGAGCGGGCTCCGGCTTGGCTGTTGCCGGTTCGGATGCGGGTGAAGGGGTTGGCGAAGCAGCGCTATCAGACCTGGATGTGGGCGCGCTGCTGTTGCCCGAAGGGGCTGGCGAGACTGGCCACAGCCAGAACAGGGTGGCGGCGGCGATGCCACCCCCCAAGGCGCCCAGCAGCAGATTCTTGATGCCAGCGGTCCATCGCTGAACCCGCACAGGGGCAGCCGCTGGCGTGTTTTCGTCTGTCTCGAACACCTCGGCCGCCGCCTTGTTCACCACAGATTCATCCACGCGGGGCAGACCATTGGCGTAGGCCCCCAGCAACGACCTGTCGCAAAGCAGATTGATGCGGCGGGGCACACCGCGCGTGATGGCGTGAATGCGCTGCAGGGCACCAGTGGAAAACGGCATGGGTCCGCGCAGGCCGCCAATGCCCATGCGGTGCTGAATGTACTGGCGGGTCTCAGCCTCGGTGAGCGCACCCAGATGGAATCGGGCAATGACGCGCTGGGCCAGTTGCTCGAGTTCGGGTCTGGCCACCATCTGCCGGAGCTCGGGTTGCCCGATCAGGATCACCTGCAGCAACTTTCGCTCTGCGGTCTCCAGATTGGTCAGCAGCCGCAACTGCTCCAGCACGTGCGGTGTGAGGTTCTGGGCCTCGTCAATGATCAGGATGTTCTGCTGGCCCTTGGCGTGGCTGGCGAGCAGGTATTCGTTGAGCGGATCAAGGTGATCCTTGATCGTGGCCGGGCCGATGCCCGTGTGCTGGACCGGGATCTGGAATTCGTGGCAGATCGTCTTCAGGAGGTCTGACACCGTCAACTTGGGGTTGAAGATGTAGGCCACCCGGCAGTTCTCAGGCATCTGCTCCAGGAAGCAGCGGCAGATGGTGGTTTTGCCGGCGCCAATTTCGCCGCTGAGCAAAACAAAACCGCCGCCGCCCCGAATGCCATAGAGCAGATGTGCCAAAGCCTCCCGATGCCGCTCGCTCATGAAGAGGTAATGCGGGTCGGGAGCGATCGAAAAAGGCTCTTGTTTTAGTCCAAAGTATTCGGCGTACATGCCCGGAGCATACCGGGGCCGAAGAGGGGCGGCAACGGCACCCGGTTGGTCAACGCCGGGTGCGCTGTCTGGGGTGCTCAGGCTGCCAGAGCCATGGAAGGTTTGCTGCCCGATCGGGATGCCGTGGACACCGTGCATTCGATGTCGCCAGAGAGTTGGCCACCTTCTTCAATCACGACCTTGCCGTAGCGAATCTTGCCTGTGACCTTGCCCGTGGCGTAGATCACCAGCTTCTGGCGAACGGTGAGGTTGCCGTCGAACACGCCGCGGATTTCGGCGATGTCGATTTCAGCAGAGCCCTTGAACTCGCCCTGTTGTGCGATCTGGATCACGCGCGAATCCATGGTGGCCTCGACCAGACCTTCCACCACCAGGGTGTCGCAGTCGGTGATTTCAACGCCTTTGAGCTTGATGTTGGGGCCGACCGTGAGCTTGCTGCCGCCTTCGGGCACGGTGCTCGAGCTGGTGGCTGCGGCGGCCGGTGTGGCGACCGGTGGCGTCGGTTCCGGTGTTGCTGCAGGCTGCTGCGGCACGCTGGGCGAAGCGGCGCCGTAGCGCGGTGTGGCCATGCCGCTGCTCAGGGGTTTGGGTTGTTCGGTCTCGCGTTTGCCAAAATGCAGTGCCATGAAGCCTCCTTCAAAAAGTGAAGCGTTCATGCTAATGACCATGAGGCTTACATTCGCGGTGGTACCGTAAGACCGGTAACGAGATGCACCGAGCAATGCGTTGCCCGAACAGTGCGGTCATGCGACATCAACTGCGCAGCCACCAACTCGACGCTTTCAGATAGATACTTTCGACATGCAAAGTCACTGGATCCTGGAGCCAAAACCATTACCCGGACTGACGGTATCCCTGACGCAAGCAGCCGCGCTGATGCAACAACTGGGCATGGGGCACCAACACGCGGTAGCGGAGGGTTTGTTGAACCTTCTGGGGGAACACGTGCCGCTGGCCCAGTGCACCATCTTCGCCTACGAGGGCATGCGGGCCCCGCGCATTGTTGCGGTGGGCGACCGGTCGCGCACGCAGGCATTGGCCGACATTGCTGAAGCCTATGTGACGCGCTTCTACCAGCTGGACGGGTGCATGACCGCCATGCGAGAGGAGCTGTCTGCGGCCCGCAAGGCAGGCATGCTTCATCCCCGCATCGTGATGCACCGCCAGACCGGGGCAGACATTGCTCATGACGAATACCGGCACATTTGCTACGAACGGCCGCAGGTGGCCGAGCGGCTCGCACTGCTGGCCCTGTACGAGGGGCGACGCTGGTTGTCCGTGAATCTGTACCGGGGCATCGAACACGGGCCATTTGACGCTGCGGCGATCGACGTGGTGAGTGCCTTTGCCCCGTTGATCGTGCACGCCGTGCGGCTGCACCACACCGGGCAAAGTGTGAACCAGGAGCTTGGTGACCTGTTGCTGGCGCGCCTGAGGGCGCGTCATCCGCGGCTCACTCCGCGCGACTGCGATGTGGTGCGCAGCCTGCTGGACGGTCAGAGCACCGCCGCGATGGCCGAGCGGCTGGGGCTCACGCTGGCCAGCGCGCGCACCTACGTCAAGCGGGTGTACCGGAAGCTGGGCGTGTCAGGCCAGCGGGACTTGATGGGGATGCTGCTGGAGCCAGAACCGAAGGGCTGACTCTCTCCTGTATGTCTCCATATGGGGACATCATCTGCGGCCAGTACCCATAGACTGAGGTGTCTGCAGCGACGGTTGTCGCCTGCACCCAAAACCCTCGCAGAGGTCTTCATGCATCTTCCCCACGCCGAACCCCGTTCTTCGATCTATTACCGCTACGAAGTATTCGATCCCTGGCTGCCTTCACAGCACGCCGGGCAGCAAAGTCACCGCGTGGTGGTGGCGGGCGCCGGGCCGATTGGCCTGGTGACGGCGCTTGCGCTGGCGCACCAGGGGGTGCCTTGTGTGGTGGTTGAGTCGGAGCGGCAGGTGTGCGAGGGCAGCCGGGCGATCGTGTTCACGCGCCGATCGATGGAAATTCTGCAGCAGGTGGGCGTGGCCGATCAGGTGTCAGCTTCTGGCTTGCCCTGGCGGTTCGGCAATTCGTTTTACCGGGGCCAGCGCGTGTTCCGCATGGAGGCGCCGCACGACCCGGACGACCGCTTCTTCCCCATGATCAACCTGCAACAGCAGTTTCTGGAGGAATACCTGGTGGACGCCGCGCGCCAGCATCCGCTGATCGATTTGCGATGGGGCAATCGCGTGACGGCGGTGGAACAAGATACGCACGGTGCCAGTCTGGAAGTCGACACCCCTGAGGGGCCCTACAAGCTGCACGCGGACTGGCTTGTCGCGGCAGACGGCGCCCGCTCCGGCATCCGCAGTCTGCTGGACCTGAAACTGGAAGGCGCGTCCTACGAAGGTCGCTTCGTGATCGCCGACATTCGCATCGATCTGCCACTGCCCACCGAGCGGCTTGCCTACTTCGACCCCGAATGGAACCCCGGCAACACCATCCTCATGCACCGGGAGCCGCATGGCATCTGGCGGGTGGACTACCAGTTGCCACCGGGCGAAGACCCTGAAGACGCCCTGAAGCCAGCGTCGCTCAAGGCCCGCATCGATGCGCAGCTGGCCATGATCGGCCATGCGGGCGTGCCATGGGAAATGGACTGGTGCTCTGTGTATTCGGCGCGCGCGCTCACGTTGCCAGACTACGTGCACGGCCGCGTGTTGTTCGTGGGCGATGCGGCGCACCTGCTGCCCATCTTTGGCGTTCGCGGCGCCAACACGGGTTTTCAGGATGCACAGGGGCTGGCCTGGCGCCTTGCACTGGTGGTCAAAGGCACATCACCTGAACAGCTGCTGAACACCTACAGCAGCGAGCGCGTGGCCGCCGCGCGCGAAATCATTGACGAGGCGGGCAAGAGCACACGCTTCATGACACCACCCACCCGGGGTTTTCGCCTGCTGCGAGATGCCGTGCTGTCCTTGTCTTTGACCGAAGAATTTGTGCGGCCGTTGTACCACTGGCGCACCTCGCGTCCGCACGAATACACGCACTCGCCAGCCAACAGCACGGACGATGACAACGCTGGTTTCAAGACCGGCCCTGGCCACGGCGCGCCGCCCCGGAACGTGCAACTCGCCCCTGGCGATTACCTGCTCGACCACCTGGACCACCAGTTTGCCTTGCTCTGGTTCACGGACGCCGATGCCATGCCAGCAGACTTGCTGGCGGCTGTGCAAGAAGCAAAGGACCGAGGCATCCCGCTGCGGGTGTTCGCGGTGAGAGGGGCTTCGTCAGTGTCTGGAGCCGATGAAACGCTGAACGATGCCTCTGGGCATTTGCGCGACCGCTATGGCGTGACCGCCAGCGGTGCGGCGTATTTGCTACGACCTGACCACCATGTCTGTGCGCGCTGGACGCATCTGGACGCCACCCGCCTGCGCGCTGCGCTGGTCAATGCAGCCGGCCTGCAAGGAGCCTGACCATGAATCCATCCCCTGTCCTCAACCTCCCTGGCCTGGAACAGGTCTACGACGCGCTGGCCACCGCCATTGACGCGGCCGGCCCGCAGAAGACCGAGTTGTTTCTGGTCAAGCTGGCATTGCTGAACGCGCATGCGCTGGCGGACCCTGCCGTGTTTCAGACGCACATTGACGCAGCGCTCAAGGATCTCTGACACCGGATATTCAACTTGCCTGCATGGTGCATGCCGTGCCTGGAGGTTGCAGGCCGCTCCACTTGCGGCGCGTTGATGCCTATTTTTTCGGGCCTGCACCTGCACCTGCACCTGCACCTGCACCTGCGCCAGCGCCAGCGCCAGCGCCGGTTCCTGCACCTGCACCGGTACGGCCCGCAGTGCCTGGCCCGGCGGCACTTCCAGGGCCGGGCGGGTTGGCGTGAATGACCTGCACGCCTCGCTCCTTCGCTCTGGCCTCAATCATGAGTCGGTGTTCAGTGCGCAGGCGCTCGCGTTCTTGCAGAGTCGTGGCAGCACGCATGCGTTCGCGATAGGCCAGCCGCTCCTGTTCCGTCATGAGTTCATTGCCATAGATGCGGTCCTGGTCACGCAACTGGTCCTTGTCCGCTGATTTGAGCTGATCCATATCCCGGTCTTTCAGCTGGTCTTGCGCCAGCGCAACTGTGGTGCCAGCCAAGGAAAGGCACACGGCAAGCGCACTGACGATCTTGTTCAAATTCATGATGACTCCTGAGGTTGATAAAAAGGCAAAAAAAGGCCATGTCAGAGTGGTGTCTGGTCATGCACACCAGTACCTGGTCGAGCCAGTGTTGTGCTTGTGGTCAGGAAAGCCATTGACCATGCTCAAGAGACCAGGTAAGGCCTTTGTCGCAACTGCGTCCAACGGTAACGCTGGTGTCTTCTGCCGAAGCGAGCTCGGAACGCGCAGGCGGACAATCCGTACAGTGGGGTGGCCTCAGGTCCACGCGCACAAGGCGGTGGTTCAGCAGAACGCGATCAATTCATGGGTTGGCGAAGAATCGTCTTCCATTTTTTTGGGTCTGCACGCCTTACATCACTCAGGTAGATTTCGTGGTGCTTTCCACGAAGGCCAGACCGTTCGTTGATGAAATCATGCACGCGTTCGATGGCCGGCCCCTCTTCAGAGAACGGCCCCACATGCAGCACCTGGGCGCAGCGCCCTTCGCGAAAACGTTCGAGGCGCAGCCGGTCGACCCCGGGCAACTTCTTTTTTCTCAGCACCTCGCCAATGGCTTCTTGGATGAGTTCATCAGGCACGAACTCGGGCTGCATGATCATCATGGTCCATTGCCACTGCGCCTTGTCGGCCGTGGTGAAAGCGCGCATGTCATCGGCCCACCACAGGCCTTCGAGAGGCATGACGGCATAGTCCAGCGCCATCTGGCCCTTCTTGACCATGAACTTGGCGGTGTATGAGACCGAAAACAGCGCCTGCACTGCGTCTGCGTACGCGGCTGATGTATTGGGATCGCCCTGACCATCAATCATCAGGAACTTCAGCTCGGGGACATCGACCTGAACGACCTTCTTTGTGGTCGCCTGGTACAGGTCTTTCAGGTCCTTCTTGAGGTCAATCTGGGTCATGGGCACTCCCGTGGACGCCTGCGTCGATGTCAAGGGCGCCGTCTGTCTGGCGGCGATGGCAGTTTGCCAGAGTGGTGCTGTCAGTCCCATGCTTTGAAGGCCGGCTTGTCATGGGGTGTGGCGAGCCTTTTCAGGCCCGGGATGGGGCAGTCGCCAGGCCGTGGTCAGCACCACACCCGCTACCAAGGTTGTTGGCCAGCCCCTACACTTGCGGGTTATCCCCCGATTGCCCCCATGAACGCCCCCGTCGACGTCTCCTTTTTCGCGCGCGCAGCCAAGCCGCTCACCAGCTACCGCCCGTACTGGGCCAAGCGGTTCGGCGTGGCCCCTTTCCTGCCCATGAGCCGCGCCGAGATGGAGCAGCTGGGCTGGGACTCGTGCGACATCATTCTGGTCACCGGCGACGCCTATGTGGACCACCCCAGCTTCGGCATGGCGGTGATCGGCCGCGTGCTGGAGGCGCAGGGCTTTCGTGTCGGCATCATCGCCCAGCCGGACTGGCAAAGCGCTGAGCCCTTCAAGGCGCTGGGCAAGCCCAACCTGTTCTGGGGCGTGACCGCGGGGAACATGGACTCCATGATCAACCGCTACACGGCGGACCGCAAGATCCGCAGCGACGACGCCTACACCCCGGGCGACGTGGGCGGCAAGCGGCCCGACCGCGCAGCCATCGTCTACAGCCAGCGCTGCCGCGAGGCCTACAAGGACGTGCCCATCGTGCTCGGCGGCATCGAAGGCAGCCTGCGCCGCATCGCCCACTACGACTACTGGAGCGACAAGGTGCGCCGCAGCATCGTGGTGGACGCCAAATGCGACCTGCTGCTGTACGGCAACGCAGAGCGCGCGTTGGTGGAAGTGGCGCACCGCATTGCTGCGCGCGAACCCATCGACCAGATCACCGATGTGCGAGGCACTGCCTTCGTGCGCCGCCCGGGTGACCCTTCGACCGAAGGCTGGATCGAGCTCGATTCCAGCGAGGTGGACCAGCCCGGCCACGTGGAAGACCACATCAACCCTTACCTGACCACCAGCGAGCAGGCGCAGGCCCAGGGCCAGAGCTGTTCCAAGGATGAAGCGGCACCCACCGCCGACCCGACGGTCAAACCCATCACCATCCACCGCCCCCAAGGCGCGGGCGGCGTGGCCAAACTGCCGCGCGAGCGCACCGTGATCCGCCTGCCCAACTTCGAGCAGGTGAAAAGCGACGCCGTGCTCTACGCCCACGCCAACCGTGTGCTGCACCTGGAAACCAACCCGGGCAACGCCCGTGCGCTGGTGCAGGCGCACGGTGAGGGGGCGACTGCACGCGATGTGTGGATCAACCCGCCCCCCATCCCGCTGACCACGGCCGAGATGGACTGGGCGTTTGACCTGCCGTACGCGCGCAGCCCGCACCCGGCTTACGCAGACGAAAACGGCCGGCACGACGGCGCGACCAAGATCCCCGCGTGGGAAATGATCCGCTTCAGTGTGAACATCATGCGTGGCTGCTTTGGTGGCTGCACCTTCTGTTCCATCACCGAACACGAAGGCCGCATCATCCAGAGCCGCTCTGAAGAATCCATCATCAAGGAGGTCGAAGACATCCGCGACAAGGTGGAAGGCTTCACCGGCGTCATCAGTGACCTGGGCGGCCCCACGGCCAACATGTACCGCCTGGGCTGCCGCAGCCCGGCCATTGAAGCGGCCTGCCGCAAACCCAGCTGTGTGTACCCCGGCATCTGCCAGAACCTCACCACCAACCACGACCCGCTCATCCAGATCTACCGCCGGGCCCGCGCGCTCAAGGGCATCAAGAAGATCCTGATTGGCTCCGGCCTGCGCTACGACCTGGCCGTGAAGAGCCCCGAGTACGTGAAAGAACTGGTGCAGCACCACGTGGGCGGCTACCTGAAGATCGCGCCCGAGCACACCGAGGGTGGGCCACTGTCGAAGATGATGAAGCCGGGCATTGGCAGCTACGACAAGTTCAAGGCCATGTTCGAGAAGTACAGCGAAGAGGCTGGCAAGAAGCAGTTCCTGATCCCGTACTTCATCGCCGCGCACCCGGGCACCAGCGACCAGGACATGATGAACCTGGCCATCTGGCTCAAGAAGAACGGCTTTCGCGCCGACCAGGTGCAGACCTTCTACCCCAGCCCCATGGCCACCGCCACGGCCATGTACCACACCAGCCTGAACCCGCTCAAGGGCGTGCACCGTGACGAACGGGCCGAGAAAGTGGACATCGTGCGCGGCGACAAACGCCGCCGCCTGCACAAGGCCTTTCTGCGCTACCACGACCCGAACAACTGGCCGCTGCTGCGCGAAGCGCTCAAGACCCTGGGCCGCGCCGACCTGATCGGCAACGGCAAACACCACCTGATTCCCACCTTCCAGCCCATGACGGATGGCGGGTACCAGAGCGCGCGGCGGAAGAACAGCACGCCCGGGGGTGCCAAGGCCAGCGAGCGGGCTGCTGCGGTGGTGAAGGCGGGCGGGGCGGAGCGGGCTGCTTCCGGCCCTGGCGGCAAGGCGCCGGTCAAGGGGCGCATGCTGACGCAGCACACGGGGTTGCCGCCGCGGGCCGGAGTGAAAGGGCGGATGCGAGGGCAGTAGGGCTTGCTCTGGTGGGCTGGATGGAGTCGGCCTTGCGCAGCGGTCCTCATGCGGCGAAGCAGTCGGCCAACGTGCGATCTGGAGCGCTACGATCGCGCGCCGGATGCCAAGTCAGCGAGCTTGAATACAGCCGTCTGCAAGGAGCAGCGACCTGGTGACGCAGATTCCATGTTGGCAAGGGGCATTCACGATCCCACCCCAGATGCCGGATTGGCGACTTCAGGTGCTTTACCCTGTGAGCCCCAATCGGTCAGGCCCACGCCGTTGAGGGGGCGTCCATTCAGGCCGCAGGTTAGACGTTGTCCTTGATGGTCTTGGTGGTGCCATTGGCTTTGACGCTTGCAATACCGTTTTCCCGTGAGGATTCAGTGGCGTACATCTGGCTTGACCCGATGACCTGACTGTTGGCCGCCTTCAGGTTGAAGAACGGCTTTCCGTTGCTTGAGGTCTTTCGCTCGTAGCTGGCATCATTGGTGCAGTTGGCCTGTACCGATGCAATACCACTTTCTGCTGAGGCTTTCGCCTTGTATAGCTCACTGGTAAGGATGGTTTCGGCATTCCCAGCCTTGAGAACAAACCGAAACTGTCCATCACTGCTCTTGCTCAGTTCAAACCATCCAGCCATTAAGTGCTCCTCTGTTGAATGAAGAATGCGCAGTTTGCGCGCCCCAAGGCATTGGTGCAACAACGCCCTGTGTTGCTGGATGGCGCAAAATGGCGCAAAATGCCCTAAACAGGAGATTCGCCATGCCCAGCGTTGCCAACTCGTTTGCGTCCGTGAAACTGCCCGCCGCCCTGGTGCAGCAGGCCCGGGAGGCGGCCCAGCCTCAGCGCCGCTCGGTGGCTGGCCAGATTGAATACTGGGCGACCCTGGGGCGCATTGCCGACGAAACCGGCCTCACCGTTCAAGAGGCTCGTGAGGCGATTGCGCTCTACGACGCTCGCCACAGTTCCTCGGCAGACGACGAATCCCTCGACGCAATTGAAGCGCGTTTCATGGCCGCAGAGTCCACCGGCCGCCTGGCCCAGGCGGTGCGTGACACCGTGCTGGCCAACCGCCACAAGGCCGCGCCCTCCCGCCACGCTGCCTGAAGCCGCTTGTCTTTGGCCGCTCCGGTTTTTTACCTGCTGGCCGGGCCCAACGGCGCGGGCAAGTCCACGCTCTATCGCAGTGCGGTGGCCCAGGGCCTGATTCCTGCCGATGCCGAATTCGTCAATGCCGACCTGCACGAGGCGGCCCACCTGCAGCATGTGACTGACCCTGCCGAACGCTCGCGGCAGGCGCGCCAATGGACGGATGAGCGGCGGGCGCAGTGCTTTGCCGAAGGCCGTTCGTTTGCCAGCGAGACGGTGTTTTCTCACACCTCCAAGCTCGATTTGATGGCCGCAGCCCGGCGAGCCGGCTTCTCTGTGGTGCTGCTCGTGGTGTGTGTGGAAGACCCGCAGCAACTGCTGGACCGTGTGAACCAGCGTGTGGATGAAGGCGGGCACTTTGTGCCACCCGAGCGTGTGCTGGCGCGCTACCCGCGCACGGTGCGGCACCTGAGCGTGGCGGTGCGGCGGGCCGATCTGGCCTTGCTCTACGACACGTCGCAACCGCCGGACCAGGTGTTTCAGCCACCGCGCATGGTGGCGCGGCTGCGGGGTGGCGAACTGATCTGGCAGGTCGACCCGTTGCCGGCATGGGCCCGCCGGGTGGTGTCGCCCGAGCCCATGCGCTGAACGGGCACAGAAACAAGGCCCTTGGCCTCTCAGGCCGGCAAGGTGTGCAGGGGGATGTCGTTGGCTGCGGCCAGTTTGTCGAGTTGCTTGCGCGTCTGGCCGGCGAAGAAGGCGGTGATGGATGCATGGGTCTGTGGCTGGAACATCGCGCGCAGATCGGCCATATTCACACCCGCCACCCTGCACAGGGCGGCCGCAAAGTGCGGCTCCAGTGCGGCCACCGCCACGCGCCCGTCTTTGCACGCATACACCCGGTAGCCTGCATGGGCACCTCCCACTGCGCCGGTGGGCTGGGTCAAGCCCCAGGTTCGCGGCAGGGCCAGCCAGGCCGCCGCGTCAGACAGCGCCATTTCCTGAAAACTGCCTTTGCCGCTGGTGCGCTGGTTCAACACGGCCTTCAGTGCGGCTTCGCTGGCCATCAAGGCGCCGCCCATGTCGGCGAACAGGGTAGCGGGCAGGCTCATGTCGTTGACCAGGCCGGCCTCGGCCAGGTAGGTCAGGTCGTGCCCCGGCTCTTCGGCGCGCTCGCCGGGTGCACCCACAATGGCCACGACAGACAACTGCGGGTAGGCCTTGTGCAGCGCCTTCCAGCCCAGGCCCAGCTTGGCCAGCGCCGAGGGACGGAAAGAGGTCAGCAGCAGATCGGTACGGGCCAGTTCCTGGTGCAGGCGCGCCTGGCCTTTTTCCGTCTTCAGGTCGATGCTCAGTACCTTGATGCCTTGGTGCAGTGTCGCGTAGGCGGTCGGGTTGTACTGGCCCATCGGGTCACCACTGGTGCCGGCGGGCGCGCCCTTGGGGCCGGGTGGTTCGGCCTTGGCGCAGGTGGCGCCCATGGCCTTGAGGCGCATGAAGGCGGCCGGACCGGGCAGGTTGAGCGCGAGGCTCAGGACGCGGACACCGCGCAGGGGTTTTAGGGGCTTGGGCGGGACAGGGGAGGGTGTGGACATGGCGGTACCGGTTGACGTTCACGTCAATGTACAGCCAAGTTCAAACGCACAGAGGCAAGGCGGCGACAGCGCGAGCACACTTTCCGGAGCGAAATGCCCCATCCAGAGATACCGTGGAACCGGCTCTGCCGGGCCACTGGTATCGCCCCCGTTGAGGGGGTAGCGCGAAGCGACGCGGGGGTGGCCTTCTACTGGCCAAAGTCGAGGGGCAAACCCACGTAGTTCTCAGCCAGCGTGCGGGACGCGGCCTCCGAGCGCACAAGGTATTCCAGCTCGGCTTCCTGCACCTTCTGGCCAAAGCCTTCGGTGTCGGGGAAGCGGTGCATCAGGCTGGTCAGCCACCAACTGAATCGCTCGGCGCGCCAGACGCGGGCCAGCGCTTTCTGCGAGTAGTTGTCGATGCCGGCATCGGTGTGCTCGATGTAGTGCTCGGTCAGCGCATTGGCCAGGTACTTCACGTCGCTGGCCGCCAGGTTCAGGCCCTTGGCGCCGGTGGGTGGCACGATGTGTGCGGCGTCGCCGGCCAGGAACAGGCGGCCAAAGCGCATGGGCTCGGCCACAAAGCTGCGCAAGGGCGCGATGCTCTTTTCAATGCTGGGGCCGGTGATGATGCGCGACGCCATCTCGGGGTCCAGGCGCATGCGCAGTTCGTCCCAGAAGCGCTGGTCGCTCCAGTCTTCCACCTTGTCGTCCAGCGGGCACTGCACGTAGTAGCGGCTGCGGGTGAGGCTGCGCATGGAGCACAGGGCAAAGCCGCGCTCGTGGTTGGCGTACACGATGGCGTGTGAAGAAACGGGGGGCACGTCGGCCAGCACACCCAGCCAGCCAAAGGGGTAGACCTTTTCATATTCCCGGATGGCGTCGCGCGGCACGCTGGCGCGGCACACGCCGTGGAAGCCATCACAGCCGGCGATGAAGTCGCAGCTGATTTCTTTGGACTGGCCGTCCACCTCGTACCGCACAGTGGGTTTCTGACCGTCGAAATCGTGAATGCTGACGTTGGCGGCGCTGTAGACCGTGGTCAGCCCGGCGCTGGCCCGCGCTTCCATGAGGTCGCGCGTGACTTCGGTCTGGCCATAAGCGGTCACCACGCTGCCACCGGTGAGGCCGGTCACGTCAATGGGGTGCCGCGTGTTCTTGTAGACCAGCTCGATGCTGTGGTGCACCGTGCCTTCGCTGGCCACGCGCTGGCCCACACCCGCTTCATGCAGCAGGTCCACGGTGATCTGTTCCAGAATGCCGGCGCGGATGCGGCCGAGCACGTAGTCCGGGCTTTGTCGCTCGATGATGATGTTGTCGATGCCGGCCTTGTGCAGCAACTGACCGAGCAGCAGGCCAGATGGGCCAGCGCCGATGATGGCAACCTGGGTTTTCATGGGGGTGTCTCCGGTGGGGGCTCACCCGCAGAAGTGGGCAGAGCAGGGCTAAAGTCAACTTCACCAAGGTTAGGTCGACGACCCTTTGCTGACAACGCCCAACAGGCAAGTTTGTGCGCTGAGCGGATCGGTTGTGCGATCACCGCGCAAAGCGGTTCGCATCGATTCATAATCTTGCGATGGACTTCAGCACACACACCATCGCCAAAGCAGACTTCATCGAAGGCATGGCCAAAGGCATGGCCGTGCTGGAGAGTTTTGACACCGAGCGCCAGCGCCTGAATGCCACTCAGGCTGCCGAGCGCGCGGGCCTGACGCGGGCTGCCGCGCGCCGCCATCTGCTCACGTTGGCGCATCTGGGCTATCTGGACACCGATGGCAGTCACTACTGGTTGTCTGCCAAGGTGTTGCGGTTCTCAGGCAGCTATTTGGCCTCAGCGCGCTTGCCTCGATTGCTGCAGCCTACGCTCAACCGCCTGGCCGCGCAGACACGGGAGTCGTTCTCTGCGGTGGTGCTTGACGGCGACGAGGTGGTGATCGTGGCGCGCAGTGCGTCCGTGGGTGGGCAGCGGCTCATGGCTTATGGGCTGCACCTGGGCGCCCGCCTGCCGGTGCATGCGACCTCCACAGGGCGGGTGCTGCTGGCGGGGATGTCGCGCAGCGCTTTCTCAGCCTGGCTCAAGGGGCGAGAACTGGCCCGGCTCACGCCCAAGACGACGGTGGACCACAAGGGCTTGCGTGCGGAGGTTGAACGCGTGCGGCGAGACGATTTCTGTGTTGCGAGCGAAGAGCACGAACTGGGCGTGCATGCACTCGCGGTTCCCCTGCGCAACATGCAGGGCAAAACCGTGGCCGCGCTCAATGTGGTGGCGTCGCCTGATCGGTTGGAGGCACAGACGCTGCAAACCGACTTGCTGCCCTTGTTGCTTGACGCCGCCAGAGAACTGCGCCCGCTACTGTGACCTTTGTCGGCAGCGTCACACGCCCAGGTACTGTTCCAGCAATTCCGGCTTTTCCAGCAGTTCGCTGGTGACACCATCGAAGACCACTTCGCCTTTGACCAGAATCACGTTGCGGTCGGTGATCTGGGTGACGTGTTTCCAGTTCTTGTCGACGATCACGCTGCTGATGCCGGACTCGCGGATCAGGCCGCAGATGCGCCAGATTTCGCGGGCGATCAATGGGGCCAGGCCTTCGGTGGCTTCATCGAGGATGAGCAGGTCCGGGTTGGTCATCAGTGCGCGGCCGATGGTGAGCATCTGCTGCTCGCCACCGCTGAGCTGCTGGCCGCCGTGATTCAGGCGCTCGGCCAGGCGGGGAAAGGTCTCCAGCACGCGCTCGTAGGTCCAGTCGCGCTGGCCCCTGGTGCCCGCACGCGCCGACATCACCAGGTTTTCCTTCACGCTGAGGTTGCCGAAGATGCCGCGACCTTCGGGCACGTAGGCGATGCCCTGGCGAGCCACTTCGAAAGTGGGGGCGCCGGTCATGGCCTTGCCCTTGACGGTCACGCTGCCGCCACTGGGTTTGACAATGCCCATCAGGGATTTCAGCAACGTGGTCTTGCCCATGCCGTTGCGTCCCATCAGGCCGATGGTCTGCCCGGGCGCCACCGTGAAGTCGATGCCGCGCAGGATGTGGCTGGCGCCGTAGTGGGTGTGCAGGCCCTTGGCTTCGATCAGGTTGATCGTGCTCATGGCCTGGGCTCCGCATCGCGACAGGCGAAAAGATGCTGTGCTGTCATCTCAGTGTTCCTCGCCCAGATAGGCCGCTTGCACTGTAGGGTCGGCACGCACTTCTGCCGGTGTTCCAGTGGCAATGACCTGTCCGTTGACCATCACGGTGAGCTGGTCGGCCAGGGTGAACACCGCGTCCATGTCGTGTTCGACCAGCATCATGGCGTGGTCCTTCTTGATCTTGAGCAGCAGGGCCACCATGCTTTCAGCCTCGGCCTGTCCCATGCCGGCCAGGGGTTCGTCCAGCAGCAGCACGGTGGGTTCGGTGGCCAGGGTCATGGCGATTTCCAACTGGCGCTGCTCGCCGTGGCTGATGGTGGCGGCCACGGTGTGGGCGCGCGCGGTCAGGCCCGCCAGTTCCAGGGCGCGCTCACAGCGCTGGTTCACGCCCGGCATGGCGCTGGCCGAAGACAACCAGCGCAGCGGGTTCCATGGGGCATGCCGTTCGCGCGACTGCGCGGCCAGGCGCACGTTGTCCCAGACGGTAAACGGCAGAAAGATGTTGGTCTTCTGGTAGCTGCGCCCCAGGCCCAGGCGGGAGATGGTTTCCGGTTTCTTGCCGGCCGTTTCGCGGCCGTTGAGCGTGATCTGGCCTGTGGTGGGGGGCAGGTCGCCAGAGAGCAGGTTGGTCAGCGTGGATTTGCCTGCGCCATTGGGGCCGATGACGGCGTGGATGCGGTCGCGGAACAGGTCCACAGACACATCATTCACAGCGGCCAGGCCGCCGAACCGCTTGGTGAGGTGGTGAGCAGACAGCAGAAGATCGCTCATGCCGTGCCTCCGCGCTTGCCAAAGAGGCGTTCACCAAGGCCCAGCAGGCCGCGGGGTGCGACCAGCACCACCAGCACGATGAAGCCACCCATCAGCAGCTGCCAGTGCTTGGTGTGGTCTTTTAAGAAGTGCATCACATATTCGAAAGCGAAGGCGCCTACGATGGCACCGGCAAAGTTGCCCATGCCGCCCAGGATGATCATCATGATCGCGTGAGCGCTCATGTGAAAGCCCATGAGTTCGGGGTTCACGTAGCCGGTTTGTGCCGCCCACAGGAAACCCGCCACGCCAGCCAGCGTGCCCGCCAGGGTAAAGGCGGCGAGCTTGTAGCCGAAGGTGCCATAACCCACGGCCCGCATGCGGTGTTCATTCACGCGAATGCCAGCAAGCACACGGCCAAACGGCGAGAACAGCAGGCGCCTTAGAAACAGGTAGACCAGCACCAGCAACAGCAACGTGAAGTAGAAGAAGGTGGTCTTGTTCTCCAGGTCGACCACCTGCCAGCCGAAGATGGAGGCATCGGGCCGGAAGTAGACATAGATGCCGTCTGAGCCACCCAGCGTCTTGTTGTCGAAGAACAGGAAGAACACCATCTGCGCGAATGCCATGGTCACCATGATGAAATAGATGCCGTGGGTGCGCACCACGAAGAAACCAATGATCAGCGCCGCCAGTCCCGCGCCCAATGCCGATGCGGGCAGTGCCCACCACAGGCTGATGGGGGTGTCTGCCGGCGTGATGAAAGCCAGGGCATAGCCCGCGAGCCCGAAATAGGCCGCGTGCCCCAGCGAGACCATGCCGGTGACGCCTTGCAGCAGGTCCAGGCTCATGGCGAAGATCGCCAGGATCATCATCTGCGAGAGCATCTGCAGGTAGAAGTCGGAGCCGGTGAGTGGCACGAACGGGAACACGGCCAGCGCCAGTGCGCCGAGCGCCAGCAGCACCTGCACACCCTTGGGCAGTTTTTCGAGTTGGGCTTTGGGGGAACTCATCTTGGTCCTATTGCTTGAACAAGCCTTCAGGCTTGTACAGGAGCACCACGGCCATCAGCATGTACACCGCCATGCCCGCGATCTGCGGGACCAGCACCTTGCCGAAGGTGTCCACCAGGCCCACCAGCAACGCGGCCACAAGCGCCCCGCGCACCGAACCGATGCCGCCGATCACCACCACCACGAAGCACATGATCAACACCGAGCTGCCCATGCCGGGGTAGACGCTGGCAATGGGCGACGCGATCATGCCGGCGATGGCCGCGAGCGCCACGCCGAGCGCAAACACCACGCCGTGAATGAGCCGGATGTTGATGCCCAGGGCTTCGGTCATTTCGCGGTTGAAAGCGCCCGCGCGGATCTTCATGCCCAGGCGGGTTTTGGAGATCAGCAGGTACAGGCCCAGCGCCAACGCAATGCAGATGCCCGACATGACCAACCGGTAGATGGGATAAGAGAGGTTTTCGGTGAGCGGAATCGACCAGTTCAGCATCTCTGGCACCTGAACAGCGTGCACGTCGTCGCCCCAGAAGATGGAGCGCATCTCTTCAAAGATGTAGATCAGGCCGAAGGTGAGCAACACCTGATCCAGGTGGTCTCGGTGATAGAAATGCCGGAACAGCAGCCACTCCAACAGCCAGCCCAGCACCACCGCAATCAAGGTGCCCACAATGATCGCCAGCACCAGGCTACCCAGCTGTGACGCGAGGAACCAGGCCAAGTAAGCGCCCAGCATGTAGAAGCTGCCATGTGCGAGATTGACCACGCCCATGATGCCGAAGATCAGGGTCAGGCCCGCAGCGAGCATGAACAGCAACAGGCCGTATTGCAGGCTGTTGAGCAGCTGGATCAGTAAGTTGGCGAAATCCATGGGGCAGGGGCGTTGGACAGGTGCTGGACACGCGTGCAAAAAACAGACCAGCGCCGTTCAAGCGCTGGTCTGCGGCACACGGTCGCGTGAAAAGAACGCGAGGCCTCTTAGCCCATGCGGCAGCCGGTGGCCGGGTCGGCCACGGCCTTTTGCGCAATGCCGATCACCTTGTTTTCCTTGTTTTCGACCTTGCGCAGGTACATGTCCTGGATCGGGTTGTGGGCCTTGCTCATCGTCCATTTGCCGCGTGGGCTGTCAATCTCGGCACCTTCCATGGCAGCGTACAGCGCCTTCTTGTTGCTGATATCGCCTTTGACCGCGTTGGCACCCTTGATCAGCAGCAGGCCCGTGTCGTAGCCCTGCACCGCGTACACGTCGGGCTGGGCACGGAAGGTTTTGGCGTAGTCCAGGCGGAACTGTTTGTTGCGGGGCGTGTCCAGCGAATCGCTGTAGTGCATGGTGGTCAGCACGCCATCGGCGGCAGGGCCGGCGGCCTCCAGCACGCCTTCGGTCAGGAAGCCCGAGCCGTAAAGCTGGATGTTCTTGTTCAGGCCGGCTGCGGCGTAGTCGCGCAGGAACTTCGCAGCGCCACCGCCAGCGAAGAAGCAGGCCACGGCGTCCGGGTTGAGTGAAGCGATCTCGGTCAGCAGCGCCTGGAATTCCACGTTCGGGAAGGGCAGGCCCAGCTTCTTGACAATGGTGCCGCCAGCTTCGGTGTAGCTCTTCTCGAAACCTTCGTAGGCTTCTTCACCGGCCGCGTAGTTCCAGGTGATCCACACCGCCTTTTTGTGACCGCGTTCCACCATCGCCTTGCCCAGCGCCAGTGTGGGCTGGGAATTGGAGAACGAGGTGCGGAACACATTGGGTGAACATTGGGCGCGGGTGGCCACATGCACGCCAGCGTTGGGAATCAGGTTGAGCACCCCGCTGTCGCGGGCCACCTTGTGAATGCCCATCTGCACACCGGAATGCACGGTGCCCACCAGCACATCCACCTTGTCGCGCTGGACCAGGCGGGTGGCGTTCTCGATCCCCTTGGCCGGGTTCGATTCGTCGTCCACCTTGAAGAACTCGATCTCACGCCCGCCCAGCTTGCCACCCTGTTCATTGAGCGCCATACGGAAGCCGTTTTCAATCGCCACACCGAGCTGGGCAAAGGTGCCTGTATAGGGCAGCATGAAACCCACGCGGACTTTGTCAGACTGGGCTCGCACGATCTGGGGCAGCAGCAAGCCAGAGGAAGCGGCGCCTATCACGGCGGCACTGCGGGTAAGAACAATTCGGCGGGTGGTCATGAAATTCTCCTGTGGGTGGTTGGCCGGGATGCGATTGACTTTAGACGGGTGGTTTCGGGTTGGCGATCCAGAATTACCCGTACTTGAGACCTGAATTGTTGAGGTGTGAATTTAATTCTGTTTCGCCTGGGCGGTCAAAGCCGAGGGTGAGCCGGGTAGTGTTGTGCAGCTTTGAGACTGTTCACAAGCGTCTAGGCTTGAGGTGTCCGTAGGGGAGGATGCTCTATATTGCATTTTTGACATGAGTATGACTTTGCTCTTCACTGTCTCCGTTGCGCCCAACTTGGCGCGCCCTGCTGTGGAATCTGTGTCAGCGTTTTGTGCAATATAGTGCACATTTGAAAATCGTGGCCTCGGGTAAACCCTTTGGTTCCGGCTTGGCGATCAAGCAGTCGAACCCGCTCGGTTCTGTGCAGTTGCCCTGTTGCATTCCGATGCAGATGCGCACGTGGCAGCGATGGGTGCGACACTTCCCGCATGAACAGGTCTTCCCATTCCAAAGGTCCGCAGTCCCGTGCTTCGGCAGATTCTGCGGCCGGCAGCATCCCGGTCGACCCGCTGTTTCTGGCCGCGCCCAGGGTTTCTTCGTTTCACGGTACTCAGGCCCTGACCAACGCCAGCGGCTTCTTCTTTGAGCGTGACGATCGGCTCTTTCTGGTGACCAGTCGACACGTGGTGATTGACGAGGACACGAAGCACTTCCCGGACCGCCTCGAAATCGAGTTGCACACCGATGCCAGCAACCTCACGATGTCTACCGGTTTCTCCATGTTGCTGTACCACGAGGGCGAGGCCGTCTGGCGCCAGGGGAGCGACAGTGGTGGCGACATCGATGTGGCGGTGCTGGAAGTTGACCGCAGTGCGCTGCCAAAGTCGGCCGTGATCCGTGCCTTCTCGCCCGACCACCTGCAAACCGCCTTTGACGAGGTGCACCCTGGTGAGTCGTTACTGGTGGTAGGGTTTCCGCTGGGTTTCCACGATGCGCTGCATCACCTGCCGGTGCTGCGCTACGCGGTGGTCGCCTCGCCCTACGGCATCCGGTTTCAGGGGCAAGGTTACTTTCTCACCGATGCACGGACCCACAGGGGCACCAGTGGCGCGGCCGTGGTGATGCGCGATCACTCACCCGGCGCGGCCACCGCCGCATTGCCCTGGAAACTGCTTGGCGTGCACTCGGCGCGCATGGACATGGGAGATCGCGATCTGGTGCTGGACGAATCGCTGGGGCTCAACTGCGCCTGGTATGCCGACATCCTGCTCACACTGACCGAACCACGAGAGGCTTCGGGCGACAACCCGGGCTCAAATGCCAAAGCGGTCACTTCCTAGGAGCTGCGGTCTACTCGCGCTGGCTGTGGCCATGGTCGGGGGCCACGACTTCGCAATGCCAACGGTCGTGCCTCACGATGAGCCCTGCGATCTCCAGTTGACGCAGTGAACGGGCAATGGATTCACGTGTGGTCGAGAGCAGGGACGCCAGCGCCACGTGGCTGGGCAGGCGCATGATGCCCGCACCCTGTTCGCGAGAATAGAGGTGCAGGGTGGCCAGCAGGCGTTGCTTCACGCCTTTGATGCGCATCACGCGCGACCAGTCGGCCAGCCCGCCGTGAGAGCGCACGATGCGTGCCTGCACACACGCATGAAATTGGCGGTCCACTACGCCGAGGCGGTAGAAGTCGGCCACCTCCAATCGGCAGACCCGTCCGGCTGACAGTGCCGACGCGCTGATTTGTTCGTCGTGACCATAGACGGCGTATTCACCAAGCGTGTTGCCGCGCCCAATCAGCGCCACGGGGTAGGAGTGACCACCTTCGCATTGGCGGCTGACCATGACAGCTCCAATCTTGATCATGGAAACATGTTGCGCAACTTCGCCTTCGGTCAGCAGCAGGTCACCTTTTCCAAAAGCGGATTCAGTGACACAGGGGGACAGCAAACTGCGTGATGCCTCGGTCAAGCATCCCATGAAACAGATCGGCAACGTAGCGCATTGTGGGCAGCGCGCACCGGCGTTCGATCGGCTGTTGTGGGAGGAGGAGGTTGGCGTTCGCATGCATGGGTTGCCGTTGGTCGGTGGCAAAAGGGTTGTGAGGTCGAATGAGGGCGATTCAAGTCCCGGGTGACCTGAGCGGCTGAGGCCTGCAGCGGTTTCAAGCGTCTCGACAAATTAAGCAAGCATCTGCTTTCCAAAATGGCACATGCGGGTGCGAAAAACGCGTGATGCGTCACATCGGGTGCAAATTGAGTGGTTTCTTGCCGTGCTTTTGAGTTCGGTCAAACCGGAAATTTGTCGAAACTGGGTTACCCGCAACGTTACATAAAGTGACAACCCATGCGAGACAACCAGCCTGTAACTCAACGCGAATACGAGTTTGATGAGAACAGCACGTTGCTGTCGACCACGGAAACGCAGAGCCACATCGTGCATGCCAATGCAGCGTTCGTGGCTGCCAGCGGATTCACCCCGGAAGAGCTGCAAGGCCAACCACACAATCTTGTGCGGCATCCGGACATGCCGCCAGAGGCTTTTGCCGACATGTGGGACACGCTGCGCAAAGGCATGCCCTGGTCGGCGCTGGTGAAAAATCGGCGCAAGAATGGGGATCACTACTGGGTTCGCGCCAACGCGGCGCCCGTGGTTCGCAATGGCGTGCTCACCGGCTACCTTTCGGTGCGCACCAAGCCGGCACGTGCAGAGGTGAGCGCCGCTGAAGTGCTGTACCGGCAGTTTCGGTCTGGCCAGGCGCGTGGCCTGAAGTTCTTTCGCGGCCTGGTGGTGCGCAGCGGACCACTGGCCTGGTTATCGTGGAACCAATGGCTGAGCGTGAGTGCGCGCATCCACCTGGCGATGCTGCTGCCAGGAGCGGGCCTGGCGGGGTTGCTGGCTGCTTCCGGCCTGCCGCTGGCGCAGGTCCTTGGCCTGCTGACCGGGCAGGTGGTGCTTCTGGCACTGACCTCGCTGTGGCTGCAGCGGCAAGTCGCAATGCCGCTGAAGCAGGTGCTTGTGCAGGCCTTGCGGGTGGCCACCGGGCAGGCCGGTGGGTTGGCCACATTGAACCGGGCAGACGAAATTGGCATGTTGCTGCTCTCGGTGAACCAGTCCGCACTGAATTTGCGGGCTTTGCTGGATGACATGTCGTCCCAGGCGGCTGGCGTGTCGGTGGCCAGCGGCGAGATTGCCAGCGGCAACGATGACCTGAGCAGTCGAACCGAGCAGACTGCCGCCAGCCTGCAAGAGACCGCTTCGTCCATGGAGCGGTTGGTGGGCACCATGCGAGAAAACGCCAGCAAATCCAGCCTGGCAGCCACGCTGGCCAACAAGGCCAGTGTGGCTGCCGGTTCGGGTGGTGAGGCCATGCAGGCCATGGCACAGACCATGACCCAGATCACACGGTCGAGCCACCGCATTGCCGAGTTCGTGGAGATCATTGACGGGATTTCGTTTCAGACGAACATCCTCGCGCTCAACGCAGCAGTGGAGGCAGCCCGCGCTGGCGAGCAGGGGCGGGGCTTTGCGGTGGTGTCCACGGAAGTGCGCACGCTGGCGCACCGGAGTGCCAGTGCAGCGAAAGAGATCCGGGAGCTGATTGAAGGCAGCCTGCTCAGCATTCGCGATGGGGTGGCGCAGGCAGAGGCCACTGGCTCGAGCATGAGCGAAATCGTCGCCCAGGTGAATGACCTCACGGCACTGATCGCGAAGGTCAGCTCCGCTTCGGTCCAGCAGATGTCGGACATTGAGCAGCTGAACACGGCAGTGGGGAGACTGGACGAGATGACGCAGCAGAATGCCGCGCTCGTGGAACAGAGCGCTGCGGCATCCAACGCACTGAAGCACCAGTCTCAGAGCATGAAGAGCGCAGTGGGCATCTTTGCCTGAACCTCGCCGCCAGGAGCCACCCATGCCCAATGCATCCATGCCCGGCTTCGACGATGTGTTGCTGCGCCTGCAGATGCTGGAGATGATCGTGCAGGGCACGTCCAACATGGTGGTGGTGACCGACGAAGAGCGTCGCATCACCTGGGTCAATGCGGCCTACACCCGCACCACCGGCTGGTCCATGGAAGAGTGCCTGGGTCGCCGGCCGCGAGAACTCCTGCATGGCCCCCGGACCGATGTGCAGACGATTGCGCAGGTGGGGACCATGCTGCGGGAGCCTGAGGCGGTCAGGGACATTGAAATACTGAACTACAAGCGTTCGGGTGAGCCATATTGGGTTCTGCTCAATATCGAGCCGATTCTGGATTCAGCCGGCCGGGTCGTGAGCTATGTCTCCATCCAGACCGACATCACCGAACGCAAGAAGCGCGAGTTGCACGCCGCAGACATGCAGAGTCGCCTGGAACTGGCGCAGCGCCTGGCACGTCTGGGACGAATCGAGTACGACGCAGAGAGTGGTGTCTCACGATGGACGTCGGAGATCTTCCGTCTCCTGGCAATCGAACGTGATGACGAGCCGCGGGGCACCCAGGCCTTTCTGTCTCATGTCCACCCTCAGGACATCGACACCATCAAGCGCGCGCTCGAGCATTCAATGCATAGCGGTGAAGAGCTCGATGTCGAGCTCCGCGTCATCGCTGCCAACGGTGCCATCCGATGGGCGCGATGCAGAGGTGTACCGCATGAGGGCAGAAATGGCGTTGACTGGCCGCTCACCCTCACAGTGCAGGACGTCACGCTGTACAAGAGCCTGATCGAGCAGCGGCGCCTGCGGAACGAAGAGCTGAACCACCAGGTCCGGATGCGCACGCGGCAACTGGAAGAGGCCTATGGGTCCATGGAGGAGTTTTCCTACGCGCTGTCGCACGATCTGCGCACGCCGCTGCGCCACATCGCCGGGTTCGCCGAGTTGCTGCGGGAAGAGGTGTCGTCTGGCAATGGCCCCGGCAGTCTTCCGTACTGCGACAAGATCATGCGCGCCACCCTGCAGATGCGAGGCCTCATTGACGGCATGATGTCGTTCGCCCGTCTGGGCCGCAAGGGCATGGCTGTGGAGGTCGTGGACATGGCCGCGTTGGTCGACGAAGTGGTGGCCACGCTTTCGATTGATACTGGTCTGAAGAAAATGCGCTGGCACATACAGCCTGGGCTGCCGGCGGTGCAAGGCGACCCGGTGCTGTTGCGCGAGGTATGGGTCAACCTGCTGGAAAACGCTGTGAAATACGCGTCGCTTCGCGACGTGATCGAGATTGAGATCGGCTGGCAAGCCCAGCCAATGGGTCTGGAGTTCCATGTGCGCGACAACGGCGTCGGCTTTGACCCTGCTCAGGCAGGTCGGCTGTTTGGCATGTTCCAGCGCCTGCACAGCGATGCGCGATTTGAAGGTGCTGGCATCGGGTTGGCCCTGGTCCGTCGCATCGTGGAACACCACGGTGGACGGATCTGGGCACATGCCCAGCCCGATCAAGGTTCCACGTTTCACGTGTTTCTTCCGTCGCAGCTGGAGCGCGACGCGCGCGAAGTGACGCAAGGGCGGCCCGATCGGTTGCACCACCTGCCAGGGTGAGTCGGTCGCGCCGGACGCTCGGTTACGTCACGATCAAGCCGCCACTTCCGTGAAGCGTGCAGATCTGGCGGCCTTCAGCCGTTCGCCCTTGCGCCGCATGAAGGCCAGAAAAAGCAGCGGCACCACGAACAAGGTGAGCAGGGTGGAGAACGCCAGGCCCCAGACGATGCTGGCCGCCACCGGCCCCCAGAGCAGACTCTTGCCGCCAATGCCGAAGGCCAGCGCGAACAGGCCGCCGATCGTGGTGGTGGTGGTGATCAGCACAGGCACCACGCGACGGCGCCCGGCCTGGATGATGGCGTGGATGGCGCCCATGCCGCGTTCAAGCCGGTCGTTGGCGGCGTCAATCAGCACGATGGCCGAGTTCACCGCGATACCGGTGAGTGCGATCACCCCGTACAGTGTGTAGAGCGACAGCGGGTTGTTTGAAATGGCCAACCCGAACGCCACGCCCGTGAAGGCCAATGGCACGGTCACCAGAATCATCATGGGCTGGAAATAGCTCTTGAACTGTGCCGCCAGAATCAGGTAGATCAGACCCAGGCCCAGCAGGAACAGCACCTGCATGGCCGCCAGGCTTTCTTCGATGTCTTCGAGCTCGCCAGAGAAATCGAGGTCGATGCCCGGATGGCGCAGGCGGATGTTTTTCCATTCGGCCTTGATGAAGTCGTTGGCGACCTTGGTGTCGGTGACGTCCTTGTCCAGGTTGGCCTCCACCGTGGTGGTGCGGCGCAGGTTGTAGTGGCGGATGAAGCCGCGACCGGGCACGGCTTCGGCCTGCACGAGCGCACCCAGGCGCGTCACGCTGCCATCGGGCAGGGCAATGGGTTCGTCCAGCAGGCTGTCCGGGTCCACTCTCAGTGCGCCACCTTCGAGCAGCGCCTGGTCGGACCGAACCCGCAGCTCCACCTTGTCGCCGCCGTCGCGGGTGAAGGCCACCACTTCGCCGTCCACGGCGAGGCGCACCAGGCGAGCCACTTGAGCGGCGTTCAGGCCGGCGTTGCGCACGGCGTCGTTGTCCAGCGTGATCTGCAGCTGGTCGCGGCCGGGCAGGTTGTCGTCCTTCACGTCGGTGGCGCCGGGAATGCGCCTCACAATGGCCTTGAGTTCATTGGCGGCGGCTGCGATCTGGTCGAACGCGTCCCCGCGCACCTTCACGCTGATGGCCTTGCCGGCCGGCGGCCCACCCGAAAGGACCGTGAAGCTCTTGGCGCCGGGCGAGGTCATGGCCTCCACCTCGGCACGCATGCCGTCCACCACGTCGGTCACTTCGCGGGCATCCTCGGTGCGCGGATTGAGCGACACGAACACCTGTCCGTACATGTCGCCATACACCACGTCGGTTTCGGTGAACTTGATGCCGGCCGTCGAAGTGACGGCGCGGGCTTCGCCTTGCGGGTCCACGCCCTGCAGGCGGGAGCGCACCACTTCCTCGACGCGTTGGGTCGCCAGCAGGGTGTCTTCCAGGGTGGCGCTCTCGGGCATGTCCACGTTCACATAAAACGCCCTGATCGGGTCAAACGCGAAGAACTGGACCCTGACCACGCCGCTCACCAGCAGTGCCACGGCCGCCATCACCGCCAGCACACCCACAGCGGCAAAGCGTTTGGGGCGGCGCAACACATACGCCAGTGCCTGGCCGTAGCGCAAACGCAGCCCCCGATTGAATCGCTCACGCCAGAGTTGCACACGGGTGGGGCGGTCGAAGCGCAGGCCCACCGCGCTCACGTGCACGGGCATCATCCAGAACGCTTCCAGCAGTGAGATCAGCAGCGCCAGCGTGACCACGAACGGGATCACGAACATGAACTTGCCAACGATGCCGGGCAACAGCATCAGCGGCAGAAAGGCCGCCATGGTGGTGGCCACCGATGCCAGCACGGGCTTCCAGACCTCGGCAATGGCGTCCAGACTGGCCTCGAGCGCGGCCTGGCCCCGCTGCATGCGGTAGAAGATCGCCTCGACCACGACCACCGCGTCGTCCACCAGCATGCCCAGGGCGATCACCACACCCAGCAGCACCGAGACGTTGACCGTGTAGTCCATGGTGTTGAGGATGGCAAACGTCCCCATCAGTGAAAACGGAATGCCGATGGCCACCAGCATGCCAATGCGCCACCCCAGGAACAGCCAGCACACCGCCAGCACCAGGATCACCCCATAGAGGGCGTTGGTTTCCATCACGCCAATGGCCTCGCGCGTGGGCACGGTCTGGTCATCGGTGAGCACCAGTTCAAGGCCGAGTTCGGTCAGCACCTGGTTTTCCCGTTCCATGAAGGCCTTGAGCTCGTCCACCAGTTCCAGCGTGTTGGTGCGCGTCTTCTTGGTGATGGCCATGGAGATCGCGTCGCGGCCTTCGGTGGCTGCCAGTTGCGAAGCCGGTGCCCGTGCGCGTTCGATGCGGGCCACTTCCCCCAGCCGGGCCGACACACCCGGCCGGCTGGATGACATCACCGGCAGGTTGGCCAGGGCCTGCGGGTCGGTGACCACACCTTTCACGCCCACCGACCAGGCACCGCTCTGGGTCTTGAGCGTGCCGCCGGTGGTGTCGCGCCACCATCTGGACAAGGTGTCGGCCACATCGGTGGACAGCAGGCCGCGGGCGGCCAGGGCCTGCGGGTTGGGGCTGACCAGGATTTCGGGGTCGCGCAGGCCGACGGCCATTACGGTGTCGACACCTGCGATGCGCTCGATGTCGGACTGGATGCGGCGCGCGTTGACCCGCAAGGTTTCGTCGTCGGCCTGGCCCACCAGCATCATGGTCGCGGTGGGAAAGCCATTGCTGGTGGTGATCTCCAGAATCAACGGGTCTTCAGCATCGGCCGGCAGTTCGCTGGAGGTCTTGTTCTGGATTTCGCGGCGCAGGTCGGCCATGCGCTTGTCAAAGGTGCGCTCGTCGATTTCCCGGAAGCGCACCAGCATGCTGGAGACGTTTTCGCGCGAGTTGGAGAGCACGAAGCGCACGTCGGCCACGCCCTTGACGGCGTCTTCGAGCGGGTTCGTGATCAGGCGCTCGACATCCTCGGCACTGGCGCCGGGCAGGACGGCCGTGACCGCGACCCAGTTGAAGTTGATCTCCGGGTCTTGCTCGCGGGGCATGGTCATGTAGCTGACCAGCCCGAGCAGCAGGACCACCGTGAAGGCGATATTGGCCAGCGGGTGGTTGGTGAGCAGGGCGCGCATGAAGGGCATGGTGAAGCCTTAGGCCTGGGTTTGTCTTGTGGACGGTCGGTCCGGGGTACCGGGATGGGCAGCGGGGGAGGTCTGCAGTCCTTCAGTTGGCGGCGGGGCGCGGCTCGATGGCCTGGCCGTTCTGCAGGGCTTCATGGCCTCGCACCACCACGCGCACGGTGCCGCTCAGGCTGGCAGGCACGGGCGTGGCGCGGCTTTCCTGGGCGCCAGGTACCGGAACAAAGCGCGCAGTGGCCTGTGCGCCATCGCCTTGCACCACAAACACGCCCAGGGCACCGTCACGGCGCACCATGACCGATGGGGGCAGGTGTGGCTGTCGCTCCTGCCAGCGCAGGGTGCCACTGGCGCCCGCGGCCGGCACGCTGGGGGCGTCCGCAAACGCCAGGCGGGCAGCCCGGGTGCGCGCAGGCACGGTCACCGCGTCAGACACGCGCAGCAGTCGAACGGCAAACTGACCTTCGCGGGTATGGAGCTGCAGGTCGTTGGCGTTGCGCAAGCCGGCCACATCAGACGGGCTCAATGTCGCGTTCACTTCGTTGTGCCCTGATTCCACCAGCACGTACAGCACGGTGCCCGGTGCCACGGCTTCGCCGGTCTGGGCCATGCGTTCGCGCACCGTGCCCGCAAAGGGGGCCACCAGCTTCGTCTTGCCAAGCTGTCGCTGCTCGGTCGCCAGTTGGGCGCGCGCACTGTTGACTTCGCTCTGCAACAGCGCCACCTCGGTTTCGCGCTGGCCAAGGGCCTCCTGGGAGAAGAAACCTTGCGCTACCAGTTCACGGGAACGTTGCAGCTGCGCCTGGGCCAGCTTCAACCGGGACTGGCTGGCATTCAGGCCCGCCTGCGCACGCTGCACCGCCAGTTCGTGGTCGCGTGGATCGATCTGGGCCAGCAACTCCCCCCGTTTCACCGTGGCACCCACATCGGCACCCCAGCGCTGCAGCGTGCCAGACACCTCAGCCGAGAGCCTGGATTCGTTGCGCGCGACCACTTCGGCTGGCGCTTCGCGTCTGGGCAGCAGCCAGACCTGATCGAGCGCTCGGGTTTCCACGGCGGTCCGGGCGGCGGTGGCCGGCTCGCTGCCCGCAGGCGGTGTGCCATTGGTGGACTGCGCCGTTGAGGGGCTGTTGAAAAGAGAAAGCACCAGGACCATGGTGGCCAGTACAACCGGCTTGGCCAGGGTCAGGTTTGCACAAAGGCGAGGGGTGGCAATCGGCATGAGACGTCCTGAAGGGATGGGTAGGCTATTCAGTTGGCTGCAAATGCGGGAGTCAATCGCTGTGGAATGAGGCTGCGCTGGTCACATCCAGATCGCACGCCAGATCAACCGCGGCAGATCCGCGCGCTGCAGACGCGGGCGTGTGAGCCAGCTGCGGTGGTCGATCGCCGCGATGCCGTCGAGGATGCGAAGGCCGCCTTGTACCACCAGTCGCAGCTCCCAGCCCGCGCGCCCTGGAACGCGCAATGCCAAAGGGGCGCCCTGCATCATGAGTCCGCGGGCGTGGGCACACAGTTCACCCACCACGGCACGTGCTGCGTGGTCGGGCAGGGGGGCGTCTGGCAAGAAGTCGGTGATTCTGGCACCGTGCCGCCGCAACATGTCCTGAGGCAGGTAGCAGCGCTGGCGAGGCAGGTCGATGCTGATGTCCTGCCAGAAGTTGATGAGTTGCAGTGCGCTGCAGATCTGGTCGCTTTGCTGAAGAGAGGTCTCGTCACCCACGCCATAAAGGTGCAGCAACAGGCGCCCCACCGGCTGGGCTGAAAGCCGTGTGTAGTCGAGCAGTTCGTCGACGCTGGCGTAGCGGTGGGCACTTGCGGTGTACCTCACGTCCTGCTCAAAGGCGCTGATCAGGTCGTGAAGCAACTGCAGGGGCAGCCGGTGCTCCCGCAGTGCAGCAGCCAAAGGTCCGAACACGGCCGGCCACTGGGAAACCAGTGCGGGTGGCAGTGGTTCAACGGGTCCTTCGACATGCGCATCGGCAGGCACATCGATTGAGGCCGTGGCCGGGGCATCGTTCACCCCCATCGCGCATGCATTCAGTGCAGCGCGGTACCGAGCCAGCTCGGCCAGTCGGGCAGTGGCGTCGGCAGGGCCTTCGTCTGCGATGTCGTCGGCGGTGCGGGCGAAGTGGTAGATCGCCATCACGGCCGGTCGCAGCCGTGCCGGGCACAGCAGCGACGCGACGGGGAAATTTTCGTAGTGGCCCACACCTTGCGTGAGCGGTGTGGTGGGTGTCGCAGGGATCACCACGACGGGGTGCTCGGACGGGGGCGAGTTCATGGGCAATGGGATGGATTCGGTATCGGTGGCGGATTCCAAGGGGACTGCTGCAGCAGAGCCAGTCCAGGTGCGCCGCCGATCTTCAGCGGGCTGTGGCTCTTTGTCTGTGATCAGAAATGGCCTTCCTCCGGGGTCATGCGTTTGCACTACAATTTTGCTTACTAACCGGTCAGTCATTAATATAACCGCCACGGTGCAGGCAAAACCTGCCTGTTCTGCGGCACCAAGGCCCCGGTTTCGCCGGTCTTTCCAACCTTTACTGACATTCATCAAAGCGACCAGCCATGAGAACACGCCATTTTGTCCTGATCGTGACCAGTTCGTTGGCCATGGCTGCCTGTTCTGACAGGCCACCCCTTCAGGAGCCCATCCGGTCGGTCAAGCTGATGACCGTACAAGCCGATGCGCTGGGCACACATGCAGAGTACGCGGGGGAAGTGCGGGCACAGCTGGAATCGCGTCTGGGCTTCCGGGTGGGGGGCAAACTGGTCGAGCGCCCCGCCGAAGTGGGTCAACGGGTGAATGCCGGCCAGTTGCTTGCGCGGCTCGATGCACAGGATCTCGCTCTAGGTAGCCAGGCTGCGCAGGCGCAGGTGGCCGCAGCGCGCACTCAGCGCGACCTTGCCGCCGCCGACCTGAAACGGTTTGCCGACTTGCAGAAGCAGGGATTTGTCAGCGGTGCCGAAATCGAGCGCCGTGAAGCCACGCTCAAGGCAGCAGAAGCCACCCTGCAACAGGCTCAGGCCCAGGGCGCGGTCCAGGGCAACCAGGCAGCCTATGCACGGCTGCAAGCGGATGCGGCAGGCGTGGTGGTGGCGGTGGATGCCGAAGTGGGCCAGGTGGTGGGTGCCGGAACGCCGGTGGTGAGGCTGGCGCAGGACGGTCCGCGTGACGTGGTGATTGCCGTGCCGGAAGACCGCGTGGCCTTGATTGACAACGGCCTCGAAGCCCGTGTGCGTTTCTGGGCCAATGCCAGCAACGGCGCCTCGCCAGAAGGCGTGACTGCCACAGTGCGTGAGGTGGCCGCCAGTGCAGACCCTGTCACGCGCACCTTCCAGGTGAAGCTGGCGCTGCCAGCCAATCTGGATGTGCCACTGGGCGCCACGGCTTATGTGCGTTTCGCTGCCAAAGGCCCGGCGGTCGCACCAGTGATCAAGGTGCCCACCACCGCGTTGCTGAAGGAGGGTGATGGCACGGCCGTCTGGGTGTTTGACGCAGCCAGCTCCACCGTGAATACGCGCACTGTGCAGGTGCTCACCGCCGATGGCAACGAGGTTGCCATTGCCGCCGGCCTGCAGCCCGGAGACGAGGTGGTCTCGGCGGGCGTGCACGTGCTCTCGCCGGGCCAGAAGGTCACCCGTTTTGCCGCTGCGGCCACCCAGTGAGGCCGGGCATGAGCGAATCCCACGCAGCCGCTGCGACGACATCATCCTGGGTGTCGCGTTTCAACCTTTCGCAATGGGCACTGGATCACCAGGCCCTCACGCGCTACCTGATGATCGTGCTGATGCTGCTGGGCGTGGCCGCCTACTTCCAGCTCGGTCAGGACGAAGATCCTCCATTCACTTTTCGCGCCATGGTGGTGAGCGCCTATTGGCCCGGCGCCACCGCGCAGCAGGTGGCCGAGCAGGTGGCGGACCGGCTTGAAAAGACGCTGCAGGAAGTGCCGCACGCGGACAAGATCCGCAGCTACTCCAAGCCGGGTGAAACCCTCATCATCTTCCAGCTCAAGGACAACGCGCCGGCAGCTGAGGTGGAGCAGACCTGGTACACCGTGCGCAAGAAGATCGGCGACATGCGCGGCACGTTGCCTCAAGGCGTGGTGGGACCGTTCTTCAACGACGAGTTCGGTGACGTTTACGGCGTGATCTACGCCCTGCAGGGCGATGGCTATTCCCCGGCTGACAAAAAGCAGGTCGCCGACACCGTCCGCCAGCAATTGCTGCGCGTCAAAGACGTGAACAAGGTCGCCCTGTTCGGTGCGCAGGACGAAAAGCTCTATGTGGAGATCTCTCAAAAGCGCCTGGCAACGCTCGGGCTGGACCTGAATCAGGTGCTGGCCTCGCTGGGGCAGCAGAATGCCGTGGAACCCGCCGGAACGGTGCAGACGCCGCTGGACGTGCTGCAGGTGCGTGTGGGTGGCGCCTTCAATTCGGTGGAGCAGCTGCAGGCCATGCCCATCCGCGCGTCCAATGGCAGGCAGATCCGACTGGGCGACATCGCCGACATCCGGCTGGGCTATGTGGAGCCGGCACAGGTCATGGTGCGCCACAACGGCAAGGACAGCATCGCGCTGGGCATCTCCATGGCCAAGGGCGGCGACATCATTGCGCTGGGCAAGGCGCTCGATGTGGCCATGGTTGACATTGAGCGGCAACTGCCAGCGGGCATGTCGCTGGTGCAGGTTCAGGACCAGCCCAGCGCCGTGACCGCCTCGGTCAATGAGTTCGTGAAGGTGCTGATCGAAGCGGTGGTGATCGTGCTGGCGGTGAGCTTCCTGGCACTGGGCCTGCACAAGCGCGAAGGCGGGCGCGGCCTGCGCCGCTATGTGCTGGACATGCGGCCGGGCCTGGTGGTGTTCATCACCATTCCGCTGGTGCTGGCCATCACCTTCCTGGCCATGAACTACTGGGGCATCGGCCTGCACAAGATCTCGCTGGGCTCGCTGATCATCGCGCTGGGCCTGCTGGTGGACGACGCCATCATTGCCGTGGAGATGATGGTGCGCAAGCTGGAAGAAGGCTACAGCATGATGCGCGCGGCCACCTTCACCTGGGACGCCACCGCCATGCCCATGCTCACCGGTACGCTCATTACGGCGGCGGGCTTTCTGCCCATCGGCATGGCGAATTCCACGGTGGGCGAATACACCTTCGCCATCTTTGCGGTCACCGTGATCGCACTGGTGCTGTCGTGGATCGTGGCGGTGATGTTTGTGCCCTACCTGGGCATGAAGCTGCTCAAGGTCAAGCCGCACGTGGGCGAGATTCAGGAAGTGTTCGATGGGCCGTTCTACGACCGTTTCCGCGCCACAGTGGACTGGTGTGTGCAGCACCGCTGGATCACCATCGGCGCCACCATCCTCACTTTTGGACTGGGCATCGTGGGCATGGGGCAGGTGCAGCAGCAGTTTTTCCCGGATTCCAACCGACCCGAGATTCTGGTGGATGTGTGGTTCCCAGAAGGCACCAGCATCGCCGCCAATGACGAGGTGACACGTCGCGTGGAGGCCCGCCTGACAGCCGAACCTGGCGTGACCAGCGTGAGCACCTGGGTGGGATCGGGCGTGCCGCGTTTTTACCTGCCGCTGGACCAGACCTTTCCCCAGAGCAACGTGTCGCAGATGATCGTGATACCGAAGGATCTGAAGACGCGTGAGAGCCTGCGTCAGGCATTGCCGGCGATTCTGGCCACCGAATTCCCCGAGGCACGCGGGCGTGTGAAGCTGCTGCCCAACGGGCCGCCCGTGCCGTATCCGGTGCAGTTCCGTGTGGTGGGTACCGATCCGACCGTGTTGCGCACCCTGGCTGACGAAATCAAGGATGCCATGCGCCAGAGTCCGAACACCCGCGGCGTGAACGACAACTGGAACGAGTCGGTCAAGATGCTGCGACTGGAAGTGGACCAGGCCAAGGCGCGCGCACTGGGCGTGTCCAGCCAGTCGATCGCGCAGGCGGCGCGTACCCTGCTCAGCGGCAGCACCGTGGGCCAGTACCGCGATGGTGACAAGCTGATCGACATCGTGTTGCGTCAGCCGCTGGACGAGCGCGATGCCATCACCGACCTGGCGCAGGCCAACCTGCCCACGGCCAGCGGCAAAGCCATTCCGCTGCTGCAGATCGCACGCCCGGTTTTCGACTGGGAGCCGGGTGTGATGTGGCGCGAAAACCGGGATTACGCCATCACGGTCCAGGGCGACGTGGTCGAGGGCCTGCAAGGCGCCACGGTGACCAACGAATTGCTGCCATCGCTGCGCGCGATCGAGGCCGGCTGGCGGGAGCAAGGCCTGACAGGTTACCGGGTGGAAGTGGCTGGCGCGGTGGAAGAGAGCAGCAAGGGATCGTCTTCCATTGTTGCGGGTGTTCCGCTGATGCTGTTCATCGTGTTCACGCTTCTGATGCTGCAGTTGCAGAGCTTCAGCCGATCTTTGCTGGTGTTTCTCACCGGGCCACTCGGCCTGGCGGGTGTGGCCGCTGCGCTGCTGCTGCTGGACCGACCGTTCGGTTTCGTAGCGCTGTTGGGCGTGATCGCCCTCATGGGCATGATCCAGCGCAACTCGGTGATCCTGATCGACCAGATCGAGCAGGACCGCGCCCGGGGCGTGCCGGCCTGGGAGGCGGTGGTGGAAGCCACGGTGCGACGCATGCGGCCGATCGTGCTCACCGCCGCCGCTGCGGTGCTGGCCATGATTCCGCTCTCGCGCAGCGTGTTCTGGGGGCCGATGGCGGTGGCGATCATGGGTGGTCTGGTGGTGGCCACGGTGCTGACGTTGCTGGCGTTGCCGGCGATGTATGCGGCCTGGTTCAGGGTCAGAAGGTAACACCCCGAGGACGGAAAACACCCCCGCGCCGCCTTCGGCGTCACCCCCTCAAGGGGGCAACACCTGCGGCCTGGCGAAGCCAGTTCCGCGGTGTTTCTGGAATGGGTCTTTTCGATCCGGAAGCCGGAGCCCAACACGTCGGCGCTGTCGGTACACAATCGCATCATGCGCCTGCGCCACATCGAAGTCTTCAATGCGGTCATGCTCACCGGCAGTGTGAGTGCGGCCGCGCGCATGATCAATGTCACCCAGCCAGCGGTGAGCCGTACCTTGCAGCATGCCGAGGTGCAACTGGGCTTCCCGCTGTTTCAGCGGGTGGGCGGTCGGCTCAAGCCCACGGTGGAGGCGCAGACGCTGTATCCGCACATTGAGCGGCTGTTTGCCCAGTTGGATGAAGTGCAGCGTCTGTCGGTCAACCTGAAGGCCGGGCGCGGGCAGGGCGCCTTGCGGGTGTTGACGGTGCTGGCGCTGAGTTATGAGGTGTTTCCAAGGGCCATGCACCTTTTTCGGGAGAAGCATCCCAATGTGGTGGTGAACCATCAGGCCCTGCATTCGCCGCAGATCGTCTCTTCCCTGGTGCTCCAGGAAGCCGATGTGGGTTATGTGTTCAGCGCGGTGTCGCACCCCGCGCTGGCACAGGAGCGGCTGGCCGAAAGGCAGGTGATGTGCGTGGCACCCAAGGGACTGGTCGGTGCCCGACAGGTGAAATCCGGTGTCATCACCCTGGCCCAGCTCAGCAAGTTGCCCGTGATCGCGCTGGACGGGCAGGACCCGCTGGGCACCTTGCTGGCGCACACCGTGCGTGACAGCGGCGCCGGTCTGAACGAAGTCATCACCGTGCAGACCTACCACGTGGCACTGGCGCTGGCCCACCACGGTGTGGGGGTGGCCATGGTGGAAGGATGCACCGCCGCGTCGGCCGATCGCAGCAAGGTCGATGTGCTGGCGCTGGAACCGGCCATCGCCACCTCCGTTCACATGCTGCGGCCCATCGCGCGACCCAACTCCATCACCACGCGCGCCTTCACGCGCTGCATGCAGCAAGCCCTGCAGCAAATGGCCTGACTTCCTGCCGCAGGGCGGCAGCGATGTGCTCGGCGCTTCCAAAGGCCAGCGTGAAGCCGAGGGCGCCATGTCCCGTGTTGAACAGCAGATTGTCCGGCCCGCCTGGCAGCCGACCCAGCACCGGCAGACCTTTGGGCGTGGCGGGCCGCAAGCCCGCCCAGGGGTGCACATCTTCAAAAGAGGCCGCTCGCGGGAACATGTCCCGCGTGGCCGACACCAGGGCGTCGATGCGGTCGCTTGAAATGCGCCGGTCTTCGCCCACCAGTTCGGCCATGCCCGCCACACGCAGGCGCTGCCCGATGCGCGCAAACACGATTTTTCTTCCAGCATCGGTGATGTTGACGGCGGGTGCCGATGTGGCGTCTGCGGCGTCTTGAATGTCCAGCGTGATGCTGTAGCCCTTGAGCGGATACACCGGCACCCGCAGGCCGAGCGGAGCCGCCAGACGTCGTGAGCCTGTGCCCAGAGCCATCACGAACGTGTCCGCATGCACCGCACCCGCGGGTGTTCGCGCCTCAACCACGCGATTGCCTTGCCGGACCAGGCCAGTCACTGGTGTATCGAGCAGGAAGCGCACACCGCGCGCCCGAAGCAGCTGCTCCAGCGCCTGGCAGACCTTGAAGCAATCGGCTGCGGATTCGCTGGGCGTGTACACAGCGCCATGAAAGTGTGACGCTCGATGGGCGAGAGCGGGCTCAATCGCCACGCATTCTGCGGGCGATAGCGCGTGCTGCTCACTGCCCAGCACGCGCTGCAGCGCCATCTGTTGCCGTGCAGCAGCAAAGCTGGCTGCGGTCGGGCAGAGCACCAGCTTGCCGGTGGTCGAGTGGTCGGCATCCATGGCGGTCTCTGCGCGCAGCGTGTCGAAAGTGAGGCGGCTTTGTGCAGCCAGTCGCAGCAACTGGGCGGTGGTGTCGCGCGAGACGCTGGCTCGACAGGCTGCAAGAAAGCCCAGCCCCCAGGCCCATTGGTGAGGATCCATTCGAAGCCGCAGTTTCAGTGGCGAGTCGTTGGCCAGCAGCAGCTTGGGCAACTGCCGCCAGATGGATGGGTCGGCCAGAGGCTGCACGTAGGAATAGCTCAGCTGCGCGCCGTTGGCCGCACTGGCGCCTGCGCCACTGTGGGCGCTGTCGATCACGGTCACGGTGTGACCGTCGCGCTGCAACCGCCAAGCGGTGGCCAGACCCACGATGCCTGCGCCAAGAATGCAGACATGTCGGGGAGATGAGGACGGGTGTGTCATGGGAACGAACTCTAGGACGTTCGTCGTCTGCTGAAAAATGCCGACTGCACACTCGCCCATGCCGTGAAGTCATGGTCTGCGGCGATCCGGGCCCATAAGCAAAAGGCATGGAATCGGCGCAAAAAGGCATTTTCACGATCTTGCCCAGGTACCTACACTGGTTTGTTTTTCACCACATGGGCGCTTCGCCGCTTGCCATCGATGCCTGCTTCAACCTCCACCCGCGTTTTTCATCGCCAGTTGCATCACGACCTGCCTGTGGCCGTGAGTGGTCAGGGTATTTCCATCACCGACAGCACAGGGAAGTCTTACCTGGACGCCTCGGGCGGCGCGGCCGTCTCCTGCCTTGGACATGGGCACTCTGACGTGATCGCCGCCATGCACGCGCAGATTGACAGGCTCGCCTACGCGCACACCAGCTTCTTCACCACCGAAGTTGCTGAGGAGCTTGCTGATTTGCTGATCGACAGTGCGCCTGAAGGCATGAGCCATGCCTACTTTGTCAGTGGCGGCTCTGAAGCAGTGGAGGCGGCGCTGAAAATGGCGCGCCAGTACTTCGTCGAGATCGGCCAACCCCAGCGGCGGCACTTCATCGCGAGGCGCCAGAGCTACCACGGCAATACCCTGGGTGCACTGGCCGTGGGTGGCAATGCCTGGCGGCGGGAACAGTTCAAGCCTTTGCTGATCAACGTGGCCCACGTGGCACCGTGTTACGAATACCGTGACCGTCGCGAAGACGAGAGCGCTGAGCAATACGGCCAGCGCCTGGTGGTGGAGCTGTCTGCCACCATCGAGCAACTCGGGCCAGAAAGCGTGATCGCTTTCGTGGCCGAGACTGTGGGGGGCGCCACCGCAGGGGTCTTGCCGCCGGTGCCCGGCTATTTCCGTGGCGTGCGAGAACTGTGTGACCGTCACGGCATCCTGCTCATTCTGGACGAGGTCATGTGTGGCATGGGGCGCACCGGCACCTTGCATGCCTGCGAGCAAGAGGGCGTGGTGCCCGACCTGATCACCATCGCCAAAGGACTGGGCGGGGGCTACCAGCCCATCGGGGCCGTGCTGGCCCAGTCGCGGCTGGTGGACACGTTTCGTCAGGGCAGTGGCCTGTTCCAGCACGGACACACCTACCTGGGGCACGCGGTGGCTTGTGCGGCAGCGCTGGCGGTGCAGCAGGTGATTCAGCGGGATGGTCTGCTGGCACAGGTGAAATCACGTGGCGAGGCGTTCCAGGCCAGACTGCTAGAGGCTTTTACCAGCCATCCGCATGTGGGCGATATCCGCGGCCGAGGCTTGTTCTGGGGGCTTGAGCTCGTGACAGACAAGAGCAGCAAGCAATGGTTTGACCCGGACCTGAAACTGCACGCGCGCATCAAGAAGGCGGCCATGGCCGAAGGATTGATGGTCTACCCCATGGGTGGTACGGTGGATGGCCGCTGCGGCGACCATGTGCTGCTGGCACCGCCCTTCGTGGCCAGTGAGGCAGAACTGGCGCAGATTGTCGAGCGGCTGAGCCGGTCCATCGACGCCGCCATTCGATCCACCAGGTAGACCAGTGAATGCCATGACGGGGTTATTACTTAGGGCGCGATGCGTTGGGAGGTAAACGTTTGAATTAACATCACCAGTCCAAGACACGATCTGTCGATTTCTTTCCATGCAACGCAGCGACCCTGCAGGAGACCTCAATGAAAAAATTGTCCGCATGCATCACCGCCATTGCCGCCGCCACCGCCATGCTCGCGCCGGTCAGCAGCGTCCAGGCCCAGCAAAAATTCATGACGATCGGCACCGGTGGTGTCACCGGTGTCTACTACGCTGCGGGTGGCGCCATCTGCCGCCTGGTGAACAAGGACCGCGCCAAACATGGCTTCCGCTGCTCGGTGGAATCCACCGGTGGTTCCGTGGTGAACATCAACACCATCAAGGCCGGTGAACTGGACTTCGGCGTGTCGCAGTCTGATGTGCAGTACAACGCTGTCAATGGCGCCCGCCAGTTCGAGAAAGACGGCAAGCACAGCGACCTGCGTGCGGTGTTCTCCATCCACCCCGAGCCCTTCACCGTGCTGTCGCGCAAAGAAGCCAACATCACGAAGTTCGATGACCTCAAGGGCAAGCGCTTCAACATCGGCAACCCTGGCTCGGGCACCCGCGCCGCCATGGAGGAGTACCTGAGCACGGCCGGCTGGAAAGTCTCCGATTTCGGGCTCGCAGCTGAACTCAAGGCTGATGAACATGGTGCTGCCCTCTGCGACAACAAGATCGATGGCTTCTTCTACGGCGTGGGCCACCCCAGTGCCAACATCCAGGACCCCATCACCACCTGCGGCGCCAAGCTGGTGCCTCTGACGGGTGAGGCCGTGGACAAGCTGGTGTCCGCCAACAGCTATTACGCCAAGGTCAACATTCCCGGTGGCCTGTATGCCGGTCACCCGAACCCCACTCCCACGTACGGCGTGCTGGCGTCTTTTGTGACTTCGGCCAAGGTGTCCGACGCGGCGGTGTATGAGCTGGTCAAGGCCGTGTTCGAGAACTTTGACGAGTTCAAGAAGCTGCACCCCGCATTCGGCGCGCTGGATCCCAAGAACATGATCAAGGACGGTCTGTCGGCTCCGTTGCATCCCGGTGCCGTGAAGTACTACAAGGAAAAGGGCTGGATGTAATTCCACCCCACCGCTGAGGTCGACAAGGGCCGCAGCCACAGGAAAGCTCTGACTCGTCAGGGCTTTTTTGTTTGCATCCCCACCTTCACACCAAGAGGACTGCATGAAAACTCAAACCGCAACCGACGTGGATGTCAGCCAACTGGTGGCAGACAACGACACAGGTGGTCGCTCGCCCGGCCCTTGGATCAGCCGCCTGCTGCTCTACGTGGCCATTGCATGGTCGCTGTTTCAGCTATGGATTGCGTCGCCGTTGCCCTTCACCTTGGGGGTGTTCGTGTTCAACGACACCGAGACCCGTGCGATCCACCTTGCGTTTGCCGTGTTCCTTGCCTACATGGCCTATCCGGCGTTCAAACGCTCACCGAGGGCCTATGTGCCTGTGACGGACTGGGTGTTGGCCATTGCGGGCGCTTTCTGTGCGTCCTACCTGTTTCTGTTTTACGACCAGCTGGCCACCCGGCCTGGCCAGCCGACGCCCATGGACGTGTACACCGCAGCCGTTGGCGTGGTGCTGTTGCTTGAAGCCACACGTCGCGTGCTCGGCCTGCCCATGGTGATCGTGGCCTTGGTGTTTCTGGTCTACACGTTCGGTGGGCCTTACATGCCGGACATGATCGCCCACCGGGGCTTTTCGCTCAATCGCGCAATGAGCCACCAGTGGCTCACCACCGAAGGTGTGTTCGGTGTGGCGCTGGGCGTTTCCAGCAGCTTCATCTTTCTCTTCGTTCTCTTCGGATCGTTGCTGGACAAGGCGGGCGCAGGCAACTACTTCATCAAGTCTGCCTTTGCCCTGCTGGGCCACATGCGAGGAGGTCCGGCCAAGGCGGCCGTGCTTTCGTCGGCGGCCACAGGCATCATTTCGGGTTCTTCGATCGCCAACGTCGTCACCACGGGCACCTTCACCATTCCCCTGATGAAGCGCGTGGGATACCGTGGTGACCAGGCGGGTGCGGTCGAGGTTTCCAGCTCTGTCAACGGGCAGATCATGCCGCCCGTGATGGGTGCCGCCGCGTTCCTGATGGTGGAGTACGTCGGTATTCCCTACATCGAGGTCATGAAGCACGCCTTTCTGCCAGCCGTCATTTCTTACATGGCGCTGTTCTATATCGTGCACCTTGAGGCGCTGAAGGCCGACATGGTCGGCCTGCCACGTCGAAACACGGGCACCGCCAGTGCCCGTTTGCTCTCCTTCGGCCTGACCGTCAGCGGTTTTCTGGTGCTGGCCGGTGCGGTGTACTGGGGCATCGGCTGGATCAAGGACGTGATGGGTGGCGCAGCCATCTGGATCGTGGGCGTCGGCCTGCTGGGCGCCTACGTTGGCCTGCTCTGGTTCGGATCAAAGCAGCCAGAACTGGAGCTGGATGATCCCAATGCACCGGTATTCGAGCTGCCCGAAACCGGCCCCACCGTCAAATCCGGCCTGCACTACCTGCTGGCCGTGGTGGTTCTGATCTGGTGCCTGATGGTGGAGCAGATGTCGCCAGGGCTCTCTGCTTTCTGGGCCACCATGTTCATGATCTTCGTGATGGTCACCCAGAAGCCCATTGTCGCGATGTTCCGTCAACAGGGTTCCGTTGGCGCTGCCACACGGCAGGGGTTCGCCGATCTTGTCGATGGTCTGGCCACAGGGGCACGCAACATGATCGGCATCGGTGTGGCCACGGCCGCTGCGGGCATCATCGTGGGCACGGTGTCGCTCACCGGCGTGGGCCTGGTCATGACCGAACTGGTGGAGCTGCTCTCCGGCGGCAACCTCATGCTCATGCTGGTGCTGGTGGCATTCATCAGCCTGATCCTGGGCATGGGCTTGCCCACCACGGCGAACTACATCGTGGTCTCCACCCTCATGGCGCCCGTGGTAGTGGAGTTGGGCGCTCAGAGCGGCCTGATCGTGCCGCTCATTGCAGTGCATCTCTTTGTGTTCTATTTCGGACTCATGGCCGATGTGACGCCACCGGTGGGTCTCGCTTCTTTTGCCGCTGCCGCCATCGCGCGGGCCGATCCCATCAAGACCGGTATCACCGCTTTCTTCTACAGCATGCGGACCGCGATCCTGCCTTTCCTGTTCATCTTCAACACCCAATTGCTCTTCATTGGCTTGACCGGTCCCTTCCATCTGGTGCTCACGGTGGTCAGTGCGGTGGTGGCCATGCTGGTGTTTGCGGCGGCCACGCAAGGCTACTTTGTCGTGCGCTCGCGCTGGTACGAAAGCCTTGCCTTGCTGCTCGTGACGTTCACCCTGTTCCGGCCCGGCTTCTGGTGGGACATGGTCTACCCGCCTTACGACATGGTGCCGGCCGCCAGCATGAACCAGCTGATCGAGGAGGCTCCGGCCAATACGGGCAAGCGTTTGTGGATTGAAGGCACCAACCTCAATGGGGACGATGTGCGCAAGGGCGTGCTGCTGCCGCTGGGTGCTCAGGCGCCGGCGCGCGAGCGCCTGTCCAGTGCCGGGGTGAGCGTGGTCGCGCAGGGCGACGAACTCCTGATCTCCGGTGTGAAATTCGGCAGTCCGGCCGAAAAGCTGGGCATGGAGCAGGGTTTCCGTATCGTGTCCGCTGAAGTGCCAGCCGACCGCCCAGCCAAGGAGTGGATGTTCTTGCCCGCACTTCTCCTGCTGGTGATCGTGATGGGCTTGCAGCGTCTGCGTCGCCCTCGAAAAGCCGCAGCATCTGCAGCGGCGCCCGCCCGGTGACGCGCATCGCACTCATCCACGCGTTGGCCCATTCGGTGGAGCCGATCAATCAGGAAATGGCCAGCGCGTGGCCGGAAGCGGTTCGCATGAACCTGCTTGACGACAGCTTGTCTGCCGATCTGGCACGAAGGGCCAGCGAAGGGTTGACGGGCCTGGACGCCGCCATGCATCAGCGATTCGAGACCTTGGCGGCCTACGCCGAAGGCACGGGAGCCGATGGCATCCTGTTCACCTGCTCGGCGTTTGGTCCCTGCATCGAGGCCGCTGCGGCGTGTCGCCCTCACATGCCGGTGCTCAAGCCCAACGAGGCCATGGTGGCCGATGCGGTCGGGGCAGGGGGGCGAATCGGGTTGATCGCTTCGTTTGCACCTACGCTGGCATCCATGCCGGCCGAATTCCCCGCAGGCACCGACCTTGTCACTCAACTGGCCGATGGCGCAATGGAGGCGTTGAACCAGGGAGACGGCGCCTTGCACGACGCTCTGGTGCTGGCCGCAGCCCGGCAACTCAGATCTCAGGGGGCGGGGGTGATCGCGCTGGCTCAGTTCAGCATGGCAAGGGCCCGGGACGCTGTTGAGCAAGCACTTGGTATGCCGGTCCTCACGACGCCAGGGAGTGCGGTCCGCGCGTTGCGAAGGCGGTTGGGCGTCTGATCAGACGGCCGAAGAGTGCCGTGCGGCTACAATCTTGGGTTGCCGTGAAGCGGATGACCGGAAGCCCAGCGCTGCGATAGTGACTATCCCAGATGGCCGAGCCAGGCACCGCAATGTAGGCGCGCGGGTGGCGAAATTGGTAGACGCACCAGGTTTAGGTCCTGACGCCAGCAATGGTGTGGGGGTTCGAGTCCCCCCCCGCGCACCACCTCACAGACGAAAGAAGAGATCCCGGGTCGGCCAGGCAGGCTGGTTGACCGCCACCCATTTGGAGATTGCGATGACCGTGACCGTAGAAACCCTTGAGAAGCTCGAGCGCAAGATCACGCTGACGCTGCCGGCCGATGTGATCCAGAACGAGGTGTCCAACCGCCTCAAGCGCATCGCGCGCGACGTCAAGATGGACGGTTTCCGTCCTGGCAAAGTGCCCATGAATGTTGTCGCTCAACGCTATGGCTACTCGGTTCACTATGAGGTGATGAACGACAAGGTCGGCGAGGCGTTTGCGGTGGCGGCCAATGAAGCCAAGTTGCGCGTGGCCGGCCAGCCCAAGATCACGGAAAAGGAAGAGTCGCCTGAAGGCCAACTGGCTTTTGATGCCGTGTTCGAGGTGTACCCTGAAGTCAAGATCGACGATCTGTCGACCGCTGAAGTGGAACGCGTTTCCGCAGAGGTGACCGATGCGGCCATTGACCGCACCCTCGACATCCTTCGCAAGCAGCGTCGCACCTTTGCCCAGCGGGCTCAGGACCAGGCAGCGCAAGACGGCGACCGCGCCACGATCGACTTCGCCGGCAAGATCGACGGCGAGCCGTTCGAGGGCGGCAAGGCCGAAGGCTTCCAGTTCATCGTGGGCGATGGCCAGATGCTCAAGGAGTTCGAAGACGCGGTGCGCGGCATGAAGTCTGGCGAGTCCAAGACCTTTCCCCTGGCATTCCCCGAGGATTACCACGGCAAGGATGTTGCCGGCAAGACCGCCGACTTCCTCGTGACTGTGAACAAGCTCGAAGCCGCCCACCTCCCCGAGGTGGACGAGACCCTGGCCAAGTCCCTCGGCATTGCCGAGGGGACGGTGGAAGCCCTGCGCGCCGACATCCGAAAGAACCTGGAGCGCGAAGTGAAGTTCCGCCTCCAGGCGCGCAACAAGCAGGCTGCAATGGACGCGTTGGCTGCCAAGGCTGAGCTTGACCTGCCGAAGTCTGTGGTCCAGGCCGAGCTCGACCGCTTGGTCGAAGGCGCGCGCGCAGACCTCAAGCAGCGCGGCGTGAAGGATGCCGACAAGGCGCCCATTCCTGAAGAACTCTTCCGTCCCCAGGCGGAGCGCCGGGTGAAGCTGGGTCTGGTGGTCGCTGAGCTGGTTCGCGCCAACGAACTGCACGCCAAGCCGGAGCAGATCAAGGCACACATTGAAGAGCTCGCTGCTTCCTATGAGAAGCCCGCCGACGTGGTGCGCTGGTACACCGGCGACAACCGCCGCATGGCCGAGGTCGAAGGCATCGTGATTGAAAACAACGTCACCGAATTCGTGCTGTCCAAAGCCAAGGTGAATGACAAGGCCATCAGTTTTGATGAGCTGATGGGCCAGTCCTGATAGCTGCAGGGCTTCAATCCTGGAAAGGGCGGACTTGTCCGCCCTTTTTTGCGCCCGGCCGCTTGTGTTTGGCGTCCAGCGCGCCATATGCCCAACACGGCCATGGGTGCTGCGTCGGCAAGGCGGCGGCGGGTTGGTTACAGTATGGAAATCGCAGTGCATCAAAACATGGAGAAACGCATGAGCGCAATGGAAATTCAGAACCTGGGCATGGTGCCCATGGTCATCGAGCAATCCGGCCGAGGCGAGCGCGCCTATGACATCTATTCCCGCCTTCTCAAAGAGCGCGTGATCTTCCTGGTGGGTCCCGTCAATGACCAGTCTGCCAATCTGGTGGTGGCCCAGTTGCTGTTTCTTGAGAGCGAGAACCCTGACAAGGACATTTCGTTCTACATCAACTCCCCCGGTGGCTCGGTCAGTGCCGGCATGGCGATTTTTGACACCATGAACTTCGTCAAACCCGACGTGTCCACCCTGTGCATCGGCATGGCGGCAAGCATGGGCGCCTTCTTGCTGGCTGCGGGCGCCAAGGGAAAACGATTTGCCTTGCCCAACTCCAAAGTCATGATCCACCAGCCGCTGGGTGGCACGCAAGGGCAGGCGACCGAAATCGAAATCCATGCACGCGAGATCCTCAAGACCCGCGAGCAGCTGAACCGCATACTCGCCGAGCGCACAGGGCAGCCGCTGGAGAAAATCGAGCGCGACACCGAGCGTGACTACTATCTTTCCGCAGCCGAATCGGCCGAGTACGGCCTGATCGACAAGGTGATAGACAAGCGACCTGGCGCCGCCTGATGCCCGGTTGAACGATGCCGTGTCCACGACATCTTCATTGACTTTGTATCAATGTCCACAATCCAGGTGCTTTTCCTTCGATCGGCTCTGGTGGGCCTTGAACTATCATTGATCCTGATACCCTGTCCTCCGCACACCTGACACCAAAGACCCATGGCCGACAAAAAAGCCACCACGCCTGAAAAGGCGCTTTACTGCTCGTTTTGTGGCAAGAGCCAGCACGAGGTCAAGAAGCTGATCGCTGGCCCCTCGGTGTTCATCTGCGATGAGTGCATTGACCTGTGCAACGACATCATCCGCGACGAACTGCCGGGCCTGGAATCGGTCAAGGCGGCCGGGGACGATGTTCCAACGCCCGCAGAGCTCAAGTCCAATCTGGACAACTACGTGATCGGGCAGGACTCTGCCAAACGGGCGCTGGCGGTGGCGGTGTACAACCACTACAAGCGCCTGCGTCACAAGCAGAGTGCCAAAAAAGACGACGTCGAACTGGCCAAGAGCAACATCCTCCTGATTGGCCCCACCGGCTCAGGCAAGACGCTGCTGGCACAGACCATGGCTCGCATGCTCAATGTGCCATTTGTCATGGCCGATGCCACCACGCTCACTGAAGCAGGCTATGTCGGCGAAGATGTCGAGAACATCGTGGCCAAGTTGCTGCAAAGCTGCAACTACGAGGTCGAGCGGGCCCAGCAGGGCATCGTCTACATCGATGAAATCGACAAAATCACCCGCAAGTCCGACAATCCTTCCATCACGCGGGATGTGTCCGGAGAAGGTGTGCAGCAGGCGTTGCTCAAGCTCATTGAAGGCACCATGGCCTCGGTGCCTCCACAAGGCGGCCGAAAGCACCCCAATCAGGATTTTCTTCAGGTCGACACCACGAACATTCTGTTCATTTGTGGTGGCGCGTTCGCTGGGCTCGAAAAGATCATCGAGAACCGCACCGAAGCGTCCGGCATCGGATTTGGCGCAGTGGTCAAGAGCAAGAAGCAGCGAAGCCTGACAGATGCCTTCAAGGAAATCGAGCCGGAGGATCTGATCAAGTTTGGATTGATCCCTGAACTCGTGGGGCGCGTGCCTGTGATTGCGGCGCTCGCCGAACTCAGTGAAGACGCCTTGGTTGAAATCCTTACTGAGCCCAAGAACGCTGTCGTGAAGCAGTTTGCCCGCATGCTGTCGATGGAAGGTGCCGAACTCGAAGTCCGTCCAGCCGCGCTGAAGGCCATTGCCCGCAAAGCCCTGGCCCGCAAGACGGGAGCCCGAGGACTCCGCTCGATCCTCGAAAACGCGCTTATCGACACCATGTTCGAACTGCCAGGCATGAGCAATGTTGAAAAGGTTGTGGTGGACGAAAGCACGATCGAAGAGAACAAACCACCCTTGCTGGTGTACCGCGAGGCCGCCAAGCAGGCCTGAATGTCGCCTCCAGGCACGCGCCATGCCTCTGTCTGTGTGAAGTTGATGATGCGTCGGGTTGAAATCGCCCGCATTTGCCCCACGTGCCCATTTTGTCGAGGTTGAAATGTCCGGACACACCCCTTTGCCCAACACACCGATCGATCTGCCATTGCTGCCGCTGCGCGATGTGGTGGTCTTCCCGCACATGGTCATTCCTCTTTTTGTAGGAAGGCCCAAGAGCATCAAGGCGCTGGAATCGGCCATGGAAGCCGAACGCCGGATCATGTTGGTGGCCCAGAAGGCGGCTGCCAAGGATGAGCCCTCCACCGAAGACATGTTCGAGATGGGCTGCGTCGCCACCATCTTGCAGATGCTCAAACTGCCCGATGGCACTGTGAAAGTGCTGGTCGAAGGGCTGCAACGTGCTAAGGTGCTCGACATTCGTGACGGTGAAAGTCACTTCGTGGCCAGCGTGGCGCCGGTGGATCCTCAGGTTGAGCGCGCCGAATCGCAGTCGAACGAGCTGGAGGCGCTGCGTCGCGCCGTGATGCAGCAGTTCGACCAGTACGTGAAGCTGAACAAAAAGATCCCTTCCGAGATTCTCACGTCGATTTCCAGCATCGACGATCCCGGTCGGCTGGCCGACACCATTGCTGCCCACCTGCCGTTGAAGCTGGAGTCGAAGCAGGTGGTGCTTGATCTGGACCCGGTCAACAAGCGGTTGGAGAACTTGTTCGAGCAGCTTGAGCGCGAAGTCGATATCCTCAATGTGGACAAGAAAATCCGTGGTCGCGTCAAGCGGCAGATGGAAAAGAACCAGCGCGACTTCTATCTGAACGAGCAGGTCAAGGCCATCCAGAAGGAGCTGGGTGAAGGCGAAGAGGGCGCCGACATCGAAGAGATCGAAAAAAAGATCAAGGCTGCCAAGATGCCTGCCGAGGCGCGCAAGAAGGCCGACGCCGAGTTCAAGAAGCTCAAGCTCATGTCACCCATGTCGGCCGAGGCCACCGTGGTGCGCAACTACATTGATGCACTGGTGGGGTTGCCATGGAGCAAGAAGACCAAGATCAAACACGACTTGGCGCACGCTGAGGCTGTCTTGAACGAAGATCATTACGGCCTTGAAAAGGTCAAGGACCGTATCCTCGAATACCTCGCGGTGCAGCAGCGCGTGGACAAGGTGAAAGCCCCCATTCTTTGCCTGGTGGGACCACCCGGTGTCGGCAAGACCTCTCTGGGACAATCAGTTGCCAAAGCCACCGGGCGCAAATATGTGCGCATGGCCCTGGGCGGTATGCGCGACGAGGCCGAAATTCGCGGCCATCGCCGCACCTACATTGGTGCCATGCCGGGCAAAGTGCTGCAAAGCCTTGGCAAGGTGGGCACTCGCAATCCGTTGTTCCTGCTGGACGAAATCGACAAGCTCGGCACGGACTTCCGGGGCGACCCCTCCAGCGCGCTGCTGGAGGTGCTCGACCCAGAGCAGAACCACACATTCGTTGACCATTACGTCGAGGTCGATTTTGATCTCTCGGATGTGATGTTTGTCGCAACCTCCAACTCCATGAACATCCCGCCGGCGTTGCTGGATCGCATGGAGGTGATCCGCTTGTCTGGCTACACCGAGGACGAAAAAACCAACATCGCGATTCGCTATCTGCTGCCCAAACAGCTCAAGAACAACGGCATTCGTGAAGGTGAAATGGAAATCCGCGATGACGCGGTACGCGACATCGTCCGTTACTACACGCGCGAAGCAGGCGTGCGCTCGCTTGAGCGCGAACTTTCCAAGATCTGCCGCAAAGTGGTCAAAGGATTGCTGCTGAAGAAATACACACCCACCGTGGTGGTGGATGCAGAGAACCTCAACGAGTTTCTGGGCGTGCGCAAGTTCAACTACGGCCGCGCTGAGGCGCAGAACCAGGTCGGCCAGGTGGTTGGGCTGGCTTGGACAGAGGTGGGTGGCGATCTGTTGACTATTGAAGTGGCCATCATGCCGGGCAAGGGGGTGATCACACGCACGGGTTCGCTGGGCGATGTGATGAAAGAGTCGGTGGAAGCTGCGCGCACCGTGGTGCGAAGCCGCGCCAGGGTGCTCGGCATCAAGGATGAGCAGTTCGACAAACGCGACATCCACATCCATGTGCCCGATGGTGCAACACCCAAGGATGGTCCTAGCGCCGGTGCCGCCATGACCACAGCCCTTGTGTCTTCCTTGACGGGCATCCCAGTGAGGGCTGATGTGGCCATGACGGGCGAGATCACGCTGCGTGGGGAAGTGACCGGCATTGGTGGCTTGAAGGAAAAGCTGCTTGCTGCGCTGCGTGGCGGGATCAAGACGGTGATCATCCCGGAGGAGAACGTCAAGGACTTGGCAGAAATTCCTGAAAACGTGAAGCAGGGTCTTGAAATCGTTCCCGCCAAGTGGATTGACAAGGTGCTGGCTGTGGCGCTGGAGCGTCAACCTGTGGCGCTGACGGATGAAGAGGTTGCCGCTCAAGTGGCCGCCTCCGTGAGCCGTCCCGCTCCTTCACCTGACGCCGTGAAACACTGATTCAAAAAATGCAGGGGGTCTTGAAAAGGGCCAGATTTCTGCGCTATAATTTCAGCTTCAGACAAACACTGCGGTGATCTGAAAATTGCGGGAATAGCTCAGTTGGTAGAGCGCAACCTTGCCAAGGTTGAGGTCGCGAGTTCGAATCTCGTTTCCCGCTCCAGATTTAAAAAGGGAAGCATTGCTTCCCTTTTTTGTCGGTTTGTTGGAGCAGCTGATCTGCACGTTCCAACCTGTGGCGCGATAGCAAAGCGGTTATGCAACGGATTGCAAATCCGTCTAGCCCGGTTCGACTCCGGGTCGCGCCTCCAGTCCTCCATGCCTCGCCAACTTCGGTTGTCGGGGCTTTTTTTCGCGGTCCGCACGGGAAAGAACGTGGGCAGGTCAGCTCCGTCCAACCTGAGACAATACACGGCGTGCCTCGATGGTGAAATTGGTAGACACAGCGGACTTAAAATCCGCCGCCTTTAATCGGGCGTACCGGTTCGATTCCGGTTCGAGGCACCAGTCCCTAGGATTTTTCCGGAATCGCCGGTACAGTGAGTTTCCATGACCCGTTACAACGCCCCTTTTGAGATACATGTGCATGGGGATGTGCCCTTGCGCGAGGACGTCGTGTACGCCCAGATACAGGACGCGCTCAAGCCTTTGTGGCAGTACGCGGGGGCTCGCTCGCTTGCTGCCGCTGCTGAAAGTGCCTACGAGGACGAGCCAGGCATCCGGTTCGATGCTGCCACCCACATGCTGCAGATGTGCTGGACGGTTCCGGGCGGCGAGGAGTTTCGGCAGGTGATCGAAGAAACCTGCATGGCGCTCAATGACATTGCAGCTGCCGGTGCACCCCTCGAAGTGTCTTTTTACGATACGGAGTACGACGAGGAAGACGACGCAACCGAAGAGGAGGCGCGGGACGATTTCATGATGTGTTTTGTCGGCCCCACGCCGGCCGCCATCATGCAGGTGCAGCGCGATCTCCTGGTTCAAGACGTGATCCATGTGATGGAGCGCCACTTCGACTCTGCGGAACTTGGCGAGGTTGTTGCCGCTGTCGACAAACTGTTCACACAGCGGTTTGACGCGCTGGTCAACTCCATGCAACTCGGTAAACCGCCGCGTGGCCATGGCGGGCCCTCCGGACATGGCGGCCCACGTAAGCCAAGGCACTTGCACTGAACTGCAGGGTGCTCCATTGGCTCGCGCAGCCAGCCTGAGTTGCTGACTGTTCGCGCTCGTGCCCGGTTGTTGCACCGAGTTGCTGAACTTTTGATCGGCAGGGCGCCTGCAACTGGTCCGTGTTGGAGCCTGTGGAGAGTCAGATCATCAGATATGTATCTGGCAGGCCGCTATCTGATGCAGGTTGGGCAGCCAACGCTCGCAAGCTTCCTTCAGGGCTGCCACACTGCCGGTTGCAAAGAGTGAAACGCAGCCAACTTGCGCGGTGACGTTCGCCTTATGGGCTGCACCGACCAGGCCTGCGGTCCTTCTGGCAATCGGCGTTGCGTTATCGATCACATTCACGCCCGGTCCGCAAAGCTGTTTCAGCGTTTCCATGGCAAAAGGGTAGTGCGTGCAACCCAGCACCAAGCTGTCCATTCTTGCATGCGCGGGAATCTGATTCATCAAGGCCGTGACGAAGCACTTGCACAGCTCTTCGATTGCCTCTTTGTCATCCTGCTCTATTGCATCTGCAAGTCCTGGGCAGGGCTGGCAGAGGAACGCCAAGCCTGGTCCAACTGCGGTGGCCTCCACGCTGCTTCGCAGGGTGGCAAAACGGCCGCTTTTCAGGGTGCCGCTCGTGGCGAGGACGCCGATGCACCCCGTGCGTGTTGCTTGGGCAGCGGTTTTCAGGGCAGGCTCCACGCCGACGATGGGCAGGGCAGGGTACATGTCACGAAGGCTGTCGATCGCATGAGCCGTGGCTGTGTTGCAAGCCACGACGAGCGCATCGAGCGGGTGTTCCCTGGTCAGCCACGCCGTGATGCGCTGTGACCTCTCGATCACTTCTTGTCCGCTGCGGCCACCATAAGGTGCGAAGGCGCTGTCGGACAGATAAACCCAGTGGGTGTGGGGCACCTCGCACTGCAAGGCGCGAAGCACGCTCAACCCCCCCACACCACTGTCGAAGACTCCGATGGTTTTCAAGCGCTGGTGACGCCAATGCCCTTGAACTCGCCGCTGGCGATGCGCTTCTGCCATTCGGCGGGACCAGTGATGTGGGCGCTGGTGCCGCCCGAATCCACTGCCACGGTCACAGGCATGTCGATCACGTCAAATTCGTAGATGGCTTCCATGCCGAGGTCTTCAAAACCCACCACCTTGGCGTGTTTGATGGCCTTGGAGACGAGGTAGGCTGCACCACCGACCGCCATCAGGTAAGCACTCTTGTGCTTCTTGATGGACTCGATGGCCACAGGGCCACGTTCGGCCTTGCCAATCATGGCGATCAACCCGGTTTGCTCCAGCATCATGTCGGTGAACTTGTCCATGCGCGTGGCGGTGGTGGGGCCCGCGGGACCCACGGCTTCGTCACGGATGGGGTCTACCGGGCCGACGTAGTAGATGACCCGGTTGGTGAAGTCCACCGGCAGTTTTTCGCCTTTGGCGAGCATGTCCTGGATGCGCTTGTGCGCGGCGTCCCGGCCGGTGAGCATCTTGCCATTGAGCAGCAGTGTCTGGCCAGGCTTCCAGTTGGCCACTTCTTCCCTGGTGAGCGTATTGAGGTCGACGCGCTGGCTCTTTTCGGTATCTGGCGTCCAGTTGACGTTGGGCCAGAGGTCCAGACTGGGCGGATCCAGGTAGACCGAGCCGCTGCCATCAAGCACAAAGTGCGCGTGTCGTGTGGCCGCGCAGTTGGGGATCATGGCCACTGGCTTGCTGGCCGCATGGGTCGGGTACATCTTGATCTTGATGTCGAGCACGGTGGTCAGGCCGCCCAGACCCTGTGCGCCAATCCCCAGCGCGTTGACCTTGTTGAACAGTTCCAGGCGAAGTTCTTCGACCTGGCTCAATTTCTCTCCCTTGGCCGACTTGGCCTGAAGTTCGTACATGTCGATGTCGTCCATCAGGCTCTCTTTGGCCAGCAGCACCGCTTTTTCGGCCGTGCCACCGATGCCGATGCCGAGCATGCCAGGCGGGCACCAGCCAGCGCCCATGGTCGGTACGGTCTTGAGCACCCAGTCGACCAGGGAGTCGCTGGGATTCATCATGATCATCTTTGACTTGTTCTCGGATCCACCGCCTTTGGCGGCCACCGTGATGTCCACGGTGTTGCCTGGGACGATCTCGGTGAAGATGACGGCAGGCGTGTTGTCCTTGGTGTTCTTTCGCGCAAAGTGCGGGTCGGCCACCACGCTGGCCCGAAGGGTGTTGTCGGGGTGGTTGTAGCCGCGGCGCACGCCTTCATTGATGGCGTCCTCCAGGCTGCCTGTGAAGCCTTCCCAGCGAACATCCATACCCACTTTGATGAACACGTTGACGATGCCCGTGTCCTGACAGATCGGACGCTGTCCGGTGGCGCTCATCTTGCTGTTGGTCAGTATCTGGGCAATGGCGTCTTTGGCAGCCGGGCTTTGCTCGCGCTCGTAGGCGCGTGCCAGGTGGGCGATGTAGTCGGCCGGGTGGTAATAGCTGATGTACTGCAGGGCGGCGGCAACGGATTCGATGAGGTCGTTTTGACGGATGCTCGTGGTCATGGCTGTGGGGTGGTTGGAGTTTGCTGCAGGGGTTGTTGTCGCGACAAGCCTGTGCAAGTCTGCTACGGTGGGCCAGGCCGTATTTTGACAGGTCGGCCCAACGGCAGCTGACACCAGGAGAGTCACCATGACACAGCGCATCGAACACGACAGCATGGGCGCCATCGAAGTGCCGGCAGAGCATCTGTGGGGCGCACAGACCCAGCGCTCACTGATGCATTTCGACATTTCCACCGAACAGATGCCGCCGGAAATGATCCGCGCATTGGCGCTTGTCAAAAAATCGTGCGCAAAGGTAAATCAGCAACGGGCGGACTTGCCAGCTGACAAGGCAATGGCCATTGCAGCAGCGGCCGACGAGGTGATCGCAGGCCGGCATGCCGTTGAGTTCCCGCTGGCGATCTGGCAAACCGGCTCAGGCACCCAGACCAACATGAATGTCAACGAGGTGTTGGCCAACCGCGCCAGCGAGCTGTTGGGCGGTTCGCGGGGGCCAGGTCGCCTGGTGCACCCCAATGACGATGTCAACCGCAGCCAGTCTTCAAACGATGTGTTTCCCACCGCCATGCACCTGGCGGCAGTCGATGGCATTTGGAACCGGGTGCTGCCCGTGCTGGAGCACCTGCGAGCAGAGCTTGCACGAAAAGCTGACGCGTTCGACGGCATCGTGAAGATTGGTCGCACGCATCTGCAGGACGCCACGCCGCTGACCTTGGGGCAGGAGATTTCAGGCTGGGTTGCCCAACTCGCACACGCCGACCGGCACATTCGGGCTGGACTGCCGCATCTTTGTGAACTCGCGCAGGGAGGTACGGCGGTGGGCACCGGGCTCAACGCTCCGACCGGGTTTGGTGGTGCCGTGGCGGAGCTTCTGGCGCAAGAAACTGGATTGCCGTTGGTGAGCGCACCGAACAAGTTCGAGGCACTGGCAGCGTGTGACGGGCTGGTTCATGCCCACGGAACGCTGAAGACACTGGCGGTGAGCCTCATGAAGATCGCCAACGATGTGCGATGGCTTGCCAGTGGTCCGCGCAGCGGGCTGGGAGAACTGGCGATTCCAGAGAACGAACCGGGCTCTTCCATCATGCCGGGCAAGGTGAACCCGACGCAATGTGAAGCTTTGACCATGGCCTGCGTGCAGGTGATGGGCAACGACGTGGCAGTCAGCTTGGGTGGCGCATCCGGGAATTTCCAGCTCAACGTCTTCCGCCCGGTGTTGATTCACAACTTTCTTCAGAGTGTGCGGCTGCTGGCGGATGGCATGGACAGCTTTGAGCATCACTGTGTTCGGGGCATTGAACCCAATCGGGCGCGAATCACCGAGCTGGTGGAGCGTTCCTTGATGCTGGTGACGGCCCTGAACCCACACATCGGCTACGACCGGGCGGCCGAGATCGCCAAGAAGGCGCATGCAGAAGGCTCAAGTCTGAAGTCGGCCGCACTGGCGCTGGGTTATGTGACCGACGAACAGTTTGATCAGTGGGTGGTGCCCGAGAAGATGGTTGGGCGATAGCGAGGGGGTAGCCGAAGGTTTTAACCTGAGTTGCCACTCGTAGGAGCGTTGGGGGCAACAAACGCCCCCGCCAGACTGGACGCGCGCAACATGGTCTTGAGCTCACCAATTTCCTGCCGCAGCGACTGGACTTCTGCGTGTAGTTCATGCTCGATCGACTGTCCCACCGTCTCCACTGCGCCCACCGTGGCCTGATGCTCGCTTTCTGTGAACGTCTGCATCGCGTTCACGATGATCGCGATGAACAGGTTGAGCATGGTGAAGGTGGCAAACAGGATGAACGGAATGAAGAATGCCCATGCGTACGGCGATTCTTCCATCACCGGGCGCGAAATCCCCATCGACCAGCTCTCCAGCGTCATGACCTGGAACAGGGTGTAGAGCGAACGGCCCAGGTGTCCGAACCAGTCTGGGAACTGCTGGCCAAACAGGTGGGTGGCGATCACGGCGAACACGTAGAACACCAGCATCAACACCATGGCGATCGAAGACAAGCCGGGAATGGCTGACAGGAGCGCACCGACCACCCGGCGCATGGACGGCACGATGGTGAGCACCCTGAGCACGCGCAACACACGCAGGGCCCGCAGGACCGCAAATGGGCCGCTGGCCGGGACCAGTGCGATCGCCACGACGGCAAAGTCGAAAAGACTCCAGGGATCCCGGAAGAAGGCGCTTCGATGGACATACAGGCGCACCGCCAGTTCCAGCACGAACACGCCAAGTATGACCTTGTCCACGGCCAGCAGCCAGGGGCCCACCTCGGCCATCACGCTGGCTGACGTCTCCAGCCCCATGAAGACCGCGTTGAGCACAATCAGCGCCAGGATCCCGTGTTGAACAAGCGGCTGGGACAGGAACGCGTGGCAGCGTTGGCGAAGACCGTGGGATGGCAGGGTGTCGGTGGACATTTTGGTTGGCGCGTGGCCCGAAAGGCGAAGCCCGCATTTTAGGGATTTGAGGGCAGCGCTTCGCGGCCTGGGCAAAGCTGGGCCCTGACCTACGAGGGTGTTCTTGTGCGCCACTTGGGCGCTGGCGCTCCAGCCTGGCCCGGGCACTGTTCCGGCAACGGGCAAGGGTGGTGATTTGAGCCAGATCGACCAGATGGCGTATACCATGTAAGTGGCTCGTAAGAGCCTTTGCGCACAGTCGCTGGCGAACCTGAACCCACAACACTTAAGGAGACTGCCCATGTCCGCACCTTCGACGTCCATTGAGTCCACGCTGGTCGAGAATCGCGTTTTCGAGCCCACCGAGGCGTTTGCAAAGGACGCTCGCGTGTCTGGCATGGCGGGCTACGACGCCCTCTGCGCGGAAGCGGAGAGCGATTTCGAAGGTTTCTGGGCCCGGCTTGCACGCGAAACACTGACGTGGAACAAGCCCTTCACCAAAACGCTGGATGAATCGAACGCACCGTTCTACAAGTGGTTTGACGACGGTGAGCTCAATGCCTCGTACAACTGCCTTGACCGGCACATGGGCACGCCGGTCGAGAACAAGACGGCCATCATCTTCGAAGCAGACGGTGGTGAGGTGACCAAAGTCACCTACAAGGAGCTGCTGGCCAAGGTGTCCCAGTTCGCGAATGCACTCAAGACCAAAGGCGTGAAGAAGGGCGACCGTGTGGTCATCTACATGCCCATGACCGTGGAAGGTGTGGTGGCGATGCAGGCCTGCGCTCGTATTGGCGCGACACACAGTGTGGTGTTTGGCGGTTTTTCGGCCAAGGCACTGCAGGAGCGCATCCAGGACGCAGGTGCTGTGGCTGTGATCACGGCGAACTATCAGTTGCGTGGCGGCAAGGAATTGCCACTGAAGTCCATCGTCGATGAAGGCATCGCGATGGGCGGATGCGAGTGCATCAAGAACGTGCTGGTTTTCCAGCGCACCCAGACCGCGTGCAACATGGTGGCGGGTCGCGACAGCTTCATGCACGACGTCATGGCTGCTGAATCCACCGACTGCCCTGCTGAAATGGTGGGGGCGGAACACCCGCTGTTCGTTCTGTACACCTCAGGTTCGACCGGCAAGCCCAAGGGCGTGCAGCACAGCACGGCGGGCTATTTGCTGTGGTCGAACCTCACCATGCAGTGGACCTTCGACCTCAAGGACGATGACATCTTCTGGTGCACGGCTGACATCGGCTGGATCACCGGCCACAGCTATGTGGCCTATGGCCCCCTGGCGGCTGGCGCCACGCAGATCGTGTTTGAAGGTGTGCCCACGTTCCCCAATGCGGGACGCTTCTGGCAGATGATTGAGCGGCACAAGTGCACGATCTTCTACACAGCGCCCACAGCCATCCGTTCACTGATCAAGGCGGCCGAGAGCGACGAAAAGGTGCACCCGGCCCGTTCCGACCTTTCCAGTCTGCGCATCCTGGGTTCGGTGGGCGAGCCCATCAACCCCGAAGCCTGGATGTGGTACTACAAGCACGTGGGTGGCGAGCGCTGCCCCATCGTGGACACCTTCTGGCAGACGGAGACCGGCGGCCACATGATCACGCCGCTGCCGGGTGCCACGCCGCTGGTGCCGGGTTCCTGCACGCTGCCCCTGCCAGGGATTGCCGCCGCGATTGTGGATGAGACCGGGAACGATGTTCCGAACGGCGCGGGCGGCATTCTGGTGGTGAAGAAGCCGTGGCCCTCCATGATCCGCACCATCTGGGGTGACCCCGAGCGGTTCAAGAAGAGCTATTTCCCTGAAGAACTCAAGGGATACTACCTGGCCGGCGACGGGGCCGTGCGCAGCGCAGACCGGGGTTACTTCCGCATCACGGGCCGCATTGATGACGTGCTCAACGTGTCCGGCCACCGCATGGGCACGATGGAAATCGAGTCGGCGCTGGTGGGCAAGACGGACCTGGTGGCCGAGGCCGCTGTGGTGGGACGTCCGGACGATGTGACCGGAGAAGCCATTGTGGCCTTCGTGGTGCTCAAGCGCTCTGTTCCTACGGGTGACGAAGCCAAGGCGATCGCCAACGAGTTGCGCAACTGGGTCGGCAAGGAGATCGGGCCGATTGCCAAACCCAAGGAAATCCGTTTTGGCGAAAACCTGCCCAAGACGCGTTCCGGCAAGATCATGCGGCGTCTGCTGCGGGCACTGGCCAAGGGCGAGGCCATCACGCAGGACACCTCGACACTGGAAAATCCCGCCATCCTCGAGCAGTTGGCCAAGACCAACTGAGCGGGCAGGGGAATCCACCACAAAAAAACCCGCTGAAATCAGCGGGTTTTCTGTCGACTGGGTTGGATTATTTGTTGGACAAAACCCATGCGGCCAGCTTCTTTGCCTCTGCAGCACTGACCTGGGGGTTGGCGGGCATGGGGATCGCACCCCAGACACCGGATCCGCCCTTGACGATCTTCTCTGCCAACGCGTCCACTGCCTTGGCGTCAGCACCGTACTTCTTGGCCACGTCCTTATAGGATGGACCCACCAGCTTCTTGTCGACGGCGTGGCAGGCCATGCAGTTCTTGCTCTTTGCCAGTGCCTCATCGGCCAGGGCGGGTGCAGACAAAGCGGTAAGGGCGGCCATAATCAGGAAAGCGCGTTTCATGTGGGTGTCCTTGTGATTGATTGAAAAGCTCGTTGGTCTGAATTCTAGCGATTGGAACGCCGCTGAAACGCCCGCTTACAGTTTCTTGCCGGGCTTTATCGGACCTTTACCGGAGGGTGTGATGTATTTACTGATCTTGGGCCTCGGCATGATGTTGCTGAAGTATCTGGAGATCGGCTTTGTGGCCGAACTCTCTTGGTGGTGGGTGTTGGCGCCCTTTGCACTGGCAGTGGCCTGGTGGGCCTGGGCTGATGCAAGCGGTTATACCAAGCGCAAGGCCATGGAGAAGATGGACCTGAAGAAGAAGAACCGCCTGGAAAAACAGCGCGAGTCGTTGGGTATCAAGCCCAGGCGCCGCTGATGTGTGTGCCTCACGGCCGGGTGAGGCACACGGTTCACCCCGGGTTCAGTAGTTGTCCAGCACGGCCCCCTTGCTGGCGCTGGAGGCATTGAAGGCGAATTTGGCCTGCACGCCCCGCGTGTAGCGCGGAGCCGGTGCCGTCCATCCGGCGCGGCGCTTCTCGATTTCTGCCTCGGGTACGTTGAGTTCCAGCAACAGCTGGTGTGCGTCAATGGTGATGCTGTCGCCTTCGTTCACGAAGGCGATCGTGCCGCCCGCCGCTGCCTCGGGGGCCACGTGGCCCACCACCATGCCCCAGGTGCCACCGCTGAAACGGCCATCGGTGATCAGGCCCACGCTCTCACCAAGGCCCGCACCAATTAGCGCGCCTGTAGGGGCCAGCATTTCAGGCATGCCCGGACCTCCTTTGGGGCCCAGGTAACGCAGCACCATCACGTCGCCCGCCTTGATCTTGCCGTCCAGAATGGCCTGAAGGGCCGACTGTTCGTCATCGAACACCCGCGCTGGCCCGGTCATCACCGGGTTCTTCAGGCCGGTGATCTTGGCCACGGCACCTTCAGGGCTGAGGTTGCCTTTGAGGATGGCCAGGTGACCATGGTCGTACATGGGTTTGTCGATGGGGCGGATCACGTCCTGGTCGGCGCGCGGCACATCGGGCACGTCTTTCAACACCTCGGCAATGGTCTGGCCTGTGATGGTGAGGCAATCGCCGTGCAGCAGACCGGCGTTGAGCAACACCTTCATCACTTGCGGAATGCCCCCGGCCTTGTGCAGGTCGACCGCCAGGTACTTGCCACTGGGCTTGAGATCGCACAGCACAGGGGTCTTCTGCCGCACGCGCTCGAAGTCGTCGATGGTCCATTCCACGCCGGCTGCGTGCGCGATGGCCAGGAAGTGCAGCACCGCGTTGGTCGAGCCGCCCGTGGCCATGATCACTGCCACCGCATTTTCGATGGCCTTCTTTGTGACAATGTCACGCGGCTTGATGTCCTTCTTGATGGCTTCGATCAGCACCTTGGCCGATTCCTTGGCCGAGTTCATTTTCTCGTCGTGCGGATTGGCCATCGTGGACGAGTAGGGCAGCGAAATGCCCAGTGCCTCGAAGGCGCTGGACATGGTGTTGGCGGTGTACATGCCGCCGCAGGAACCCGAACCCGGAATGGCGCGCATCTCGATCTCGCGCAGGTCTTCGTCGCTGAGGTTGCCTGCCGCGTTCTGTCCCACGGCCTCAAAGACGCTCACGATGTTGAGGTCCTGGTCTTTCCAGCGGCCCGGGAGGATGGTGCCGCCGTACACGTAGATCGCGGGGACGTTGGAGCGGAGCATGCCCATCAGACCACCAGGCATGTTCTTGTCGCAGCCACCAATCACCACCACGCCATCCATCCATTGGCCGCCGACGCAGGTCTCGATGCAATCGGAAATCACCTCGCGGCTGACCAGCGAGTACTTCATGCCCTCGGTGCCCATGGCCATGCCATCGGAAATGGTGGGCGTGCCAAACACCTGGGCGTTGCCACCGGCTTCTTCGATGCCGGCGATGGCTGCGTCGGCCAGCTTCTGCAAACCTGAGTTGCAAGGCGTGATGGTGCTGTGCCCGTTGGCCACCCCCACCATGGGTTTGACGAAATCGCCTTCCTCGTAGCCCATGGCGTAGTACATGGAGCGGTTGGGTGCACGCGACTTGCCCTGTGTGATGTTTGCGCTGCGGCTGTTGATGGGCTTGATGGGAATGGTTTTGTTGTCGGCCATGGCTTCGTCTCTTGGGTGGGGGAAAAGAGGGCAGTATGCGGCAGGGGCGGCGCGTTTTCCAATAGTTTTGGTCGGTGGATTTGATACGCTTGGCATATGAATGAGCTATCCAGATCGCTGCGCATTGAATTGCGACAGTGGCGCCAGTTTGTTGCGCTGGCCGAAGAGCTTCACTTCGGCCGGGCCGCGTTGCGCCTGCACATGACCCAGCCACCGCTGACGCAGGCCATCGCCGGTCTGGAGGTGGCGTTGGGCGTGCGCTTGTTTGAGCGCACCCGGCGCAGTGTGCAGATCACGCCCGCCGGAGCGGCATTGCTGCCCGAGGTCCGCGAGTTGCTTGCCCGCGCGCAGGCCTTGCCGGAACTGGCGCGTGCGGCTGCGGCTGGCGAGCTGGGTCGGCTGAGGCTGGCGTTTGTTTCCACGGTAGGTTTTGATCTGCTGCCCCGATGGGTGCGGTCGTTTCGAGAGAAATGGCCGCAGGTGGCGCTGGAGTTGATCGAGGCCACGGGGGATGTGCAACTGGATCTGCTGGCCAAAGCTGAGGTGGACGCCGGCTTCGTGCTGCATTCGCCCGGCTTTGCCGTCGCCGGACTCACGCAGATGCGCATTGCCAGCGAACCCTTGGTGGTGGCTTTGCCGGAACACCACGCACTGGCAAAGCTGGATCGGCCGGCGCTCAAAGACCTGCTGTCTGAACCCTTGGTGATCTTTCCCCGACGCATCCTGCCCTCGCTGCACGACGCTGTTTTTGCGCTGTACAACGCAGCCGGTCAGGTGCCCCAGGTGGCGCAGGAAGCCATTCAGATGCAGACCATCGTGAATCTGGTGTCTGCAGGGCTTGGTCTTGCATGGGTGCCGCAGAGCGTGCAGCAGTTTCAACGACCGGGCATCTTGTACCGGCCCGTGGGATGGCCCAGGGGAAGGGCGGTGCCTGCCTGCGAAACCAGTCTGGTGTGGCGGCCGGATGCGGTGAGCCCTGCACTGAATCACTTCCTGAATTTCGCGCGCAACCAAGCCGTCGCCGGCCTGTCCTCCGGTGGCCAAGGTCCAAAGGCACAATAGGCCACATGCTTCAACACCCGCAAATCGATCCCGTGGCCCTGCAGCTCGGCCCGCTGGCCATCCACTGGTACGGCCTCACCTATCTCGCCGCCTTTGGCCTGTTCATGTGGCTGGGCCACCTGCGCTTGCGCCACCCGGCTTTTGCAGGTGCGGGTGTTCTTCAGCCCTGGGCCAAGCGAGATGTCGAAGACATCCTGTTTCTGGGTGTGCTGGGCGTGGTGGCGGGAGGTCGTCTGGGCTACTGCCTGTTTTACAAGCCCGCTTACTACCTTCAAAACCCGCTGGAGATCTTTGCCGTCTGGCAGGGTGGCATGAGTTTTCACGGCGGCATGCTCGGTGTGGCGGCTGCGATGCTGTGGTTTGCCTACAGTCGAAAGCGACCGTTTCTGCATGTCATGGACTTCGTGGCGCCCTGCGTGCCCACCGGGCTTGCTGCAGGGCGCCTTGGCAACTTCATCAATGGTGAGTTGTGGGGGCGGGTGGCCGACCCATCACTTCCATGGGGCATGGTCTTTCGGGGTGCGGGTGACCTGCCCAGACACCCGTCCCAGGCCTATCAGTTCCTGATGGAAGGTGTTCTTCTGTTCGTGCTGCTCTGGTTCTACGCACGAAAGAAGCGCGCCACGGGGCAAGTCACTGCGGCCTTTCTGTTCGGGTATGGCGTCTTCAGATTCATCGCGGAATTCTTCCGTGAACCAGACGCACACCTCGGCATCTTGTCTTTGGGGATGAGCATGGGCCAGTGGCTGTGTGTGCCCATGATCCTGGGCGGTGTAGGGCTCTGGATCTGGTCTGGCCGTCGGAATTCCACCGCATAGGAGGCAGTGGAAACCCTGAGGAAAATGCCTTGCGTTCAGGGCTTTCGTTGCTCATAATTATCTGTAATTATGGAGCGACCACCTGCAAAAGCCCTCGACATGCGCGTTGTTTCCAACTCCCTTCACGACGAAGTCGCCGCGCGCTTGCGTGACCTGATCTTCTCTGGCGACCTGTTGCCGGGCGCGTTCATCGACGAGGTGGCGATCGCCCAACGGCTGGAAATATCGCGTACCCCGTTGCGTGAGGCGCTCAAGGTGCTGGCGGCAGAGGGCCTGGTTCGCCACGAACAGCGCAGGGGCTGCTTTGTCAATCAGGTCACGGAACAAGACCTCGACGAGATATTTCCCGTGATTGCACTGCTTGAAGGACGGTGCGCATTCGAGGCCGCACGAAACGCCACTGAGGCCGACATCGCGGCGCTGGAAACGCTTCATGAACGTCTCAACAAACACGCCAGTGCGGGCCGAATCACCTCGTACTACGAGGCCAACTTCGCCATCCACGAGGCGATCATCACCCTGGCCAACAACCGTTGGCTGGCGCAAGTGATTGCCGACCTGCGCAAGATCCTCAAGCTGGCCCGTCTTCAGCAGTTGCATGCGCCGGGCCGTCTGCAACAAAGCCTGTCTGAACACATGGCGGTGTTTGCTGCGTTGAAGGCGCGGGATCCAGAAGGCGCCGAAGCCGCCATGAAAACCCATCTGACAAGACAGCGTGAAGCTCTGCGTGAACTTGCACGCAGTGGCCGATCGAAGCTGGCATGAGCGTGAAGAACACAACCGCGCCGCCCGCTCGTTGCCTGGCTGTCAGCGATTTCAGGTGATGGCGGACGAACATGGGAGTCACACAATGAACACATCGGAATGGATCAATCGGGGCGTCACGATGTTTCGCACCGGCTCGCTGAAGGGCGTGGCGCAAGCGGCAGAGGTGCTTTCCAGCCCATCAAAGGCTGCGGCAAGGTCGACGAAGGAACGCCTTGGCGCCACGCTTCGTCGAGAAGAAGAAGCGTTGTCGCCAAGAGTGCTCAGGCGCACGCTTGTTGAACTTCAATCCATCGTCGACCCCAAGGTCAGCGAGGTGGAGGGGGGGCGCCGCGCACGGGGCGTGGCTGGCTGGTACGCCAGCGCCACGCCAGAGCAGCGCTACGACATGTGGTTGCTGATGAGTGAACAGTTTGTCGCCGATCCCGTGAAAGTGCAGGCGGCACAGGCCAAGTACACGGCCGCCGTCGGCACGCCGGACGAGGCGGCTGCAGAGGTCAACTACCGCCGGGCCACGGTGTCCCCCAGGCGGCGTTTGTTGCAGCGCTTCAGCGTCAATCCGGAAGGTATTCGTTTTCTGGTCGATATGCGGGCCGAGATGCAGCCTCGCCTGAAGGCCGACAAGCGACTGATGGCACTGGACGTTGAAATGGAGTACATGTTCTCCACTTGGTTCGACGTCGGCTTTCTTGACCTGCGTCGAATCAGCTGGGACTCGCCTGCGTCCCTGATTGAAAAACTCATCAAGTACGAGGCCGTGCACGACATCCGTGGCTGGGCCGATGTCAAGAACCGGCTCGACTCGGACCGCCGCTGCTATGGGTTTTTTCACCCCAGGCTGCCTGAGGAGCCGCTGATATTTGTCGAAGTGGCCCTGATGGACGACATGGCGTCCAGCATCACGCCACTGCTGGATGAATCGGCTGCACCAGCCAATCTCTCCAAGGCCACCCACGCCATTTTTTACTCCATCAGCAACACCCAGACCGGACTCAAGGGTGTGAGCTTTGGTGACTCCCTCATCAAGCGCGTGGTCGACACACTGAAGGACGAATTTCCCAAGCTCAAGACGTTTGTGACCCTGTCGCCAATCCCGGGCTTGCGGCAATGGCTATCGAAAAATGCGCCCCCCGATTTGCTCAAGGCTTGGGAGCAGGCGCTTGAGCTGCCTGCCAACGCGCCAGAGCGGGTGGCGTTGATGAGTAAGGCTGCCCAGTATCTGGCGCAAGAAATGCGCGACGGCAAGCCACTCGACCCTGTGGCGCGGTTTCATCTGGGCAACGGCGCACGCGTCGAGCGAATCAACTGGGCGGGTGATCCGTCCACCAAAGGCATGAAGCAATCGTACGGTTTGATGGTGAACTACCAGTACGACCTCAAGCGACTTGACCGGCACCGGGCACTTCTGGCGCAGGGCAAAATCCCGACGGCTCCCGCCGTAGGCAAACTGATGCCAGCTCCATAGTGAACGGCGGACTGGCAAAACAACTCGACAACAACAGGAGACAACGCATGACATGTTCCATTTCCCGGCGCACTGCACTGGGTGCTGCACTCGCCGGACTGGCTAGCCATACCATTCCGATTCACGCTCAGTCGACCTGGCCCACGCGCCCGGTGAACATGATCGTGCCGTTTCCTGCCGGGGGAGGTACCGACGCGTTTGCGCGACCCATGGCGACACAGTTCTCGAAACTGACCGGTCGCCAGTTGGTGATCGACAACAAGGGGGGCGCAGGGGGCACACTGGGCGCCACGCTGGCCGCCAGGGCCACACCCGATGGCTACAACCTGTTCATGGGCGCCGTGCACCACACCATCGCGCCCAGCATGTATCCCAAGCTTGAATACGACCTGGAAAAAGACCTTGAGCCGCTGCTCCTGGTGGCCAGCGTGCCACAGGTACTGGTGGTGAATCCCGGCAAAGTGTCAGCAACGAACTTCGCCGATTTCCTGAAACTGGTCCGTGCCAATCCTGGCAAGCTCAACTACGGCTCTGCAGGCAATGGCACCTCGCACCACCTGGCTGGCGAGCTGTTCAAGCAGCAGACCCGCACCTTCATCACTCACATTGCCTACCGTGGCGCCGGCCCGGCCCTGGGCGGCCTGATTGCGGGTGATGTGGAAATGATGTTCGACGGGCTCGGTTCTTCGGCTGCGCATATTCAGGGTGGGCGCATCAAGGCGCTGATGGTCTCCGGCGAAAAGCGCAATGCCGCGTTGCCAGACGTGCCGTGCGCAGCCGAGCTGGGCCTGCCTGACTACAACGTCACCACCTGGTACGGTGTCTGGGCACCCAAGGGAACGCCTGCAGACGCGCAGGCCAGAGCGATCGAGGAGCTTCGAAAGGCCTGCCAGACCGAGGATGCCAAGGCTGTCTGGGGCAAGCAGGGTGCCTCGTTCCCGGACCTCAGTGGCGCTCAGTTTGACGCTTTTATCAAAGGTGAAGTGCGCAAATGGGCACAGGTGGTCAAGGCCTCCGGTGCCAAGCTGGACTGACCACCATGAGCGGACAGGTGCACTGCGAGATCAACGGCGTGCTGGCGCGGGTGCGCCTGTCCCACGGCGGCAAGTTCAATGCCATTTCACGCGACATGTGGCGTTCTTTGCGCAATGTGTTCCTGGATCTCCAGCACCAGCGTGCACTGCGGTGTGTCGTTGTGAGCGGATCTGATGGGCATTTCTGCGCCGGCGGCGACATTGCGGAGTACCCCTCGTTCCGCTTTGATGAAGCGGCGCTGCGCACCTTTCATGAAGACGAGGTCTGGGGTGGCCTGTCTGCGATGCTGGACTGTGACCTGCCCGTCGTGGCGTGTATCGAGGGGAACTGCATGGGCGCCGGCATGGAGATCGCCAGTTGTTCTGATATCCGCATTGCCAGCATCTCGGCCCGATTTGGTGCGCCCATTGCACGCCTGGGGTTTCCCATGGCGCCGCGCGAAGCGGCCCTGGTGTCACGCGCGGCAGGCGAACTCACCGCCCGTGAAATGCTGCTCGGTGCTGCCGTGCTGGACGCCGCCGAGATGAAGCAGCGAGGCTTTCTGAATCAGGTGGTGCCTGCGGAAGAATTGGCGCAGGCGGTCGAACAACGGCTGGACGGCATGACCCAGCTGGCGCCTCAGGCAGCTCGCATGAACAAACAAACCCTGCGTGCGTTGGCGCGCGGGGATAGGGCCTCAGGGGCTTCAATGGAGAGCTACCGGTATGCAGACAGTGCCGAACATCGGGAAGGCATAGCCGCATTCATGGCCAAGCGACCCCCGGATTTTGTTTGACACGCTTCACAACAACAACTGACCCAGCCATCTCATGAGCAATCACAACCTGTTTGTCGCCTTGCGCAAGGCGTTCCCCACAGACCTTGACGCCACCGCTGTGGAAACGGTGGGTGGCTCCGCTTCGTCGCTTCACTACAGCTGGCGGGATATTGACCAGGCCACGGCCATGATGGCCAACCTGCTGGCCTCGCTGGATCTGCCCAGGGGCGCACGGATTGCCGTGCAGGTCGAAAAGTCGGTGGAAGCCTTGATCCTGTATCTGGCCACGCTGCGCGCGGGTTATGTCTTCTTGCCGCTGAATACCGCCTACCGCAGTGCCGAGATCGAGTATTTCATCGGCAACGCGGAGCCATCGGTGGTGGTGTGCAGTCCGGCCAACTTTGGCTGGGTGTCCAAGATCGCTTTCAACGCCGGAACGCGTCATGTCTTCACGCTGGACGATGAGCGCCAGGGCAGCCTGCTGCAACGGGCGAGCCATCACAGCACAGAGCACACGCCGGCCGTTTGTGCAGCTGATGACTTGGCCGTGATCATCTACACCAGCGGCACCACCGGACGCAGCAAGGGTGCCATGCTGACCCACGGCAACGTTCTGAGCAATGCGCAAGTGCTTCGTGAGTACTGGTGCTGGCAGCCCGACGATGTGCTGATCCACGCGCTGCCCATCTTCCATGTGCATGGGCTATTTGTTGCCATCCACGGCGCGCTCATCAATGGCAGTCCGATGCTTTGGCTCAACAAGTTTGATCCCGCCGAGGTCGTGGCACTGCTGCCCAGGGCCACTGTGTTCATGGGCGTGCCCACGCTGTACGTGCGCATGCTGTCGGAACCTGCCCTGACGCGCGCGCAAGCCGCGCACATGCGTTTGTTCGTTTCCGGTTCAGCGCCGCTGCTGATCGAAACCTTCAGGGCGTGGCAGGAACGCACCGGTCATACCATCCTGGAGCGCTATGGCATGAGCGAGACGGTGATGTTGACATCGAACCCGTGTGGGCCGGACGCCCGCCATGCGGGGCAAAGCGAGCGCCGCGGCGGCACCGTGGGTTTTCCCCTGCCGGGTGTGACGCTCAAGGTGGCCGGTGATGCTGGTCAACCGCTGCCCGCCGGCGAGATCGGCAGCATCCAGGTCAAGGGCCCCAATGTTTTCAAAGGCTACTGGCGCATGCCCGAAAAAACCGCAGAGGAATTCACTGTGGACGGATTCTTCAAGACCGGCGACGTGGGGCGTGTGGATGAACGGGGTTATGTGACCATCGTGGGTCGCAGCAAGGACCTGATCATCAGCGGTGGCTACAACGTGTACCCGGCAGAGATCGAAGCCTGCATCAATGACATGCCCGGCGTGGCAGAGAGTGCGGTGGTGGGGGTTCCGCACCCCGACTTTGGCGAGGTGGGCGTGGCGTTGGTGACCGTGAAGCCAGGGGCACAGCTCGAGGGTGCAGCGATCATTGCGTCGCTGAAGACCCAACTGGCCAATTTCAAGATTCCCAAACACTGCAGCGTGGTGCCGGAGCTGCCGCGCAACACCATGGGCAAGGTACAGAAGAACCTCTTGAGAGACGCCTGGTCGCACCTCTTCACATCCTGATCGCGTCGCCGGTGGAGGCATCCCGCTCGATCCGCTTGAGGACCTTGCGGCAGAGCAGGGCGCCTGCCAGCCCGAACACCACCACACCCAGCCCGTAGCCTGCCAGCACGCCGCGCGCACCGAACCATTGCGCGCCAAGCCAGATGAAGGGCACCACCCCCAGCGTGGCGCGCCCCCAGTTCAACGCGGTGGAATAGAAGGCAAAGCCCAGGTTGTTGAAGGCGGCATTGGCGACGAAGAGCGCGCCGTTGAACATGAAGCTGCCAGCAACGAACACGCAGAAGAAGACGATCAGTTCGCGGGCCTCGCCGGCGGCGCCGAAGGCGTCGGCGATCCAGCCACTGGCCATGGCCAGCAACACCCACACGACCGTCACGTACACCAGCACCACCTTGAGACTGTCGCGCACGGTCGCTCGCAGGCGGTCGTGTCGCCGGGCACCCAGGTTCTGACCCAGGATAGGGCCCACCGAGCCGGAGAGGGCAAACAGCGCCACGAACGCCACCGGGATCAGTCGCACGATCACGGCCCAGCCTGCCACTGCACTGTCCCCAAAATCGGCAATGGCAGCCGTGACGAAGGCGTTGCCCACAGGTGTGGCCACCTGCGTGAGCACGGCCGGCACGCCGATGGCGAGGAAGGGGCGCAAGGTGTCGTGCAAGACAGGCATGGCGGGCCACACCAGCAGCCGGTGCACCCGCAGCAGGGCATGCAGGCCGATGCCCAGCATCGCAAAGCGTGTCAATACCGTGGCCACCGCCGCGCCATCCAGACCCCAGCCCAATCCGAAGATCAGGATCGGGTCGAGTACCGCGCTGATGGCGCCAGCGCCAAGCGTCACGAACATGGCGCGTCGTGCGTCACCCAATGAGCGCAGCAGGGCGCCCAGGCACATGCCCAATCCCAGCGGAATGGCAGAAGGCAGGACGATGCGCGTGAACCGCAGCGCCAGTTCGGCGGTTTCGCCTGTGGCGCCCAGTGAACCAAGCAAGAACTGGAGGAAAGGGAAGGTGAGTATGACCGCTGCGGTCATGAACAAAGCCATCAGCAGCATGGAAGCTCCTGCCAGTTGCTGAGCTTGCAGGCGGTCTCCACGTCCCAAGGCGCGTGAGGTGAGGGCGGTTGCTGCGATGGACAGGCCAATGGCCAGCGAAGTCAGGAAGAACAGCAGTGTGCCCGCGTAGCCCACGGCAGCGGCAAGCTCCTTCTGCCCCAGAAGGGAGATGTAGAACAGGTTCAGCACGTCAACGAAAAAGACCGCCGCGAGCCCGATCGAGCCGGTGGCGGTCATCGTGATGACATGTCCGAGTGTGGAGCCAGTGACGAACTTGCCGCTGGTCACAGGATGGGGCGGGTGAGATGCAGAGGTCATACAGGCGCGGATAGCCCGCGGACTCTACACCTCACCGCATCACCGGGTGCGAACCCCGGTTTTCAGGAATGCACCTGTGCTTTAACGCAACACCAGCACCGGTGTGTGGGAATGCGTCAGTACCTGCTGAGTCTCGCTGCCCAGCAGCAGCCGCTTCAACCCACGGCGTCCGTGAGACGCCATGACGATGAGATCACATTTGTTGCGCTTGGCCGTGGCGATGATGGCCTCGGCAATCAGGTCGGACTTCACTGTCACGGGCTTGACCTTCACCTCGCGCAGCTGACCTGCAGATTTCACGGCGTTCACTGCCACCATGGCTTCTTCCTGCCACTGCTTTTCCACGCGCGCCACTTCTGCCGCTGCCAGGGCCACACCCCCTTCAAAGTAGGTTTGAGGGTAGCGGGGCACCACTTTCAATGCCACCACGTCTGCGCCGGTGAGGTCTGCCAGATTGAGGGTGTGTTCCACTGCGCGTTGCGACAGCTTGGAGCCGTCGGTGGCGACCAGGATGCGTTTGTACATGGGTATCTCCTTGATTGCGTTGAAAGTGAACCTGTGCGTTCCGCACCCCAAACTACGGTCGTGCGACGCATCCTTTCTGAAATGGCCAAGCAAGCACTTCGTGGCGATTCTCTGGCCTGTGCCTTGCCAGGTCAACGAAGACACTTGCCATGCAGCGAATGCCTGTGGTCAACTGCCCCTGTGACACTGCACGAGACTAACAAGGATCAACCGATCGTGGTTGACCTAGGTCAACCGGAAGGAGCGACCATTGAATTACGCTCGGGGCATGAACCAGGCCGCCACCTTGCCCCCGGTGGGGCCTTCGAAATTTGCCGCATCGCCCATGCCCCAATCAGCGGGCAGTGAAGAGCGCATGACCGAAAGCGCGGGTTGGCTGGGCGAACACCAGGGCCCGCTCACCGTGACTGACGATTTCGCGGTGCTGGACGACCCGGTCGAACAGAAAGAATTCACCGAATTCACCGACGAGGGTGGGCAGGTCAGGGCCCATTCGGTGCTGATGGTGCAAGGCATGTACTGCGCAGCGTGCGCGGACACGGTCGAATCGGTGTTGCAGCATGTCCCTGGCGTGGAGCGCGCCCAGGTGCATGCCGCCACCCGCCGCCTCAGCCTGCAATGGGACCCTGCCGTCACGCAGATGTCGGTACTGGCTCAAGGCGTGGGGAAGGTCGGGTACCGGTTGCTTCCGATGCAGCAGGCCTTGTCCATCAGCGAGCGGCTGGCCGAGACCCGCCAGGCGCTCTGGCGCTTGTTTGTGGCGGGCTTCTGCATGATGCAGGTCATGATGTACGCGTGGCCTGCCTACGTGACCGAACCCGGCGACATTCCCGCAGACATCGTGCAGCTGCTGCGCTGGGCGAGCTGGGTGCTGACGCTGCCGGTGGTCTTTTTTGCAAGCGGACCGTTCTTTCAGAGCGCATGGCGCGACCTCAAATTGGGGCGCGTGGGCATGGACACACCCGTGTCCGTTGGCATTCTTGTGACATTCCTGGTGAGTTCGGCTGCGACATTCGATCCCACAGGCCCATGGGGCCAGGAGGTCTGGTTCGACTCGCTGACCATGTTCGTGTTCTTCCTGCTCGGCGGGCGGTACCTGGAGCACAAGGCACGAGACCGCACGGCTGGCGCACTCGACAGCCTGATGAACCGGCTGCCAGAGGTGTGCGAACGGCAGCGTGCAGATGGCACTTTCGAGTCGGTCTCGGTGCGCAGGCTGGAGTTGGGCAACGTCGTTCGCGTCCAGGCCGGGCAGGCCTTTCCGGGCGATGGCGAATTGCTGAGTGCCTCTGCGACCGTGGACGAGGCCTTGTTGACGGGTGAGTCGCACCCGGTGACCCGTTCCACGGGTGAGGGCGTGGTCACCGGCAGTTTCAATCTGGGTGGGCCGGCGCTGGTTCGGGTCGACAAATTGGGGCGCGACACCCGGTTTGCCCAGATCGTGAGTCTGATGGAGCAGGCCTCGACCGAGAAGCCTCGACTCGCGATCCTGGCTGACCGGATCGCCACGCCATTCCTGTTGCTGGTCATCTTGGCGGCAATCTTTGCTGGCTGGTACTGGTGGCAGATCGACCACACCAAGGCATTGGCCGTGGCTGTGGCCGTTCTGATCGTGACCTGTCCCTGTGCACTTGCCCTGGCCACCCCGGCGGCCATGCTCGCTTCGGCAGGCTCATTGGCGCGGCGCGGCATTCTGGTGCGCCGGCTGCAGGCATTCGAAGCGCTGGCGGGAATCAATACCGTGCTGTTTGACAAGACCGGCACGCTCACCCACGACCGGCTGGTGCTGCAGGACGTGCGAACCCGCGCCGGCACCACACGTGAAGAAGCGCTACAACTGGCGTCCGGGCTGGCGGAGTTGTCCTTGCACCCGGTCTCGCGTGCGCTCGCGCTGGCGGCAAAGTCCGAGTGCGGTTCGAACGCGACCCGACCAACTTGGTCCTCGACCTCTGAAACTGCCGGGCAAGGGATGCAAGGCATCACCGACGCTGGATTCGAAGTTCGCCTGGGGTCGTCCGCATTCTGCGGTGTGCAGACCGAGCCGATCAGTGATCCGGACAGTCCGCGAGCCCACCTCAGCGACCGAACGGGTTGGGTGGCCACGTTCGAGCTGCAGGAAGGCCTGCGTGCAGATGCGCGTTCTGCCGTGCAGGCTTTGCGCGACGTGGGCATCGGCACCTGGTTGCTTTCAGGCGACAAGGAGGGCGCAGCCCGTCTGGTGGGGCAGGCGATCGGTGTGGACCATGTGATTGCTGGCGCGACGCCCGAGCGCAAGCTGGCCGAGGTCATCGAGCTGCAGTCCAAGGGCGTGCGAATTGCCATGGTGGGCGATGGCCTCAACGACGGCCCCGTTCTGGCCAGGGCGGACACGTCGTTTGCACTGGGGCACGCTGCCCCGCTGGCACAGGCGCAGTCCGACTACGTGATTCAGGGCGGGCAGGTGATGGATGTGGTGCGCACCCTCCAGCAAGCCCGGGCGACCATGCGCACCGTGCGACAGAATCTGGTCTGGGCAGGTGTCTACAACGCGGTCTCGGTGCCCATGGCCTTGGTCGGCTGGATGCCCCCCTGGCTGGCGGGGCTGGGCATGGCCGCCAGTTCGCTGCTCGTGATCGGCAATGCCTTGCGGCTGGCGCGAAGCACCGGCCCGGACAATCAGTTCAACCCGGGCTCCATTGAAGCCGCGTAGCTTTCACCTCATCAACAAAAGGTTCACCATGGACATCCTGTATTTGCTCGTGCCGATTTCGGTGCTGCTTGTCTTCGTGATCATCGGTATTTTCTGGTGGGCGCTGCAGGGCGGGCAATTTGACAACATCGAACGAGAAGGCGAGCGCATTCTCGGGGGCGATTGACGTAAGTCAAGGCAGTTCAATGGGTCCGTGAGGACACTAGCAAAAGTGACACTAAAGAGGAGTTCCCGAATGTCCGTGACAACAAAGACAGGCCAGACGGCGGTCTACGACGACAGTGTGGTTCGGTGGTTTGCCATCATGTCCGTCATCTACGGCGTGGTGGGCATGCTGGTAGGCGTGATCATTGCGGCGCAGCTGACGTGGCCCGAGCTCAATATGGGCATTGAATGGTTGAGCTACGGGCGCTTGCGTCCGTTGCACACGAATGCGGTGATTTTTGCGTTTGGCGGCAGCGTGCTGTTTGCCACCAGTTATTACGTGGTGCAGCGCACCTGCCACACCAAGCTCTTTCTCAACAAGCTGGCCTGGTTGACGTTCTGGGGCTGGAATCTGGTGATCGTCTCGGCCGTCGTCACCTTGCCTATGGGGTTGACCCAGAGCAGGGAGTACGCTGAACTGATCTGGCCGATCGACCTGTTGATTGCCGTGGTCTGGGTTTCTTACGCGGTGGTGTTCTTCGGCACCATCGGCATCCGCAAGGTGCGCCACATCTACGTGGCCAACTGGTTCTTTGGTGCCTACATCATTGCTGTGGCGTTGTTGCATATCTTCAACAACATCCAGATCCCCACCAGCGCGACGCACTCCTATTCGGCCTACGCCGGTGTTCAGGACGCCATGATGCAGTGGTGGTACGGCCACAACGCCGTGGGCTTCTTCTTGACCGCCGCCTTCCTGGGCATGATGTATTACTTCATCCCCAAGCAGGCCGAGCGTCCGGTGTACTCCTACCGCCTGTCCATCGTCCACTTCTGGGCGCTGATCTTTACCTACATGTGGGCCGGCCCACACCATCTGCACTACACCGCCTTGCCGGACTGGACCCAGTCGGTGGGCATGGTGTTTTCCTTGATCTTGCTGGCGCCCAGCTGGGGCGGCATGATCAACGGCATCATGACCCTGTCGGGCGCTTGGCACAAGCTGCGCGACGACCCCATCCTGCGATTCCTGATCGTTTCCCTGTCGTTCTACGGCATGTCAACCTTCGAAGGTCCGATGATGTCGATCAAAACCGTGAACGCGCTGAGCCACTACACGGACTGGACGGTGGGCCATGTGCACTCCGGCGCCTTGGGTTGGGTCGGTCTGGTCTCCATGGGTTCTCTCTACTACCTGATTCCGCGCCTCTACGGTCAGAAGAAGATGTATTCGGTGCCAGCCATTGAGTTGCACTTCTGGGTCGCCACCATCGGCATCGTGCTGTACATCGCCGCCATGTGGATCGCCGGTGTGATGCAGGGCTTGATGTGGCGCTCTGTCAATCCGGACGGCAGCCTGACTTACACCTTCGTGGAGTCGGTCAAGGCCACGTTCCCGTTCTACGTGATCCGTCTGGTGGGTGGTCTGCTGTATCTCGGGGGCATGGTCGTCATGCTCTGGAACGTCATCATGACGGTGCGTCAAGGACGCGTTGTGCCGGTCCCTGTGATGACTGTTAACCCTGCACACGCCTGAGGAGGAGCAACATGTCCAACAACGAAAAACTCACGGGTCATGCCCGGATCGAGACCAACAACTTCCTCATGATCGTGTTGATCACGCTCGTGGTAGCTGTGGGGGGGCTGGTGGAAATTGTTCCTCTGTTCTTTCAGAAGTCCACCACCCAGCCGATTGAGGGGCTCAAGCCTTACAGTGCGCTGCAATTGGCTGGTCGGGATGTGTATGTCAGCGAAGGTTGCTACAACTGCCATTCGCAGATGATCCGTCCGTTTCAAGCTGAGACCCTGCGTTACGGTCCCTATTCGGTCGCGGGTGAGTTCGTTTACGACCGTCCTTTCCAGTGGGGTTCCAAGCGTACGGGGCCGGACCTGCACAGGGTGGGCGGCCGATACAGCGACGAATGGCACCGCATTCACCTGAACAACCCGCGCGACCTGGTGCCGGAGTCGAACATGCCTGCCTACCCATGGCTGGAGAAGAAGCTGGTGGATGAGACCGGCCTGCCCAAGCGGATGGAAGTGCTGCGAATGCTGGGTGCGCCTTACACCGATGAAGAAATCGCGGCGTCTGTTGAAGACGTCAAGGGCAAGAGCGAGCTTGAAGCCCTCATCGCCTACCTGCAGGTGCTTGGCACCGCACGCAAGTAACCAGGGAGATCGACGTGGAAATCAATGAACTGCGCAGCATCGTCACCGTCGTCAGCCTCATCACGTTTGTAGGCATCGTGATCTGGGCCTGGTCCAAACGGAACAAGAGCGATTTCGATGAAGCGGCTCGTTTGCCTTTCAACGAAGATTGAACCTCGGCATTGAAAAGAGAAAAATCATGAGCGACTTCACAAGCGATTTCTGGCACTACTATGTGGCCGGTCTGACTTTGGTCAGCATCATTGCCTGCCTGGTGCTGCTGTGGATCAGCGGCACCACCAAGGCGGCCACACATGCTGACAACACCACTGGCCACGTGTGGGACGGTGACCTGCAGGAGATGAATAACCCGCTGCCCAAATGGTGGGTCTACCTGTTCATCATCACGGTGGTCTTTGCCTTGGTGTACGGCGTGCTGTACCCGACGTTTGGCAAATACCAGGGTGCGCTCGGGTGGTCTTCAGGCGGTCAACACGCCGCGGAGGTGGAGAAGATGCAGGAAGCCATCGCCCCCATTTACGCCAAGTTCAACGACATGAAGCCTGAAGACCTGGCAGGCGATGCACAAGCCATGGCCATTGGCGAGCGCTTGTTCATGAACAACTGCGCACAATGTCATGGATCCGATGCCCGTGGAGCACGCAGCTTCCCCAATTTGACGGACGGTGATTGGCTGTGGGGCGGCGACCCGCAGGCCATCAAGACGACGATCACGGAAGGCCGCATGGGTGTGATGCCGCCAATGGCTGCGGCCGTTGGCAGTGCCGAAGACGTCCGCAATCTGGCGCACTACGTGCTGAGCTTGTCGGGAAGCCCGAGCGACTCTATCCGCGCAGCGCTCGGAAAAGACAAGTTTGGTGCTTGTGCGGCCTGCCATGGCATGGATGGCAAGGGCAACACGGCGCTGGGAGCGCCCAACCTGACCGATGGTATCTGGTTGCATGGCTGGGGCGAAGAAGCCGTGATCCGCGCCATCAACAACGGATTCACGAATCAGATGCCTGCCCAGAACGTTCTGTTGAACGAGGCTCAGATTCACGTGCTGAACGGTTACGTCTGGGGGCTGTCCAACCGGCCAGCAAACTGACAAACGGCGCTATGCCTTTGGCGACCTGACGGGTTGCCAATGGTGTTTCTCCATCCTCAGGGCGATCAGCTACCCACTTTTGGACCCACGTGAGCTCAACCACACCAGACCACAACCGCATCATTCCCATCGTTCCCGCTGTTCCCGAGTCAGGGCAGGGCGGTGGCAAGGGCGATGAAGAGGAAATGGTTTCCCTCTATGCCTCCCGCCAGAAGATCTACCCGCGCTCCGTGGCGGGCGTCTTCTCTTCATGGCGCTGGATCACGGTGTGGATCACGCAAATCGTGTTCTATGGCTTGCCCTGGCTGGAATGGAACGCGCGACAGGCCGTGCTCTTCGATCTGGAGGCGCGGCGCTTCTACATCTTCGGGCTGGTGCTCTACCCTCAGGACTTCATCTACCTGACCGGGTTGCTGGTTATTTCTGCGCTTTCGCTGTTTCTGTTCACCGCTGTCGCGGGTCGCTTGTGGTGCGGGTTTGCCTGTCCCCAGACGGTGTATACAGAGATCTTTCTCTGGATTGAAAAGAAGGTTGAAGGCGACCGGTCTGCGCGCATGCGGCTGGATCAAGCGGCGTTTTCAGTGCAGAAGTTCAGCAAGAAGTGGCTCAAGCACGCACTGTGGATCGCCTTTTCGCTCTGGACCGGGTTCACCTTCGTTGGTTACTTCACCCCCATTCGTGAACTTGCTGCGCTGTCGTTGGCGGCATCGCTGGGTCCCTGGCAGACCTTCTGGATCTTCTTCTATGGCTTTGCCACTTATGGCAACGCCGGCTTCATGCGCGAGCAGGTGTGCAAATACATGTGCCCCTATGCGCGCTTTCAGAGCGCGATGTTTGATCGCGACACCATGATCGTCACCTATGACGAGAAGCGGGGCGAGCCGCGCGGCGCCAGATCCAAAAAGGCCGATCCGAAGGCGCTGGGCCTGGGAGCCTGCGTGGACTGCACGCTGTGTGTTCAGGTGTGTCCCACGGGCATCGACATCCGCAAGGGGCTGCAATATGAGTGCATCGGCTGTGCAGCGTGTGTGGATGTGTGCGACACCGTGATGGACAAGGTGGGGTATCCCAGAGGTCTCATCAAGTTCTCAACACAGAACGGCATGGCACAAGGCTGGAACAGCCGGCAGATGGTCAAGCGGGCGCTGCGTCCCAGGGTGCTGATCTATTCCGGCATTCTTCTCGCAATCACACTGGCGGTGGGTGTCAGCCTGTTCATGCGTACGCCACTCAAGGTGGACGTGATCCGGGATCGAGGTGCGCTTGCCCGCATGGTGGAGCAAGGCCGCATCGAAAACGTGTTCCGGTTGCAGATCATGAACGCCACCGAATCCACTCAGCGCTACGTCATCTCGGTGACGGGTTTGCCGGGCATCGAGATCGCATCCGACACCGAGATTGAAGTGCTGCCTACCGAGGTGCGGTCGGCGGCGGTCCGTGTGCAGATCCCGCCGGACGCGGCCACAACCGGTTCCCATGAGATTCATTTCGACATCCGGTCTACCGGTGACGATGTTTCGCAGGTGTCCGAAAAGGCGGCCTTTCTGGTTCCTCGCTGACAGCCGCTGACCGCCCAGTGCCATTTCATTTCTGGAGACATCCCATGAGCAACGCCTCCCTGATGCCGTCAACTCGCAAGACAGACACCCCCTGGTGGAAGATTCCCCATGTTCTGCTGATTCCGGTGCTCCTCCTGAGCGGCGTTGTGGCCACCAGCACCATGGTGGTTATCTCCTCCATGGATCAAGATCCGGTGCTTGACAAGGAGGTGTACGAACGTGAACGACGTGCCGCGCAGGCACTTGAAGGCCAGGCAAGATTCGACGCATTGATGGCTGTGCAACCTGCCCAGCAGGGACGAAACCATGCTGCTTCACCTGTCGTTCCCACTGACGATTGAACGCAGGCCGGGGCACATGGGTGATCGCGCCCTGGTGGATCTTGCTGCGTCGATAACGAACAAACCCGAGGAGACACACCCATGTGGGCACAGCGCTTGATGTGGATTGCATGGCCCGCCTTCATGGTCGCTGCTGTGCTGGAGATGGTGGTTTTTGCCCTTGTGGACCCCGGAGACCTGCACTGGTTTGGCGCGTCGCTGCCGTTCTCGCGTGAGGCGGTCTACACCATGGCGTTCTTCGTGTTCTGGGGCGCCACCATGGTCTCCAGCGCCTTGACGACCTTGCTCGCCATTTCACCTTTCGAGGTCAACAGGTGCCCCGTACCTGACCACCAGCGGCCAGAAGATTGCGCTCGGGGTGGCGGTTGCTGAGCGCAGTTGGCGCAGCAACCAATAAAAAGCCCCGCCTGCCATGTGGCATGCGGGGCGTTGCCTGCTCCGCTGGCAGGGCGGCGTCCAGCCGTGCTCAGCGGCAATTCTGTGAATTCACGATCTCTTTGAGACCCTCGGTGCTTTTGATGTGCACATAGCGCTGCTTGACGTCGATGATCCCATCTTCCACAAACTTGGAGAAAGTGCGGCTGACCGTCTCCAGCTTCATGCCGAGGTAGCTGCCAATTTCCTCTCGCGTCATTCGCAAAATCAATTCCGACTGCGAGAAACCGCGAGCATGCAGACGCTGCACCAGGTTGAGCAAGAAAGCCGCCAGCCGCTCGTCCGCCCGCATGCTTCCAAGCAGCAGCATCACACTGTGATCGCGAACGATCTCACGGCTCATGATTTTGTGCACGTGGTGCTGCAAAGTGGTGAATTCACGCGAAAGCTCTTCCACCTGGTCGAAAGGCATCACACAGACCTCGGCGTCTTCGAGGGCAATCGCATCACAGGAGTGGTGATCGCTCACGATGCCGTCAAGACCGATGATCTCGCCGGTCATCTGAAAGCCGGTGACCTGATCGCGTCCGTCAGCGGTGGTCACGCAGGTTTTGAAAAAGCCCGAGCGCACGGCGTACAAAGAAGTGAAGCGCTCACCGGTGCTGAAAAGTGCGGTTCCCCGCTTGACTCGGCGACGGGTGGAAATCACGTCATCGAGCTTGCTCATTTCATCCGGGTTCAATCCCATCGGCAGACACAACTCGCGCAGGTTGCAGTTGGAACAAGCGACTTTGATACTCTGTGCGTCCATGGTTTCCTATCCTTTTCCGATCTAGCTTAACCCATTGGGAGAACCCCTGTCGAGTGACATGCCCGGGGCAGGCGATTGCCAGGGCTGGTGCCCCGAAAGCTCAGCGGGCTTGATCAACATCAAAGGCCATTGGCCCAGCTTGATGCACATTCACTCCACTGAATTGGAGGTTTGTCCGTGAGCCACGTTGTTTCCCCTGAATTGCTCAGCCGCTTCGATGTGCCGGGGCCGCGCTACACCTCGTACCCCACTGCGGACCGGTTTGTCGAAGCCTTCACAGAACAAGACTACATCCAGGCGCTTGAACAGCGCCGTGCGGGCTCGATGGCGCTGCCGCTTTCCCTCTACGTACACGTGCCGTTCTGCGAGTCGGTGTGCTATTACTGTGCCTGCAACAAGGTCATCACCAAGCACCATGAGCGCGCGGCGGAGTACCTGCGCTACCTCTCGCGTGAAATGGAGCTGCAAGTCCAGCACTTTGGCCAAGGTCACAGTGTGTCCCAGTTGCATCTGGGTGGAGGCACTCCCACATTCCTGTCAGACGCCGAGCTCGAAGACCTGATGAGCATGATAAGGCGCCATTTCACGCTGGTGCCTGGCGGAGAGTATTCGATCGAGGTCGACCCGCGCACCGTCACTGAAGAGCGCTTGCAGACCCTCGCGCGTCTGGGCTTCAACCGGTTGAGCTTCGGTGTTCAGGATTTTGACCCTGCTGTCCAGAAGGCGGTGCATCGTGTGCAGCCGGCTGAGCAGGTGTTCTCGCTGGTCCAGAGTGCGCGAAAGATCGGTTTCGAGTCGATCAACGTCGATCTGATCTACGGCTTGCCATTGCAAACGCCGGAGTCATTTGCCCGCACGCTCGCTCAGGTCAACGAACTGCGGCCCGACCGCATTGCGCTGTATGCGTACGCCCATTTGCCCACACGCTTCAAACCACAGCGTCGGATCGTGGCGGCCGAGCTACCCAGCGCCAGAGACAAGCTGGCCATGCTCTCGGCTTCGCTCGACAGTCTGGTCAGTGGTGGTTATGTGTATGTGGGCATGGACCACTTTGCCTTGCCCACCGATGCGCTGGCAGTGGCCAAACGGCAGGGGCGCCTGCATCGCAATTTTCAGGGTTACAGCACGCAACCCGACTGCGACCTGATTGCCCTGGGCGTGTCGGCCATTGGCCGCATTGGCGCCACCTACAGCCAGAACGCCAAGACGCTGGAGGAGTACTACGACAGCCTGGATCAAGGCCGACTACCCATTGTTCGGGGACTGGCACTTTCTCGTGATGATCTGCTGCGACGCTGCGTGATCATGTCCATCATGTGCCAGGGCCAGTTGCTCTTCGAATCGGTCGAACTCGGGCACCTGATCGATTTCAAGGCCTACTTCGCTCGTGAGCTGGAAGTGCTGGCTGAGCTGGCCGAACACGGCCTCGTGACGATGGACGACAGTGGTGTGCAGATCACATCCACAGGGTGGTATCTTGTGCGCGCCATCGCCATGGTGTTTGACAAGAACCTGCAAGTCGACCGGGACCGGGCCAGATTCTCCAAGATCATCTAAGCGGATACGGCGCGCCGCTGCTACATTGTCAGAATGCAAACCTCGATGGCGATCACGGCCCTGTTCATGGGCTTGGTGGGCGGACCCCACTGCGTGGCCATGTGTGGTGCGGCCTGCGCCGGCATCGGGCGCGCTGCTGGCGATCAGGGCACCCGCGCCCTGTTGACGTTTCAGTTCAGCCGCATGCTGGGTTACGCGCTGGTGGGGGCGTTTGCAGCCGGTTCCGTGCAGGGTCTTGCCTGGTTGGGCACCAACACCGCCGTCGTTCGCCCCGTCTGGACCATGTTTCATGTCGCCGCACTCTTGCTGGGGGCCGTGCTGATGTGGCAGGCCAGGCAACCAGCCTGGATCGAGACGCTGGGTCAGAACGTCTGGCGCAAAGCCCGCCCGGCACTGGTCCGCATGGGGCCGCGCGCCCCAGTGGTGCTGGGTGTGGCATGGGCGCTGATGCCTTGTGGACTTCTGTATTCGGCGCTGCTGGTGGCATCGCTGTCGGCCAATGCACTGGAGGGCGCGGCGATCATGGCGCTGTTCTCCCTGGGGACCTCGATTTCCTTGACTGCAGGTCCCTGGTTGCTGTTGCGCCTGCGCCAGGCAGGCACGGGTGCGTGGGGCATTCGCTTGGCAGGCCTGGCCTTGGCCGCTACTTCCGGCTGGGCACTGTGGATGGGCATCACGGACCCCACAGGGCTATGGTGCGCGTGACAGGCGGATGCGCCGGGCGGGCAGGGTGGCCAGCACCAAGCCCAGCAGGGCGATGCCGAATGCCACGAACTGAACACTTGTGAGGCGCTCGCCCATGAACAGCACCCCGATGGCCGCCGCGCTGATGGGCAGCATCACGGAGAACACACCCGCCTGAGACGCAGGTACAGTCTTCAGCCCGGTCATCCACAGCCAGACCGTCCATACGCTGGCCGCGAGTCCATAGAACACCAGCAGGCCCCAGACCGGAAGGCTCACGGCACTGAAGTCAAAACTCAATGCCGCCCACACACCAAAGGGGGTCACCAGTGCGAACCCCCACAGGTTGATGATGGCTGAAATGCGTTTAGGCCCCAGCCCGTCCGTCAGGCGCTTTCCGATCACCACATAGGCAGCTTCGCACACCACTGCCGCGAACACCAGCAGATTACCCAACAAAGCGCGGTCCACGCCGAACAAGGCAGGCGCATCAGGCGTGGCGCCAGCAGGGGGAAGCACAGGTAGAAGAAGAACAGTGTGGAGATCGACCACAGCGGCGG
>PHCQ01000136.1 GCA_002840835.1 Betaproteobacteria bacterium HGW-Betaproteobacteria-16 | reverse complement strand
TACCTGGCGTGGTCGGTCACCGGCTGCAGTCATCCGGTGCGGAACAGGGCAGCATGGATCCGGTCAAGCACCTGATCCAGAGCGTCGCCGTTTCCTGATTCACTTGTCACGCATGGCACTCGCACTGAAACTGCCGGACTGGACCCGCTGGCTGCGTATCGCGCAGGCAGAACAAGCGCATGCCACCTTGAGCAGACGCCACATCTACATACTGCCCACCCGCGCCGGCTGGTTCTTCGCCTTCATCCTGTTGCTGATGCTGATCGGCGCAATCAACTACACATTGAGCCTCGGCTTCGTGCTCGTCTTCCTGCTGGCCGGCATGTCGGTGGTCGGCATGCTGCACACTTGGCGCAACCTTGCCTATCTGCAGGCAACCACTGGACGTATTGAACCGGTTTTCGCCGGCGAGAATGCCATCTTCAACATCGTGCTCACCGACAGCAGGAATCGCGCCCGCTATGCCATCTGCGCCGAATTCGATCCGGCGCCGGAAGGCGCTTCGCCACCGGTCTGCCTCGATATTCCAGCCAATGGCTCCGCTACCGCCGGACTTGCCATCACCAGCAAACGCCGCGGCTGGCTCCATGCCGGCCGCATCAAGCTCTATACCGAATTCCCGCTGGGTCTGTTCCACACTTGGGGCTACGTCGATCTGGATTGCCGCTGCCTGATCTACCCGCGTCCGGCCACCAATGACCTGCCCCTACCGTCCGCGCCGGACCGCGATGCCAAAGGTAGCGCCGACACCATCATCGGCGACGACGATTTCTTCGGTCACCGCAGCTATCAGGCCGGCGATTCGCCGAAACGCATCGACTGGAAAGCCTCTGCGCGCGAGCAGGGTATCTTCACCAAGCAGTTCCAGGGCACGGCACAAAGCACGCTGTGGCTCGACTGGGCGACCACACCGGGCAGCGATGATGAACAACGCATCAGTCAGCTGACACGCTGGGTCATGGATGCCGATGCACTCAATCAAGCCTATGGCCTGCGCCTGCCAAGCCGGGAATTCGCGCCGGATAACGGCCCGGCCCACTTGCAAAAATGCCTGCAGGCATTGGCACTGATGTAGACATGCGAGCCAAAGAACCCGACATCATCGACTTGCGTTGGCTGCTGCTGGGCCTGTGCCTGGTCATGGCCCTGCATCTGCATCACTTCGCCGGCTGGGTGGCAATCTCCATCACCGTGCTAATCGCCTGGCGCTATCTGCTCGCGCACTATCGGCGGCCCATGCCAAGCATCTTCATCCTGATGCCGCTGACCGTACTTGCCGGCCTTGGCATTCTGCTGACCTATCGCGGGTTGTTCGGCCGCGATGCCAGTGTCGAGCTGCTGGCACTGATGCTGACGCTGAAACTGATGGAAGCGAAAACGCGTCGCGACTTCCTGCTGCTTATCTTCGGCGGCTATTTCCTCACAGTGACCACCTTCCTTTTCACCCAGTCCATGGCCTATGGCGCCGCCATGCTGCTTGCCACCTTCACACTGACGGGGACGCTGGTCGGCATCAGCCATCCGAACGGCAGGCTGCCCTGGCATTTCCAGGCCAAAACTGCCGCCATTCTACTGGCGCAAGGCGCACCCATCATGCTCGCCCTCTTCCTGCTGTTCCCACGTGTACCGGGACCGTTGTGGGGTATCCCGCAGGATGCCAACAAGGGCATGAGCGGCCTCTCGGACACAATGGAGCCGGGCGAAATCAGCGAGCTCACGCTTTCAGGCGACATCGCATTCCGCGTACAGTTCGAGGGCAAGCCGCCACCGCCCAACCAGCTTTATTGGCGCGGACCGGTACTCTGGCATTACGATGGTCGCAGCTGGACAATGGCCAGTTCCAGGCTACAGCTGCCTACTGAGTCACTTCAAGTGCGCGGCAGCCCAAGCCGCTACACCATCACCATGGAACCCAGCAACCGCAGCTCCATGCTACTACTGGACATGCCAACCGTACTGCCGGACAACAGTACAGTCAGTGTAGATCTGCAAGTGCTGTCGAAAAGTCTCATCCGTCAGCGCATGCGCTACCAGGCCAGCTCCCACCTCGATTACACGCTAGAACGCGATGCCAATCCGCGAGCGTTGGAGCTTAATCTACAGATTCCCGATTTTACCAACCCCAAGAGTCGTGCACTGGCACAATCCTGGATTGATGCCGGCAAGAGCCCGGAGGCTATTGTGCAGACCGCGCTCGACATGTTCCGCGACGGCGAGTTTTTCTACACCTTGCGACCTCCCCGCCTCGGTTCACAGCCGATCGACGACTTCCTGTTCAATACCCGGCGCGGCTTTTGCGAACACTATGCCGGCACCTTCGTCTACCTGATGCGCGCCGCTGGCGTGCCAGCTCGCGTCGTCACCGGCTATCAAGGCGGTGAACTCAATCCGGTAGGCGAATACTTCATTGTGCGCCAGTCGGACGCCCACGCCTGGGCCGAAGTCTGGCTGGAGGGCAAGGGCTGGATACGTGTCGACCCGACCGGCGCCGTCTCGCCGTCCCGCATCGAATACGGTATCGAGACCGCCATGCCCAACGAAAACCCATTACCGCTGCTGGCAAGCAACAAGTTCCCGCTGCTGAAGAAGATGTACCTCAATCTCGATGCCATCGATAACGCCTGGAATCACTGGGTGCTGGATTACAATCAGAAGCGGCAGATGGAATTTCTCTCCAGCCTGGCCGGCAGCAAACTGTCCTGGCAGGATCTGGCCATCGCCATGATCGTCGCGGTCGGGGCCATCGGCATGTTACTCAGCTATTTCATCATCCGCGAGAATCCGACGAAAAAAGATGAGTTACAGCGCATCTATGCCGCATTCTTGCGTAAACTGCAACGCAAAGGCATCATGCGTCGGCCGCAGGAAGGCCCGCTGGACTTCGGTGAACGCGCCAGTCAGGCCTTGCCGAAACAGGCCGGACAGATAGCGAAGATTACAGACCTTTATACCCAGATGCGTTACCGCGACAGGAAAACCCCGGAATCGACCGAGTTGTTGAAATGGCTGATCAAGACCTTCAAATAGACCATACCCGCTACATGCAGACCGCGCTGGAACTGGCAAAAGAGGCGGCTGACATGGGTGAAGTGCCGGTTGGCGCCGTGGTGGTAAAAGACGGCGAGATCATCGGACGCGGCAGCAATGCGCCGATCTCGCGGCACGACCCCAGTGCCCACGCCGAAATCCAGGCCATGCGCGATGCCGCCGCCAGACTCGGCAATTACCGGCTGGTCGGCTGCAGCCTCTACGTCACGCTTGAGCCGTGCGCCATGTGCGCCGGCGCTATCCAGCACGCCCGCATTGCCAATCTGGTCTATGGCGCCAGCGACCCCAAGACCGGCGCCTGCGGCAGCGTCATCGACCTCATGGCCGAAACCAAACTAAACCATCACACCGAAGTCACCGGCGGCGTTCTGGCTCAGGAGTGCGGCAACCTGCTGAGCGCGTTCTTCGCGAGCCGCAGGAAGTCTGGGAAACCGCAGTAAACTCTTGCTAGCCACAGAGTTCACAGAGAAAATCCCAGGCTCATGTGGAACATAAATCGAGCAGCCCATCATATCGACAAACAGCTAAAACGCTTGCCCTCTGTGTGCCCTGTGATCTTCTGTAGCTAATAACAAAAAAGCCCCGCGATTGCGGGGCTTTTTCATTCAACAGACCATTTATTCGCGGTCGCCAGCAAATGCCATCAACAGATGCAGCAGGTTGGTAAACAGCTGATAAACGCTGATGTAGAGCGACAGGGTTGCCATCACGTAGTTGGTCTCACCACCGTGTACGATGCGGTTAACATCGTAGAGGATGAAACCGGAGAACAGCAGTACGGCAACGCCGGACAATGCCAGTGACAGCGCTGGAATCTGGAAGAACAGGTTGGCCAGCGAAGCGACGATCAGCAGGATGATGCCGACCAGCAGGAAGTTGCCCATGAAGCTGAAATCGCGCTTGGTGGTGCTGGCGATGGCGGACAGCGTCAGGAAGATGATGCCGGTACCGCCTGCGGCAAGGCCGACCAGTTCTCCGCCGTTACGCAAGCTCAACGCGACTTGCAGGATAGGGCCGAGCAACGCGCCCATGATGAAGGTCAGGCCGAGCAGAAAGACCACGCCCATGCTGTTATTGCGGTTGGCGGATACGGCGAAGAACATGCCATAGATCACGGCCAGCGAAACCAGCGCGAAAATGATTGGGCTGCCAGCGGCAAAAGAGAAATCGATGCTCATGCCGATCAAGGCGCCAATGACGGTAGGCACCATGGTCAGGCCGAGCATCATGTAGGTATTGCGCAGCACCTTGTGGGCGGCTGGCGACAGGGTT
>PHCQ01000070.1 GCA_002840835.1 Betaproteobacteria bacterium HGW-Betaproteobacteria-16 | reverse complement strand
CGCGGGCGACGAAGTGTTGATGCCGGACCCGAGCTATCCCTGCAACCGCCAGTTTGTGCAGGCCGCCGAAGGACGCCCAGTGCTGATTCCGTCAGGGCCGGAGAACCGCTTCCAGCTCAGTGCAGCCCAGGTCGAAGCGGCCTGGGGGGAGGCCACACGGGGTGTTCTGCTGGCTTCACCGTCAAACCCGACAGGCACATCCATTGCCCGGGAAGAACTGGCACGCATCGCACAGTGGGTCCGCAGCAAGGACGGCGTGACCATGGTCGACGAGATCTACCTCGGGCTCAGCTTCGATGATGCCTACGGCCACAGTGCGCTGGGGCTGCGCGGCGCTGACGGCACCGATCTGGGTGCAGACATCATCAGCATCAACAGCTTCTCCAAATACTTCAACATGACCGGGTGGCGCCTGGGCTGGTTGGTGGTGCCACCCGCACTGGTGCCTGCGGTGGAAAGGCTGGCGCAGAACCTGTTCATTTGCGCCAGCACGATTGCACAGTACGCGGCACTGGCCTGCTTTGCACCAGAGAGCCTGGCGGAATACGAGCGACGCCGTGCCGAGTTCAAGGCCCGCCGCGATTTCTTCATTCCCGAACTCAATCGCCTCGGGCTGACCGTGCCCGTGATGCCGGACGGTGCCTTCTACGCCTGGGCCGACGTGACGCAGTGGTGCCAGCAATGGGGCATCCCGCCGCATGGTGAACGCCCTGACGAAGGCGGCAGCTGGGCATTGGCCTTTGAATTGATGAAGCGCTGCCAGATTGCGGCCACACCGGGTCGCGACTTCGGCAGCGCCGAACCCTGGCGCTACCTGCGGTTTTCCACCGCCAGTTCGATGCCGCAATTGCAAGAGGCGATTGAGCGCCTGGAGCAGGCACTGTGAACGCGGCAGACGAGCCAGGCGGCTTTCAGTGGCCCGTCCGCGTCTACTGGGAAGACACCGACGCGGGCGGCATCGTTTTCTACGCCAATTACCTGAAGTTCTTCGAGCGCGCGCGCACGGAATGGCTCAGGCACTTGGGGATAGAGCAACAACGCCTGCGCGAGGACATCGGCGGCATGTTCGTGGTGACCGACACCAACGTGCGTTACCAGCGCCCGGCCCGGCTGGATGATTTTCTTCTGGTTACAGCGCGTGTGCTGGATGCGGGGCGCGCGTCGCTCACAATCGGGCAGTCCGCGTACTGCCAGACGCCGTCGACCCGGATGCCCACCGATTCGGCGCCAGCAGATCCGGTGTTGTTGTGCACCGGGACCATCCGGATCGGCTGGGTCGATGCCGCCACCTTGCGCCCCCAACGCATTCCCGCGTCTGTGCTGGATGCGCTCGGCATCACCTTCTGAATCCCGTCCGGCCAGACGAAACCTTTTCTCGACTTCTCACTCCGAAGCCCATGACCCAAGACCTCTCGATCGTTCAATTGATGCTCAACGCCAGCTGGGTGGTGCAGGCGGTGGTGCTGCTGCTGATCGTCATGTCGATCGTCAGCTGGGCCGCGATTTTCCGAAAGATCTTTGCGATCAAGCGCGTCAAGAATCACAACGAAGGCTTCGAGCGCGAGTTCTGGTCAGGCACCAACCTCAACGACCTGTACGCTGCGGCTGCGCAAAGCGCCCGCCACGGCGGCCCCATGGAGCGCATCTTTGCCAGTGGCATGCGCGAATACCAGAAGCTGCGCGAACGCAAGATCACCGATGGCGGCACCTTGCTCGATGGCGCCCGCCGTGCCATGCGCGCCAGCTTCCAGCGTGAACTCGACGTGCTGGAGACCAACCTCTCCTTTCTGGGCACAGTGGGTTCGGTGGCGCCTTATGTGGGCCTGTTCGGCACCGTTTGGGGCATCATGCACGCCTTCACCGGCCTCGCGGCCATGGCCCAGGTCACGCTGGCCAGTGTGGCACCCGGCATTGCCGAAGCGCTGGTGGCAACCGCCATAGGCCTGTTTGCGGCCATCCCGGCGGTGGTGGCCTACAACCGTTTTGCGCACGATATCGACCGGGTGGCGAACGCCATGGAGACCTTCATGGAAGAGTTCTCCAACATCCTGCAGCGCAACCTGGGCGTGCACACGCCTCCTCAAACCGCATCGGGACACTGAACATGCCTGCCGTGTCATCCCGCGGACGTGGTCGCCGCACCATCAACGAAATCAACATGGTGCCCTTCATCGACGTGATGCTGGTGCTGTTGATCATCTTCATGGTGACCGCTCCCCTCATCACGCCCAGCCAGATCGAACTTCCCACCGTGGGCCAGGCTGCGCGTCAGCCCGACCGCTTTGTGCAGGTGGTGATCGACAAGGACGAGCAATTGAAAGTGCGAGAAGGCAGCGCCAAAGGCGAAGGCCAGGACGTGCCCATGAGCCAGCTGGTCGAGCGTGTGAGCCAGTTGCAAGGCACACCGGCAGAAGGCACCGCACCCACCCCCGTGGTGATCAGCGCCGATAAAAACGTGAAGTACGAAGCGGTGGTCAATGTGATGGACGCCTTGCAGCGCGCCGGTATCGAGCGTGTCGGTCTGTCGGTTCAGAGTTCCCGCTGAAATGAAACACCCCCGCGCCGCTACGCGTCACCCCCTCAAGGGGGCGGCACTGGCCGTCCGGCAAAGCCGGCCCGGCGGTGCCACTGGACTGGACCGTTTCATACGCCGTGGGTCACGCGCTTCGCGGCGGATCAACTGACATGCAATCGACCGCTGACCATCTCGACCTTGCCCCACCCCGCGCCGGGCGCTGGTCTGGCCCCATGGGCCTGGCCTTGGTGGTGCACGCCCTGCTCATTGCCGCTCTGACCTGGGGCGTGAACTGGAAGCACGACGACCCGACCGCCACCTTCGAGGCTGAAATCTGGTCGCGCCTGCCACAACAGGCAGCGCCACGTGCCGTGGAACCCCCACCACCCCCGCCTCCCGAACCCGAACCCGAACCCGAACCCGAGCCTGAACCGGCACCCCCGCCGCCGCCAGCACCCGCGCCAGCACCACCACCGCCGGCGCCGCCCGCTCCCAACGAAGCCCAGATTGCACTGGAACAGGCCAAGAAAAAGGCGGAAGCAGAAAAGCGGGAGCGCGAGGCCGCAGCGAAAAAAGCCGCAGAAGCCAAGAAGGCGGCTGAAGCGAAGAAGGCCGAAGAAAAGAAAGCAGCCGAAGCCAAGGCGGCGGCAGAGAAGCGCGCTCAAGCGGCAAAGGAGCTTAAGGAAAAACAGGCCAAGGAAGCAGCCGCCAAGCGCGAGCAAGCGGCCAAGCAGGCGGCGGCGCAAGAGCGCGCGCGCCAGGACCAGATCCGCCGAATGATGGGACAGGCCGGTGCGAGCGGCGGCCCGCAGGCCACCGGCACGGCACAGCAATCCAGCGGACCATCGCCCGGCTACGCCGGCCGTGTGGCCGCCCGCATCAAGCCCAACGTGTTGTTCACCGAACCGGCTCCTGGCAACCCGCGCGCCGAGATCGAGATTCGCACATTGCCTGACGGCACCATCACTTCCAGCCGTCTGGTGAAGAGCAGTGGCAACAAAGCCTGGGACGATGCCGCCATGCGCGCCATCGAGCGCACGGGCACGTTGCCGCGTGACACCGATGGCCGTGTGCCGTCCTCTCTGATCATCGGGCTGCGTCCGCAGGACTGACGGGCTGGCCTGTGCAGGGCTGCAAGCCCTGCTCCCACCCCACGCCCGTTCAGCGCAGCAGCAGCGTGGGAATTCGAGCCGAACGCAGCAGATCTGCGGTCTTGCTGCCCATGACCAGGCTGCGCAAAGGCGAGTGGGTGTAAGCGCCCATCATCAACAGATCGATGCCTTTGCTGCGCACGGTTTCACCGATCACGGTTTCCGGGTCGCCCGGCACGATCTCGGTCACCACGCCAAATCCAGCGGCTTCGAGCTGGGCGCGGGCCCACTCCATCTGCTTGGGACCGTCCTGGCTGGGATTGCCGGCCATCACGATGTGGATGGGCAGGCCTTGAAACAGCGGGCTTGCGGCCACCATTTCCACACCTTTGCGGGTGATGCTGCTGCCGTCGAACGCGATCAACACGCGCTCGGGCGCCTTGAAGCCCTCGGTCACCACCAGGATCGGCCGCTGCAAGGCGCGCACCACCCATTCGACATTGCGCCCCAGATCACGCTGGGTGTTGTCGGCCGAGGCGCCTCTGCGGCCCAGTACAAACAGGCGCACGTCGTTCTGCTGCTCGGTCAGCGTCTCTTCCAGGTCGCCATGGCGCTGGCGCGTGTCCACGGTGGACACGCCGGCTGCCAGCGCCCGCTCGCGCAATGTGTTGAGGAATATGCGCCCGCTGTCGCGCGCGGCGCGGCTTCGCGCTTCGTCTTCCGTGGTGAGCTGCGTGAGCAGGTTTTCCTGGGCATTGGCACCAATAGAGCCACTGTGGTCCTGACCGACACGCACGGGCGGGTGGCGATCGATCACATGCAGGAACTCCAGCGGGGCATTCATGCGCAGTGCGGCCCAGGCGGCGTAGTCGGCCACGTGATTGGCGTAAGCCGACTGGTCGACGCAGGCCAGTACTTTGTTGTCCAGGTTCATTCTGATCCTTACCTTTCACTCTTCATGGTGCCGGAGCACGGTCCACGTCGCATGAAGCGGTTCATTCCAGGGCACCGCCGGGCCGGCTTTGCCGGACGGCCAGTGCCGCCCCCTTTAGGGGGCTGAGGGCCGCGGCTCCGAGCCTGCCTGCGCAGGCTTGGACTGCCCGAAGAAGCATCGACTCTGGCGATGCTGCGGCCTGCAAGGCACGCGAAGCGCCGCGGGGGTGTTTCATCCTAATGGCCCATCAGCATGTCATCGGCACCGTCCTTGTCGTGCACGGCAAAGCGGTCGACCATGGTGGCGCTGGCTTCGTTGAGACCGATCACTTCCACTTCCGTGCCCTCGCGGCGGAACATGAGGATCACCTTGTCGAGCGCGCTGATGGCGGTGATGTCCCAGAAATGCGCGCGGCTCACGTCGATGCGCACCTTTTCGATCACTTCCTTGAAGTCGAACGACGCAATGAAGCGGTCGGCTGATGCAAAGAACACCTGGCCCAGGATGGTGTAGGTGCGGGTGCGGCCTTCGGCCTCAGATTGAGAACGCACGCGCAGGATCTGCCCCACCTTGTGTGCAAAGAAAAAGCCGGAGAGCAGCACGCCAGTGAGCACGCCTTTGGCCAGATCGTGGGTGGCCACCGTGACCGCCACCGTGGCGATCATCACGAAGCTGGAACTCCTGGGGTGATCGCGCAGGTTGCGGATGGAGCCCCAGTTGAAAGTGCCGATGGACACCATGATCATCACAGCCACCAGCGCGGCCATGGGAATCTTGCCGACCCAGTCACCCAGGAACACCACCATCAGCAGCAGAAAAATACCTGCCGACAAAGTCGAGAGCCGTCCGCGGCCGCCTGATTTGATGTTGATGATGGACTGACCAATCATGGCGCAACCGGCCATGCCGCCAATGAAGCCGCTGGTGATGTTGGCCACGCCCTGCCCCACGCATTCGCGGTTCTTGTCGCTCTTGGTATCGGTCAGGTCGTCCACGATCGTCGCGGTCATGAGCGATTCCAGCAGACCCACGACCATCAGCGTGAGCGAGTACGGAAGGATGATCTGCAGTGTCTCGAAAGTGAGCGGGATCTCCGGGATCAGGAAAAACGGCAGGCTGTCGGGCAACTCGCCCATGTCACCCACGGTGCGGATGTCCAGATCCATGAAAATGGCCACTCCGGTCAGCACGACGATGGTCACCAGCGGCGAGGGCACGGCCTTGGTGATGTAGGGCAAACCATAGATGATGGCCAGGCCCGCAGCGGTCATGGCGTACACGTGCCAGGTGACGTTGGTGAGCTCGGGCAACTGCGCCATGAAGATCAGGATCGCCAAGGCATTGACAAAGCCGGTGACCACCGAGCGCGACACAAAACGCATCAGGGCGCCCAGGCGCACCCACCCGGCAACGATCTGCAACACGCCAGTGAGCACCGTGGCCGCCAGCAGGTACTGCAGGCCGTGGTCTTTGACCAGGGTGACCATCACCAACGCCATGGCCCCGGTGGCGGCCGAAATCATGCCTGGGCGTCCCCCTGTGAAGGCAATCACAACGGCAATGCAGAACGAGGCATACAGGCCCACCTTGGGATCCACGCCGGCAATGATGGAAAAGGCAATCGCCTCAGGAATCAGTGCCAGTGCGACCACCAAGCCGGCCAGCAGGTCATTGCGGACATTGGACAACCAGTCCTGTCGGAAATTCTTGATCAATTCAGATACTCCGCCTCGCCAAAAAAATTCGGCAGGCCAACAAACTCAAGGGAAACGAAGAGAGGGTGAAACGCTGGGGTTTCACGAACCAGACTGTTCGACACCAAACAGGCCAGACAGCAAGCGGCGACAGCAAGCAGCCCGGTCACCCGAAAACCACGTCGGCTCGGCCACACCGAATGCCCGCGAGAGCAATGGCACGGCAAAGGACGGAAGAGTCGGGTGGGGTCGCTTTACAAGGGTGGCTCCGGAGTGGCGCAAGAGGGGTGGTGATGTGCCGTGGCGGCACCCCCTGAGGCCTCGGGAAAACCCGCATTGTAATGGACTGTCTGCACAGGACCCACCCCAAGTCACGCGCTCAATCGGTGGCGACCGAGCGATCCTTGGTGACTTCGCGCAACACGCGGTCAAGCTCGGTCGCATCCACCGGTTTGTGCAACACCGCAGCGAAATCGGTTCTCAGCAGCTCGATCCTCTCGTCGGTGCCAATGTTGCCGCTCATGAGCACAATGGGTGGCGGCTTGTCGGTGCTGCGAATGCGGCTGGCCAATCCCCGTCCGTCGAGATGAGGCATGGTCAGGTCGGTCAGCACCACATCCCAGCGGGTCAGGCTCTGTGAGAAGAGTTTCCAGCCCTCTTCGCCATCGCGGGCACGCGTGACCTGCCATCCCTGCCGCTCCAGCAGGCGACTCCAGGCATGGCGAACGAGCTGGTCGTCGTCCACAAAGAGCAGATGGCGGGCACTGTGCGGGGTAGGAGCGGCAGACGCAGAGGCGACCTCCTGCTGGCCATCGACAGCAGGCAGGTACAAGGTCAGGCAGGCACCTTCACCCGGAGGGCTGGCAATGCCAATCACGCCGCCGTGCCGGGCCATGATGCCGTGCGCCACCGACAAGCCCAGGCCAGTCCCACGCCCCACCGTCTTGGTGGTGAAGAAAGGGTCGAACACCCTGTGCAGGTGCTCGGCAGCAATACCGGGTCCTTCGTCGCGAACGCTCAGGCACACGTAGCGGCCCGCAGGCAGACCAGCCGTTTCGGGTTGGTTTGCAATGGGCGTACCGGGTTGAAGGTCAAACGCATCAAGCGTCAGGTGGATGGTGCCCTCACCCTCCATGGCATCGGACGCATTCATCAGCAGATTGACAAGCACCTGCTGCATTTGGGTGGGATCGGCCTGCACCCAGTCGTCTTCTGTCAATTGCCGGACCTCCACCTGGCTGCGGCGTATCAAGCCCGAGGCGACCAGGGTGCGGACATCTTCAATCAACTTGCCCAGACGCATGCGCTCCATGCGTGGCGGCGACTGGCGGCTGTAGGCGAGCAACTGACGCATCAGGCCATCGGCATAGCGCGTGGCTTTGAGGGTGTGTTGCAAGGCTTCGTGGCTTGGGTGAGTCGGGTCAAGGTCTTCCACCGCCATCTTCGTCCAGCCCGTGATCGCGGCCAGGGAATTGTTGAAGTCGTGCGCAATGCCACTGGTGAACCGGCCCAGCGCCTCGATCTTCTGGCTTTGAAGCAACTGCATCTGCAAGGCTTCCTGCTGCGCGTGGGCCTCGCGTTGTGCCACCGCGTCGCGTCGAACGCGGTCGAGCAACTTGTTGATGCCGCGCGCGAGGTGGCTCAATTCACCTTTGCCCAGCGATCGCACGCTCACCGACCCGGTGAGGTCGCCTTCGGTGATGGCCTTCAGATCGTCGTGCAGGTCCTGGACCCGGCGCAACAACATGCGGTCCAGCAAGACGACCAGCAACACGCTGGCCAGCAGACCCGCCAGTCCTGTCAGCATCATGGCCGCCCAGGCAAGCGTTTCTGCCTGCTGCTGCAGGCGCCTGTCGAGCTCAATCACCAGCTCGGCCACAGGCTGGCCTTGCTGGTCGATGAGCACCGCGTGCAAATCATCGTGATCGGCGTTTCCGGGCTCCAGATGCGCCAGTGGTCCCCTGTGTCCTGGTTCGAGCAACGACAGGCGTGTCGGCATCATCAACACATTGGCCAGGCTTTCCACGGCGGCCTCATCGAAACGGCGCACCATCACGATGGCCCCCACTGCGACCGGGTTCTTTTCGTCCGGCCGGTGTACCGCAGCACCCACCACCACCTCGAGTTGACCATCGACCACGCGAAGGGTCTTCAGAAAGGCTTTGACATCGCCGCCAGCGAGCACGGGCATCATCAGATCGCGCAGGGCGCCCACCCGGTCTTCAGCGACTTCGCCCAGTTCTTCGTCTCCCACACGAGCCACGGTTGACAGGGTGTTGCCCTTCGCATCGAGCACCAGCACTTCGGAAATGCCCAAGTACCCCAGATTTTCGGTGTCGAAGTTGTCGTCCATGAACTCGGGCTTCTGCCCCAGCACATACGCCACCGCGTCGACCCAGAATGCGTAGTCGCGCGCCGTGGCACTCAGCGCCTGCACCTGCTGATCCAGCACACGGCGGGCGCGCTCGCCTTCCGTGGCCGCGCGGTCGGCTTCCAGGCGTTCAAATGACTCGGTGACGATGTAGCGCGCGCCCAGCATGGCCCCGCCGGCGCAAAGTGCAACGACGAGCAATATCAGCACCCAGGCTTTGTGTTGCAGTTTCATGGTTTACGAAAATATCGACCGCCCCATCGCCAAATTGAGCGGGTGCCAGCTCACCCATGCGCTATTTCACGGCACTACAGCACCTTTTTGGTGCTTTGTCATCAATCCCTGACCCAATCGGCCTCAGTCAAACACGATCTCAGCCTGCTGCCCGTGCGCTTGCGCCATCCAGCTCGCCAAAGCGGCATCCGTAGGGAAAAACAGGGCTCGATCATCCAACTGCAGTTCGCACTGCACACCGGGGCGCTGCAAGGCCAGGCGCACAGGCAGGCCACGCAGAAGCTCGCCCTGATCGGTGACTTCGCGCTTGGGTGGGAACTCGCGCACCAGCTCGGCGATGGAAGGCGCCTGTCCGTTCACAGCCACCCGCAGGTATTTGCCAAAGCGGCAGCGGGCCGCGGCCAGATCCCAGATGTGCTGGATCTTCAGTCGCAGGCCGCCGGAGAAGCGGTCGGGCTGGGCCACGGCCTGCACCACGATGAGTTCATCTTCCTTGAGCGCATTGCGGTGGAGGTTGATGAGGTTTTCATCGGCGCTGACTTCGAGCACGGCGGTCTTGTCGTCCAGCTTGAACAGGGCCAGCTTGCCGCGCTGACCGTTGATGACGCGGAAGTCGGTGACGATGCCGGCCAGGATCACCGGGTCGCGGCTTTCTTTCACGTCGGCGAGTTCGGTGCGGGCAAAGCGCCTCACTTCGCGCTGCACCTCGTCGAACAGATGGCCGGAGAAGTAAAAACCGATCGCGGTTTTTTCCAGCGTGAGCCGCTCCTTGATACCCCAGGGCACCATGGACACCAGGTCGGGTTCCTGGGTGCTGGAGCCGTGGTCGTCACCCCCCATCAGGTCGAACAAGCCGCCCTGGTTGGCATTGGCCTGCTGGGCCGCAGCGAAGTCGAAGGCCCGCTCTACCGACGCCAGCACCTCGGCGCGGTTCAGGTGCAGTGAATCAAAGGCGCCCGCCTTGATGAGTGCCTCCACGGTGCGTTTGTTCAGCCGTGTGCGGTCCACACGGCGGCAGAAGTCGAACAGGCTCTTGAACGGGCCGCTCTCTTGCCCGGCGGGGCCTTCGCCCCGGCCTTCACGTGCGGCCACGATGGCCTCGATGGCCTGCTGGCCCGTGCCCTTGATGGCGCCCAGGCCGTAGCGAATGGACTTGTCGGTGATGGGCTCGAAGCGGTGGAAGCCGCGGTTGACGTCTGGCGCCTCGAAGCTGATGCCCATCTTCTGCGCGTCTTCAAACAACACCTTGAGCTTGTCGGTGTCGTCCATTTCCACGGTCATGTTGGCGCAGAAGAACTCGGCCGTGTAGTGCACCTTGAGCCAGCCCGTGTGGTAGGCCAGCAGCGAGTAGGCAGCAGCGTGCGACTTGTTGAAGCCGTAGCCCGCGAACTTCTCCATCAGGTCGAAAACTTCGTCGGCCTTTTCCTGCGTGATGCCGTTCTTGGCCGCACCGGCGCGGAAGATCTCCCGGTGCTCGGCCATCTCCTCGGCCTTCTTCTTGCCCATGGCCCGGCGCAGCATGTCGGCGCCGCCCAGCGAGTAACCGCCCAGGATCTGGGCGGTCTGCATCACCTGCTCCTGGTAGACCATGATCCCGTAGGTCTCGCTGAGCATGTCAGCCACCAGCGGGTGCGGGTACTCGATGGGTTCGCGCCCGTGCTTGCGCGCCACGAAGCTGGGGATCAGGTCCATGGGGCCCGGCCGGTACAGGGCGTTGAGCGCGATCAGGTCCTCAAGCCGGCTGGGCTTGGCGTCTTTGAGCATGCCTTGCATGCCGCGACTTTCAAACTGGAACACCGATTCGGTCTGCCCGCGCGAGAACAGCGCGTACACGCGCTGGTCGTCCAGGGGCACGTCCTCAAACCGGAAATTTTCCTTGCCCTGGTGGCGTTTGACGATGAACTCGCGTGCGATCTCCAGAATGGTGAGCGTGGCCAGCCCCAGAAAGTCGAACTTCACCAGGCCCACGGCCTCCACGTCGTCCTTGTCGTACTGGCTCACGGCCGAGTCGCTGCCGGGCTGCATGTAGAGCGGGCAGAAGTCGGTGAGCTTGCCCGGCGCGATCAGCACGCCACCGGCGTGCATGCCGATGTTTCGCGTCATGCCTTCGAGCTTCTGCGCCAGCTCGATCAAGGTCTTGACGTCGTCTTCCTTCTGGATGCGCTCGGCCAGCACCGGCTCCATCTCGATGGCGTAGTTGTTCTTGTCGCCTTCCTTCTTGGGCACGGGAGGGTACTGCAGCGTGACCGACATGCCCGGCTTGTTCGGGATCAGCTTGGAGATGCCGTCGCAAAAGCCGTAGGAAAAGTCGAGCACGCGGCCCACGTCGCGGATGGCGGCGCGCGCGGCCATGGTGCCGAAGGTGGCGATCTGGCTCACAGCGTCCTTGCCGTACTTGTCCTTCACATAGTCGATCACGCGGTCGCGGTTGGTCTGGCAGAAATCGATGTCGAAGTCGGGCATGGACACCCGCTCCGGGTTCAGGAACCGTTCGAACAGCAGGTTGTATTGCAGCGGGTCGAGGTCGGTGATCTTGAGCGCATAGGCCACCAGCGAACCGGCGCCCGAACCCCGACCCGGCCCCACAGGGCAACCGTTGTTCTTGGCCCAGTTGATGAAGTCGCCCACGATCAGGAAGTAGCCCGGGAAACCCATGTTCAGGATCGTGTTGATCTCGAACTCCAGGCGTTCCACATAGCGCGGGCGCTCGGCGTCGCGCTTGGCCGCGTCGGGGTACAGATGGGCCAGCCGTTCTTCCAGACCCTCAAACGACGATTGCCGGAAGAAGTCGGCCATCGGCATGGGCACGCCGTCGACCAGCGGAGTGGGAAAGTCGGGCAGCTGCGGCTTGCCCAGCACCAGCGTGAGGTTGCAGCGCTTGGCGATCTCCAGTGTGTTGGCCACCGCAGACGGTACATCAGCGAACAGCGCCTGCATCTGCTGCGCACTCTTGAAATACTGCTCGCGGGTGAAGCGTCGCACGCGCCGGCTGTTGCCCAGGATTTCGCCGTCTGCGATACAGACCCGCGCCTCGTGCGATTCGTAGTCGTCGGGCTCGAGGAACTGCACCGGATGGGTGGCCACCACCGGCAGGTGCAGGCGCGCCGCGAGCTGCACGGCAGCGATCACGTGGCGTTCGTCGTCGGTGCGGCCAGCGCGTTGCAGCTCCAGATAGAACCGGTGCGGGAACAGGCCGGCAAGCTGCAGCGCCAGATCGGCTGCGCGCTGGGCGTCGCCCTGGATCAGCGCCTGGCCCACCGGCCCGGCCTGAGCTCCTGAGAGCAGCAGCAGACCCGCGTTCAGCTCCTCCAGCCACTCGCGCTGGACCAGCGCCACCCCACGCGCACCGCTGCGCGTCCAGGCACGGGCCAACAGTTCGCAAAGATTCAGGTAGCCCTGGTTGTCTTGCACCAGCAGCACGACACGCGGCGCCGCAGGCTGGTGGCTGCCGGGCATGGCGCCTGGGGTTTCGTCGCTGAAGCCTTGCAGCATCACCTCTGCGCCCAGCAGCGGCTTCACGCCGGCCGAGCGTGCGGCCTTGTAGAACTTGACCGCGCCGAACAGGTTGCTCAGATCGGTGATGGCCAGGGCGGGCTGGCCATCGGCGGCAGCGGCGGCCACCGTGTCATCGATGCGGTTGGTGCCGTCGACGACGGAGAATTCGGTGTGCAGGCGCAGGTGTATGAACATCCGGCCATTTTAGGAGCCGCACCGTTCCAAAGTAGCCTCAAATGGGCGGTTTTACGTCGTCTTTCAAGATGCTGAGCACTTCCGAACGGAACTCCCTGCTGTACAGAATGGCGACCACAGCCAGCGTGGCGACCACCATGGCCACAGGCGAAACGAACCACGCCAGCGCGGCAAAAGAGAAGTAGTAGGCCCGCAGGCCATCGTTGAAGGTTTCGGCCGCAGCGCCCACCATGGCTGAGGCACGTTCGGCGTAGCGTTGCCGGTCGAACTTGCCGGATTCAAATTCCTTGGGAGAAGGCATGGAGCCGATCACCAGGGCCACAAAGGTGTACTGCCTCATGCACCAGGAGAAGCGGAAAAAGGCGTAAACAAAGATCGAGACCAGGACCAGGATCTTGAACTCGAACACCACGAGCGTCGTCGTCTGTGCGAACGGGATCTCGCTCATGAGCTCGGTGGCCTTGTCGGTGGTGCCCAGCAATGCAAACAGACCACCGATCACCAGAATGGACGTGGAGGAAAAGAAGGTCGGGGTGTTGGAGAGTGCTTGCGTGATGAGGCCATCCAGCATGCGCGGATCGCGCGCGGTGGCCTGCAGCATCCAGTAGCCCCGGTACCGGTTGGTGGTCTGTATCAGCGAACCTCGCTTGCGACCCCACACCTTTGCGAACCAGGCGTAGCCAATCCACAGGACAAAAAAGCAGACCAGCGCCAGCCAGTCTGTCCAGGGGATGATGCTCAGGATCTTCATAGGCCCCGATGGTAAGGCCATGCCCCCACGCTCCGCCGCTGCGCGGGTCGCTGCCCCCCGAGGGGGCTGAACCCACCTTGGGGCGGCCCGGCGGTGGGTTCGCTTACCCCCACGCTCCACCGCTGCGCGGGTCGCTGCCCCCGAGGGGGCTGATCCGGCTTGGGGCGGCCCGGCGCCGGATCGCGCTGCCCCCCGAGGGGGGCTGACCCAAGGATCAGTCCTTGAATTTTGCCGCCACAGCGGCCACCCGCTCACCGAACAGGCGGGCGGTTTCAAGATCACCAGGCAGCATGTCACCGGCGCCTGCATCGGACGGGCTCTGGGCGATGGCGCCGCTGTAGCTGACGAGGTAGTTCACGTCGTTTCGCTGGGCGCCCTTGGTGTTGCTGGGCATCAGGCCCTGGCTTACCCAGATCATGCCGTGCTGCATTGCCAGGGTGAACAAGGTGGTGAGGGTGTTCAACTTGTCACCGTTCATGCCGGCGCTGTTGGTGAATCCGGCGGCAATCTTGTCCTTCCACTTCTGGGCGAACCAGGGCTTGCTGGAAGCATCGGCGAATTTCTTGAACTGCCAGCTCACGGAGCCCATGTAGGTGGGCGAGCCCATGATGATGGCGTCGGCCGCGTCCAGGGCGTCCCAGCCGCCATCAGGCAGGTTGCCATCTGCGTCGATGGCGATGAGTTCGGCGTCGGCGCCCTGTGCCACCGACTGGGCCATGCGCTGGGTGTGACCGTACCCCGAGTGGTAAACCACGACAACTTTTGCCATTCAAAAAACTCCTTGAAGGTGGCGCCCAAGGGTTGACCGGGCGCACAGGTTTGCAGGATGGAAGAAAAATCTTCTGCGAGGTTCAAACAAATTCAGCGAGCGAATGAAGCGCTCAGCTCACCCATGGCACCGCTCTGGAAGGCCCGGGCATAGGCCGCGATGTCTTCCCTTGAATTGCCGACGAACGGGCCATACGGCACCACAGGTTCGCGCAGTGGCAGGCCTGAAAAACACACGGCGTGCGCGCCCTGGTCACCGGCTTCCAGCGTCACCATACCCTGACCCGCATCGCCCCTCTGTGCGGGTGACAACACAAGGGCCTGGGGCGCGGTCGTGGCATGTTCGGCGCTTTTCAACGTGCCTGCCAGCACAAGGACAAAGCCGTTCTTCGCATGTTCGATCGGCCACTCGAACGTGGCGTCCGCCTGCATCTGCACATCCAGCAGGTCCACCGGGGTTACCCAGGCAGGGTTGCCATTGATGGGTGAAGCCAGACCCCTGAACCGGCCGGCTGCGACCTTCACGCGAACGCCATCCTGCTCCAGGACTGGCATGTTCGGTCCTGCCACCTTGAACACGCCGGCAGGGCTCTGTTTGTGAGCGCGCGCCATGTTCACAAAGATCTGCAGACCCACCGCCGGCTGACCGGGCTGGCTGGGGGCTTCTTCGTGCACGATGCCGCGGCCGGCCTGGGTCCAGTGCAGATCACCGGGGGCGATCACACTGTGGTCCCCCAGGGAATCGCGGTTGACCACGCCGCCTGGCGAGTCGTCGTGCAACAGGGTGACTGCGCTCATGCCGCCGTGCGGATGCGGCAGAAAAAAATTCTGCGGCATGTGAAAAGCATCGACACCGATGAACGGATCGACCAGGCCCAGGTGTTCCGGATGGAACATGTGGGCCCAGGTCTTGTCGTCAAATCGGTGCAACGGCATGTCGACCACGGAATGCACCGCGCGACGGGCCATCAGTTCGGCACCACACATGCTCAGTTGCCCTGCCGTTCGGTCTGGACCATTGAGATGAATCAGGCCTTGCGGCGGGCGTCCAGACTGAACGCACCTGCACCGAATGCGACCAGCGCGAGCAGGCCACCGACCACGCCGATGTTCTTCATGAACATGAGCTGCTGCATCATCTGCTGCTCGGCCGGCATGGCCCAGAAGTTGTGGAAGAAGAACGAAGCCACCAGCGTGAACGCGGCCAGTGCCAGCGCAGCCCACCGGGTGCCCAGGCCCAGGATCAAGGCCACGGCTCCCAGCACCTCCACCGCGATGGCCACGGCCGCGCCCACCGTCGGCATGGGCAGACCGACAGACGCGATGTAGCCGGCGGTGCCTTCAAAGCCACCGATCTTGCTGAGGCCGGCGGGCAGGAACAAGGCAGCCAGCAACAGGCGAGACACAAGGGCCAGGGGATTTTGCAACGTGTTCATGAGAATTTCCTTGGATATGAAACGGGTTGAAAGGAATCAGGCGGCGAGGTCAAAAACCAGAACTTCTGCGTCTTTGGCGTTCGCCAGATGGAGCTGCCCTTCTTCGGCCAGCACGGCGGCATCTCCGCTCTTGAGCGTCTCACCATTGACGTCAATCTCTCCGCGCACCACATGCACATAGGCCTTGCGTGCCGGGTTCAGTTCGATGCGGGCTTCTTCGGTGCCATCAAACAGGCCCGCGTACATCGACGCATCGGCGTTGATGTGCACCGACCCTTCAGCACCTCCGTTGGACGCGACCAGACGCAGTTTGCCGCGCTTCTGATCCGGGCCGAAGCTCTTCTGTTCGTAGCCCGGTTCAATGCCGGTCACGTTCGGTTCAATCCAGATCTGCAGGAAGTGCGTGGTCTGGTCAGGCGCGTGATTGAATTCGCTGTGCCGCACGCCGCTGCCGGCGCTCATGCGCTGCACGTCGCCGGGCGGAATGCCCTTGACGTTGCCCATGCTGTCCTTGTGCGCCAGATTGCCTTGCAGCACATAGCTGATGATTTCCATGTCGCGGTGACCATGGGTGCCGAAACCAGTGCCTGGCGCGATGCGATCTTCATTGATCACACGCAGATTGCCCCAGCCCATCCAGACGGAGTCAAAGTACTCTGCAAACGAAAACGAATGAAAACTCTTGAGCCAGCCGTGGTCGGCATATCCACGGGCTTCAGAGCGGCGGATCTTCATCATGGCGTGTTCCTTTCCAATTGGGGAGTGGATTGCCGCATCCATCGATTCGGCGTGTCGTGGGAACAATTCTGAACCTCACGCCCATCTGCCGGACTGCACGGTTTTGATGGCATCATTCAAATGAATTGAATCATCGAAGGCTCCAGACATGGCTTCTTCCTCACCCCGCGCCGCCCTTTCCCCGGAAAACCTCGGTCTGCTTGAAGCCGTGGCCCGCCTCGGCAGCATGGCCGCCGCCTCTCGCGAACTGGGCATGGTGCCCAGCGCCCTCACCTACCGCGTGCGCCAGATCGAAGATGCACTGGATGTGCTGCTGTTCGACCGCAGCGCCCGCCGCGCGGTGCTCACGCCCGCCGGTGCCGAGCTGCTGCGCTCGGGCCAATATCTGCTCAACGAACTCGATGCCGTGGCGCAGCGGGTCAAACGCGTGGCCACAGGCTGGGAGCCGGAGCTGACGCTCGCGGCCGACGCCGTGATCTCGCGCACCACGTTGTTCGAACTTTGCGAGGCTTTCTATGCAGAGAGCGCGCCAACCCGCGTGAAGATCCGCGCGGAAACGCTTTCCGGCACGATCGAAGCGCTGCAGAGTGGCCAGGCCGACATCGCGCTAGGCGTCACCCACGAACTCGCGCTGCCCGAGATCCAGTCTGCTCCCCTGGGTTCGATGATGTTCGTCTTCGCGGTGGCGCCCCACCACCCGCTGGCCAGTGTCCCCCACAGCCTGTGCGACGAAGAGCGCGCCCAGTACCGGGCCGTTGCGGTGGCCGACAGCACGCAGCGGGGCAATGGCGTCACGCACAACCTGGTGCCCGGGCAGGACGTGCTCACCGTGCCCACCATGCAGCACAAACTCGAGGCCCAGTTGCGAGGACTGGGCGCCGGCTTCCTGCCGCTGGCCATGGCCCAACCCTTCATTCATGCGGGTCGGCTCATTGTCAAGAAGGTGGAACGACCCACCAGCTCCATCCGGCTCGCCTATGCATGGCGACAGCCTCGCAGCGCAGGCGACACAGGGCGTGCGCTTCGCTGGTGGCTTGACCGGCTGCAACACCCCACCACACGAGCCGCATTGCTCAACAACCACCATCAGATTTGACGCCATCGGGGTTTGTATGGATGAGCAGGCTGCTACAGTCGGTTTCACTCCTTGCCCTCCACCGCAGAACGCACCATGAAAAACACCGCCACGACCCGCAAGTCCAAACCTCCGGCTGCGGCCCTGCCGTTGAACATCGTTGTCGTTGGGGCGGGCATGGCCGGTGTCGCTTGCGCCCGCACGCTGGTGCAGGCGGGTCATCGGGTCACGCTGCTGGAAAAAAGCAGGGGGTTCGGCGGGCGCATGGCGACGCGGCGCACCGAATTCGGTGGCTTCGACCATGGCGCGCAGTACTTCACTGTGCGCGACCCGCGCTTCGAGAAGGCCTTGCGCAGCAACGCCACCCAGGTGGTTCGACCGTGGAGTGCGAGCACCGTGCGCGTGCTGGACGAATTCGGCCATGTGCTCGCGAGCGCCCCACCACCCACCGAACCGCATTTTGTGGCGTCGCCCGGCATGAACGCCCTGGTGAGTCTGTGGGCGGAACCCCTGCTCAGGCCCGACCAGCATGGGAACCTGAGTGCCACCACCTTGCTTGAGACGCGGGCCACGCAGATTGAACGCGATGCCCTGCACCCACAGCAATGGCAGGTCCGCACAGAAGACAACGCAGGAGGTCTGCGCGTGCTGGGCGGTTTTGACCGCGTGGTGCTCGCTATCCCGCACCCCCAGGCGCACGACCTCTTGCGCTCGTCGGGCCTGGCGCCAGAATTGCGCAAGGCACTGGCACCCGTGCACGTGGCGCCCTGCTGGACTTTGATGGTCGCTTACCCCCAGGCGATGCAGCCCGGCCTGCCCCACCTGGGGCCCCAGTGGAACGCGGCGCGCAGCACGCACCACCGCATCAGCTGGCTGGCCCGCGAATCCAGCAAGCCCGGGCGCGAACCCATCGAGCGTTGGACCATCCAGGCCAGCCCGGCCTGGTCTGCCAAACACCTGGAAGACGACGGCGAGCGGGTCAAGGCGAAAATGCTCAAGGGTTTCGCAGAGATCACCGGTATTCGCGCGACGCCCACCCACGCGGTGGTGCACCGCTGGCGCTTCGCTCAGACCCAGATACCCCTGGGCAAGCCATACCTGATGGACGCAAACTTGGGGCTGGGCCTTTGCGGCGACTGGTGCCTGGGACACCGGGTGGAAGACGCCTTTGTCTCCGGGCTGGAACTGGCACTGGCAATGGCCTGAAAGCAGCCAGCGGGGTCGCGCACAGCCGGTCTGCGGTCGTTCAACCCCCCATGAAACGCCGCCCGGCCGTCCCGAAAGCGCTCACCCCGCAGCACGGAGGGTAGTCCAGTGAGTGCCAGAAACGCTCTCACCAACCAAGCCTACCGGGGCCGCTTTGCCCCCTCCCCAACCGGTCCCTTGCATGCCGGGTCGCTCGTGGCGGCCCTTGCGAGCTGGCTGGACGCCCGCGCACACGGTGGCCAGTGGCTCGTGCGCATGGAAGATGTGGACACGCCCCGGTGTGTGCCGGGTGCGGACACCTTCCTGCTGCAGCAGTTGGCCGCCTGTGGCCTGGTCAGTGATGAACCCGTGGTGTGGCAATCGAAGCGCAGCGCCCTCTACCAGGCGGCACTCCAGCAACTCATCGATGGCAACCGCGCCTACTCTTGCGCCTGCTCCCGCAAAGACATCGAACTGGCCATGCGGGCAATGGGACAGCCGCGCGAACGCCACCAGGCTGCGGTCTACCCCGGCACCTGCCGACCTGAGCGGGGCGGCCTGCAAGGACGGCCGCCGCGGGCGTGGCGCTTTCTGTGCGAAGCCGGTGCTTCGCGGGTGGAATGGACCGACCGGCGTCTGGGGCGACAGGCGCAGGACGTGGACCGCGAGGTGGGCGACTTTGTGCTGCTGCGTGCAGACGGCCTCTGGGCCTATCAGTTGGCTGTGGTGGTGGACGACGCCGAACAAGGCATCAACGCTGTGGTGCGGGGCGAGGACCTGGCCGACAACACGGCGCGACAGATCCTGCTGCAACAGGCCCTGTCTTTGCCAACCCCGAGCTATTTGCACACCCCGCTGGTCCGCGACACGCGCGGCGACAAGCTGAGCAAACAGACCGGCGCCACCGCACTCGACCTGTCGGATCCTGCTGCGACACTCAATCAAGCCGCGCAATGCCTGGAATTGCCACAGGCGATGGAACAGGTGCCTGAACTGCTTTCTCGCTGGGTGCAGGTCTGGCGAGAGCGCTGGGGCTGACCGCCCCCGCTCCGTCTGACAATCAGGTACGGACCTTGCCGTCCCCGGTGAGCATGGAGAGTTCCACAAAGCTGGAAGCCACGTGGTCAGTGGGACTCAGCGACACCGAAAAGCCCCCGAACGACTGATCGCCAATGGCCTCCATGCCGGAGATGAAGCTCTGCCGCGTGGGCCGAGCGCCCGCGCGACGCAGGCCTTCGGTGAACAGCCGTGCCGCCAGGAAGCCTTCCATGCTGGAGAAGTTGGGCTGCACCTTGTTGCCCCCCTTGGCCACCGCCTCAAGGAACTCGCGGGTGATGGGCTGGGTGGTGCGGTACGGCGTAGGCATCACCTGCGAGACCACCACACCCGCTCCATCCTTGCCGAGCTCATCGGCCAGGGCCTGGGTACCGACGAAGGACACGTTGTAGAACGACCCCCCGTAGCCTGCCGCACGGGCCGCGCGAATGTAGGCAGCACACGACTTGTAGGCACTGATCTGCACCACCGCCTGCGGTTTGGCGGCATTGAGCGTGGCCACCGCCTGTGCCACTTCCACTGTGTTGCGTTCCACCGTGGCCACCGCCACCGGCTCCAGACGCCGCTCGGCAAGGGCCAGGGTCACGCCGTCCAGTCCGGCGCGCCCATAGGCGTCGTTCTGATAGAACACCGCCACCCGGTTGATGCCCAGGTTGGTGAGGTTGCGCACGATCAGGGCGGTTTCGTCGTTGTACGAAGCGCGAAGATGGAACGCCATGCGGTTGAATGGTTGGCGCAGGCCCATGGCGCCTGTGAACGGTGCCACGAAAGGCACCTGCGCGGTGGTGGCCAGCGGCAGGGCGACCACGCTGGTGGGGGTCCCGATGTAGCCGAACAGGGCAAACACGTCTTCGTTGATGAGCTTGGTGGTGTTCGCTGCGCAGCGATCCGGCTCATAGCCGTCGTCCAGCTGCATGATCTCGACGCGCGACTGGTTCACGCCACCCTGGGCATTGATCTGGTCGAAGAACAGCTTGGCGCCGGCATGGAACTGGATACCCAGCTGGGCTGCGGCGCCGGTGAATGCGGCAGACTGGCCCAGCAGGATGCGGTTGTTGGTCTGGGCGTGCAGCACCGGTGCACCCAGCACAGCGGCGCTGGCGGCCAGGCGGGTGAAGTTGCGTCGGGTGATGCCTGAGGAGCGCGAGGAAAAGTCGGTCATGGTGATGGTCGGCTCATAAATGGCAAACGGCGTGGATCTCACGCCGCTTTGCATTACTTGAAAGTATTTGTTTCATCCTACGCGGACTTACCCTGATGCCAAGGGCATTGGCGCGACCAATTCGACCGCTCATCGGCGCCCAATGGTGCAAGCGGCGCGGTCCGTGAATTGCTGCACAGCTTGTCACGCGGTGTTGGCGTGGAGCAGTTCAAAGCCTGCAAACGTGCAGCCACCTAAAATCTCCCACCGCATTCCGTGAACGCCATGACCGAAGACACCACTCAGAACGCCGAGACCACGGCCGTCGCCAACCCAGCCAAAAAACCCGGGCCCCCTCCGGGCACCTACATGCGCGTCGTCAAGAGCTATGTGCTGCGGGCCGGGCGAACCACCGTTGCACAGGCGCGAGCCTACGAACTCTACAGCGCTCACTATCTGCTGCCCTACGCGCCGCAGCCACTGGACGTAGATGCTGCCTTTGGCAGGCGGGCGCCTCTGGTCATGGAGATCGGCTTCGGCATGGGCGGGGCCACGGCACACATCGCCCGTGTTCGCCCGGAAGACAACTTCCTGTGCTGCGAAGTGCACGAACCCGGCGTGGGCGCCCTGCTCAAGCTGGCCGGGGACGAAGGACTGAAAAACATCCGCATCGTGCGCCACGATGCGGTGGAGGTGCTGGACCACATGCTGGGCGAAAACAGCCTGGACGGCGTGCACATCTTTTTCCCGGACCCCTGGCACAAGAGCCGCCATCACAAGCGCCGCCTGATCCAGTCACCTTTCGTCAACCGTCTGGCGCGCCACCTCAAACCCGGTGGCTACCTGCACCTGGCCACCGACTGGCAACCCTATGCCGAGCAAATGCTGTCGGTGCTGAGCGCCGAACCCCTGCTGGTCAACACGGCGCCTTCTGGCAGCGATGGCTATGTGCCCAAACCAGACTACCGCCCACTCACCAAGTTCGAGAACCGGGGCCTGAAGCTGGGCCACGGTGTGTGGGACCTGGTGTTCCGGCGCACCTGAACCAGGGCCACACGCCCCCGACAGTGGCCCGCCCCAGCCGGAGTTCCCTCATCCCGACGCGTAACGGCGTGTCGCCAAGTTGCGTGGCTCTGCCCCCCGACAAGACAGCCACCTGGAGCACGGTGCTGGACTTTCTGGCCGACCGCCTTTCGGCCGTCGGACGGGCCAGTTGGCACGAGCGCATGGTCCGAGGTGAGGTGCTCGATGCATCGGCCCAGGCCCTGCAGCCTGACGCACCCTTTCTTCCGGGCGCCAGGGTCTACTACTACCGTCACCTGCCAGACGAGCCGGACGTGCCTTTCCAGGAAGCCGTGCTCTTCCAGGACGACCACCTGCTGGTGGCCGACAAGCCCCACTTCCTGCCCGTCACGCCCACGGGGCGCTACGTGCAGCAAAGCCTGCTGGTGCGACTGAAAAACCGGCTGGGCATCGACACGCTGAGCCCCATCCACCGCATCGACCGCGAAACCGCCGGCCTGGTGGTGTTCAGCCTGCGCCCTCAGGACAGAGCGGCCTACCAGGCGTTGTTCCGCGATCGGACCGTCGCCAAAACCTACGAAGCGATCGCGCCATTTGAAGACGGCCTGAGCTGGCCTGTGGAGCGACGCAGCCGCATTGTTGAAGAAGACGGCGCCTTCTTTCGCATGACCGAAGCCGCTGGCGAGCCCAACAGCGAAACCGGCATCGATCTGCTGGAACGGCGGGGTGAATGGGCGCGCTACGCCCTGAAGCCGGTCACCGGCAAGCGCCACCAGTTGCGCGTTCACATGTACGCGCTGGGCCTGCCCATTGCGGGCGACCAGTTCTATCCACGCGTTCTGCGCGGGCCAGACGAAGCCGAAGATTTCGCCAACCCGCTGCGCCTGCTGGCCCAGGCCATCCGCTTCACGGACCCACTCACCGGTGCGCTGCGGCACTTCGAAAGCCAGCAAACCCTGAGCTGGCCCGATTGATCTCCCCTCAGCGACCGCAGGCGGTGCCGAAGCTCAGAGCCGTTCTTTCACCCAACCCTGCACGGACTGCAGTGCCTTGGGCAGACCCGACGCATCGGTGCCGCCCGCCATGGCCATGTCGGGCTTGCCGCCGCCCTTGCCGCCCACTTGTTGGGCCACGAAGTTGACCAGTTCACCGGCCTTGACCTTGCCGACGTTGTCTGCGGTCACGCCGGCTGCGAGCTGTACCTTGTCGCCATCGACCGCCGCCAGCACGATCACGGCGCTCTTGAGCTTGTCCTTGAGCTTGTCCATGGTGTCACGCAGGGTCTTGGCATCGGCACCCTGAAGCGTGGCAGCCAGCACCTGGATGCCATTGACATCGGTCGCCTGTGACACCAGTTCGTCGCCCTGCGCCGACGCCAGGCGACCCTTCAGCGCAGCCACTTCCTTCTCGGTTTCGCGCAGTTGCTCCAGCAAAGCCCCGACACGCGCCGGCACCTCGCTGGGAACCACCCGCAGCGCGCCGGCCACGCCACCGAGTGTGGCTTCCATGTCCTGCATGTAGGTCAGCGCGTTCATCCCGGTGACTGCTTCAACACGCCGCACGCCTGCTGCGACACCCCCTTCGGCCACGATGGTGAACAGGCCAATGTCGCCTGTGCGCTGCACGTGGGTACCGCCGCACAGTTCGCGGCTGCCGCCGATATCGAGCACGCGCACGGTTTCTCCGTACTTCTCGCCGAACAGCATCATTGCCCCGGTCTTCTGGGCCGCCTCGATGTCCATCAGGCGCGCCTGCGTGGGCACGTTGGCCAGCACTTCGGCGTTCACGCGGGCTTCGATCTCGCGGATCTGGACATCAGTCAAGGGCGCGTTGTGCGCAAAGTCGAAGCGGGTGCGCTCGGCGTTCACCAGCGAACCCTTTTGCTGCACGTGATCGCCCAATACCTCACGCAAGGCCTTGTGCATCAGGTGGGTCGCGCTGTGGTTGCGCACGGTGGCGGTGCGCAGGTCCATGTTCACGCTGGCGGTCACTGTGTCGCCCACGGCGAGCGTGCCCTGCTCCATGGCGCCGTGGTGGCCGAACACGTCGGCCTTGATCTTCTGCGTGTCGCCCACCGAGAAACGGGCAGACCCGCTGGTGATGACGCCTTCGTCGCCCACCTGGCCGCCACTCTCGGCGTAGAACGGGGTGGTGTCGAGCACCACGACCCCTTGTTGACCGGCCTTGAGTTCGGCCACCGCCGTGCCGTCCAGGTACAGCGCCACCACCTTGGCCGGTGATTCCAGCGACTCGTAGCCGATGAAAGCATTGCCGGCACCGCTGTACTCCAGCGCCTTGTCCATCTTGAACTTGCCAGCCGCACGGCCCTTGGCTTTCTGGGCTTCCATGGCGGCGTGGAAACCGGCCTCGTCCACGGTCAGGCCACGCTCGCGGCATACATCGGCCGAGAGGTCCAGCGGAAAGCCATAGGTGTCGTGCAGTTTGAAGGCCACGTCACCGGGCAGCACCTTCGCGCCATCGGCCAGCGCCGCATCCAGAATCTCCATGCCATTGGCCAGCGTCTCATAGAAGCGCTCTTCCTCCACCCTGAGCACCTCGGTGATGCGCTGTGCCTGACCCGCCATGTTCGGGTAGGCCTCACCCATCTGCGCCACCAGATCCGGCACCAGCTTGTGGAAGAACGGCGTCTTCTGGCCCAGCTTGTAGCCGTGGCGGATGGCGCGGCGCACGATGCGGCGCTGCACGTAGCCGCGGCCTTCGTTCGACGGAATCACGCCGTCGCTGATGAGGAAGGCCGTGGCGCGGATGTGGTCGGCGATGACCTTGAGCGAAGGGTTCGTCAGGTCGGTGGTGCCGGTCTCTCGGCCGGCGGCCTTGATCAGCGCATCGAAGATGTCGATTTCGTAGTTGCTGTGCACATGCTGCAGGATGGCGGCCAGCCGTTCCAGCCCCATGCCGGTGTCCACACAGGGTGCAGGCAGTGGCGTGACCGAGCCGTCTTCGGCCATGTTGAACTGCATGAACACGTTGTTCCAGATCTCGATGAAGCGGTCGCCGTCCTCTTCGGGACTGCCCGGGGGCCCGCCCGGGATGTGATCGCCGTGGTCGTAGAAGATTTCGGAGCAGGGGCCGCAAGGCCCGGTGTCGGCCATCATCCAGAAGTTGTCGCTCTTGTAGCGCCCACCCTTGTTGTCACCGATGCGGATCACGCGTTCCGGCGGCAGACCGATTTCCTTGGTCCAGATGTCGTAGGCCTCGTCATCCTCTTCGTACACCGTGGCCAGCAGGCGCTCGGCCGGCAGCTTGTAGACCTCGGTCAGCAGTTCCCAGGCCCATTTCAGGCTTTCGCGCTTGAAGTAGTCGCCGAAAGACCAGTTGCCCAGCATCTCGAAGAAGGTGTGGTGGCGCGCGGTGTAACCCACGTTTTCGAGGTCGTTGTGCTTGCCACCGGCGCGCAGGCAGGCCTGCACCGAGGCCGCACGCACATAGGGGCGCTTGTCGGTGCCCAGGAACACGTCCTTGAACTGCACCATGCCCGAGTTGGTGAACATGAGCGTGGGGTCGTTGCCCGGCACCAGCGGGCTGGACGCCACCACCGTATGGCCCTTGGAGGCGAAGAAGTCCAGGAAGGTCTTGCGGATGTCGGCAACGGAGGCGGGTCGGGTCATGTCGGTGGTGCTTCGTGCGGGTTCAGAACAGCTTGCCATTATCGCCCGGCCTGCCCTCTGCCGAACCGGCCATACCCGCGGCCGATCAGGCCTTTAACGGATCAGCGCACCGCCGCCCAGCACGTGCCCTTCGAGCGTGGGACGCACGGCCGTGAGGAAGTTGCTCAGCGATTCCGGCAGCACGGCGCCCTTGCGCCAGGCCAGCCCCACCTCCAGATGCGGCAGGCCCTGGGCGAGCGGCCGTGCCTCGATGCGGTCGCCTTCCAGTGACCAGGGCCGGTACAACATGTCGGGCAGCACGGAACAGCCCGCACCGGTGGCCACCAGGCTGCGCACGGCTTCCACCGACGACGTGCGAATCAGCACCGTGGGATCCACACCGCCTGCGTTCCACAAAGCGGTGGTGGCGTCACCGAGTTCATCGACCTGCAGCAAGACGAGCGACTGCCGGGCCAGTTCGGTGGCCTCGATTTTTTCCTCACCGGCCAGCCGGTGGTTGACGGGGAGCCACACGCGCCAGCCCGAACGCAGGATGGTTTCGGTTTCCAGCGCCTGGCGGTTTTGCAGCTGGGAGACCACGATCAGTGCGACGTCGAGTTCACCACTGATCAGCAGATGTTCCAGGTAGTCACCCCGGTCTTCAGTGATCTGCACCTGGATGCGCGGGAACACCCGGCGAAAGCGATCCAGCAGGAACGGCAGGTAGTAACCCACCATCAGGCTGGTCACGCCCACGTTGAGGCTGCCCGTGACGGTGTGCGGCCGCGAGGCCAGAGCATCGCGTGCGTTGCGCATGGCCACATCGATCTGGTGGGCATGGCGCAGAAACTGGTGACCCGCGTGGGTGAGTGACATGCCGCGAGCCCGGCGCTCAAACAGCAAGGTGCCCAGATCCGCCTCCATCTGCGCAATGGCCTGGGACACCACCGATTGCGAAACGCCCAGTTCATGAATGGCGGCCGAGATTGAGCCGGATTCAGCGACCGCTATGAAATACCGAATGCTCTTGAACGAGGTACTCATGCGTCAATTCGTCGTTTCAGGCACTCTTTTGGATCACCAATTGAGAAAACACACCGATGCACTGGTTTGAGGCATAGGGTAATCCACTAGATAGGTGCTTTTTGGTGCAAGGTTTCTGTTTTTCCGATGGATTGTATTGTCTGCCCGGTATGGCTCCGCGTGGAGGCGCTACCTAAGATGCCAGTCGGGCTCGCAGCTGCGTGCCTCAACCATGCACCTCAGGAGTCCTCTATGTCCCAAACCCGCGCACTTCTCACCGGTTTGCTGGCCGTGGCCGCCGCCACCTCCAGCTTCGCAGCTCCTCCCAAAGCCATCGGCAAGGGCGAAGGACAACTCAACATCATTGCCTGGGCGGGCTACATCGAACGCGGCGAAACCGTCAAGGCCTACGACTGGACCACCAGCTTTGAAAAGGCCACGGGCTGCAAGGTCAACGTCAAGACCGCCGCCACCTCCGACGAAATGGTGGCCCTGATGAAGGCGGGCGGCCACGACATCGTGACCGCCTCCGGCGACGCGAGTGGGCGCCTGATCGCCTCCAAGCTGGTGCAGGAAGTGAATGTGGGCCTGGTGCCCAGCTACAAGAACATCGACCCCCGCCTGCAGAACGCTGCCTGGCACACCGTGGACGGCAAGCACTACGGCGTGCCCTACCAGTCGGGTCCCAATGTGCTGATGTACAACACCGACATCTTCAAGACGGCGCCCGACTCCTGGTCGGTGGTGTTCGAAGAGCAGACCCTGCCCGACGGCAAATCCAACAAGGGCCGTGTGCAGGCCTACGACGGCGCCATCTACATGGCAGATGCTGCGCTCTACCTGATGTCCAAGAAGCCCGAACTGGGCATCAAGGACCCCTACGAACTCAATGAAAAACAGTACGCCGCGGTGCTGGAGTTGCTGCGTGCCCAGAAGAAGCTGACCCACCGCTACTGGCACGACGCCACGGTGCAGATGAATGATTTCAAGGGCGAAGGCATTGCTGCCTCGGGCTCCTGGGGCTTCATGGTCAACACACTCAAGGGCGAGAAGAAGCCGATTGCCTCTGTGGTGCCCAAGGAAGGTGCCACCGGCTGGGCCGACACCACCATGCTGCACGTCAACGCCAAGAACGTGAACTGCGCCTACCAGTGGATGGAGCACCAGCTCAGCGATGCGCTTCAGGCCCCGCTGGCCGAATGGTTTGGCACGGTGCCCGTCACCCCGGCAGCCTGCAAGGCCAAGGCGCCCGGCGGCAGCGACTTCTGCAAGGTCAATGGCTTTGACGACCTGAACAAGATCAAGTTCTGGAAGACCCCCCAGAGCAAGTGCGCCACCCAGGGCACCTGCGTGCCCTATTCCAAATGGGCGATGGACTACATCGCGATCATGGGCGGAAGGTAGAAGGAATCACCCCCCGCGCCGCTTCGCGTCACCCCCCTCTCTCGCCTTCGGCGGGAGGGG
>PHCQ01000069.1 GCA_002840835.1 Betaproteobacteria bacterium HGW-Betaproteobacteria-16 | reverse complement strand
GCCCTGGCCCACCCGCCGCAGCGCGGCGAGTCGATTGGCCTGACCTGGCATGCCGATGCGGTGCACCTGTTCGACTCCCACGAGGGCCGGCGCATGGCCATTCCGCCAGCGCCCGTGTCTGCTGCGTAGCCATTGCCTTCTTTTTCCCCGTGGCCACCTGGCCGCCTTCCACCAACCCCTCTCAGGAGCGTCACCGTGAAACCCTGGAAACTCAACCTTTGCCGCCTCAGCGGCGCCTTGATTGCCGCAGCCGCCATTTCATTGCCGGCGGCTGCGCAAGAACTCAGCTTCTACTACCCCGTGGCCGTGGGTGGCCCGGTCACCAAGATCATCGACGAGATGGCCGCCGACTTCGAAAAAGAAAACCCCGGCATCAAGATCAAGCCGGTGTACGCCGGCAGCTACCAGGACACCGTGACCAAGGTGCTCACCGCCGCCAAGGGGGGCGACGCACCGCACATCGCGGTGATGCTCTCGACCGACATGTACACCCTGATCGACGAAGGCGTGGTGGTGGCCATTGACGACCTGCTCAAGACACCCGAAGACAAGGCGTGGTTGAACAGCTTCTACCCCGGTTTCATGCAGAACAGCCAGACCGGCGGCAAGACCTGGGGCATTCCGTTCCAGCGCTCCACCATCGTCATGTACTGGAACAAGGACCTTTTCAAGGAAGCTGGCCTGGACCCGAACCGCCCGCCCCAGAACTGGAACGAACTGGTGGACATGGGCCAGAAACTCACCAAGAAGGATGCCGCCGGCAACGTGAGCACCTATGGCGTGCAGGTGCCGTCGTCCGGCTTCCCGTACTGGCTGTTCCAGGCCTTCACCACACAGAACGGTGTGGAGCTGATGAACGCCGCCGGCACCGAAACCTATTTCGACAAACCCGAGGTGGTGCAGGCGCTGCAGTACTGGGTGGACCTTTCCCGCAAGCACCAGATCCACCCAAGCGGCGTGGTGGAGTGGGGCACCACGCCGAAGGACTTCTTCGAGCGCAAGGCCGCCATGATCTGGACCACCACCGGCAACCTCACCAACATCCGAACCAACGCCAAGTTCGACTTTGGCGTGGCGATGCTGCCCGCTGGCAAGCAACGCGGCACGCCCACCGGCGGCGGCAACTTCTACGTGCTGAACAAGGCCACCCCGGCCGAACGTGATGCCGCCGTGAAGTTCATGAAGTGGGCCACCACGCCCGAGCGCGCAGCCAAGTGGGCCATTGCCACTGGTTATGTGTCGGTCACGCCTGCATCGTGGGAAACCGACACCATGAAAAAGTACCTCGGCGAGTTCCCGGCGCCCACCGTGGCGCGTGACCAGCTCAAGCACGCCGTGGCCGAACTCTCCACCCACGAAAACCAGCGCGTGACCAAGGCACTGAACGACGGCCTGCAAGCCGCGCTCACCGGCAGCAAGACGCCTGAGATGGCGATGCGCGACGCGCAGCGCGAAGCCGACCGCATCCTGCGCCGCTACCGCTGATTCACCGCGTCTGGCCAGGTCAAGTGCCCATGAACACCCGTCGGCAATCCGTCACCGGCTGGCTGCTGTTGCTGCCGGCGGCGGTGCTGCTGGCGGGTTTCACACACTACCCGGCGCTGGGCACCCTCTGGCGCAGCTTCTTCACCACCCCACGGCCCAACCGGCCCGCCAGTTTCGTGGGGCTGGAGAACTACGAGCTGCTGCTGGAAGACCCGGTGTTCTGGACGGCGCTCACCAATAACGCCTGGTACGCGCTGGGCACCATCCTGCCGTCCATTGCGCTGGCCATTCTGATGGCGCTGTGGGTGAACCGGCAGATGGTGGGCCGGGGCTGGGTGCGCCTGGCCTACTTCACGCCCACGGTGCTGCCCATGATCGCCGTGGCCAACATCTGGCTGTTTTTCTACACGCCCGACTACGGCCTGCTGGACCAGATCCGCAGCCTGTGGGGTGGGGCGCCCCACAACTGGCTGGGGTCGAAGGAAACCGCGCTGGGTGCGGTGATGGCCGTGGCGGTGTGGAAGGAAGCCGGCTTCTTCATGGTCTTTTACCTGGCCGCCTTGCAGCAGCAGTCGCCGGAACTGCGCGAGGCGGCGGCGCTGGAGGGCTGCAACCGCTGGCAGTTCTTCTGGCGCGTGACGTTCCCGCTGCTCATGCCCACCACCTTGTTTGTGCTGGTGAACGCTGTGATCAACGCCTTCCGGTTGATCGACCACATCTTCATCCTCACCCGCGGCGGGCCAGACAACGCGACCTCGTTGCTGCTGTTCTACATCTATGAGGTGGGCTTCAAGTTCTGGGATGTGTCATACGCCGCTGCGCTGACCGTGGTGTTGCTGCTGGTGCTTGCGGCGATTGCGCTGCTGCAGTTTGGTGTGCTGGAACGCAAAACGCACTACCAGTGAACGTCCACAGGCCCAAAACATGCTGAACCCCACCCGATTCGACAACGCACTGAACACACTGGGCGCTTGGCTGCTGGCCTTGCTGTGGCTGCTGCCGCTGCTGTACGCCGTGTGGTCGGCCATTCATCCCACCGAGTTTGCGGCCCGCTTCGACCTGCTGGCGCCGCTGACCACAGACAACTTCGCCAAGGCCTGGAACGCCGCGCCGTTCCCGCGCTACTTCCTCAACACCTCTGCGCTGGTGCTGGCCATCCTGGCCGGACAGATCGTGCTGTGCACGCTGGCGGCCTACGCGTTCGCCCGGTTTGAATTTCCCGGAAAAGACATTGCCTTTGCGCTGGTGCTGGTGCAACTGCTGGTGATGCCTGATGTGGTGCTGGTCGAGAACTACCGCACCATGCACCGGCTGGGTCTGGTGGACACGCTCAGTGCCATGGCCTTGCCCTACATGGCGTCGGCTTTCGGCATTTTCCTGTTGCGCCAGACTTTCAAGACGGTGCCCAAGGAGCTGGAAGAGGCCGCGCGCATCGAAGGCTGCGGCACCTTTGGGGTGTTGTGGCGCGTGTATGTGCCACTGGCCCGGCCGGTGTACCTGGCTTATGCACTGGTCTCCATCAGCCACCACTGGAACAACTTTCTGTGGCCGCTGGTCATGTCCAACTCGGTGGAAACACGGCCGCTCACGGTGGGCCTGTCGGTGTTCGCCGGCACCGATCAGGGCATCGACTGGGGCATCATCAACGCCGCCACGCTGATCTCCAGCGCACCGCTGCTGCTGGCGTTCCTGCTGTTTCAGCGTCAGTTCGTGCAGAGCTTCCTGCGGGCGGGGATCCGGTAGCCCCTGGCGTGCCAGGTTGCTGCTGAGCCTGCGCCTCAACCCATGGAATGCAGGCCCACCTTGTTGCCTTCGGTGTCGATGAAGACGGCATAGAAGCCGAAGTTGTTGCCGATGTCGGTCTTGGGCACGGCAATGCGCCCGCCCGCACCCTCCACCCTGGCCAGCATGGGCGCCAGGTCGTCGCCTCCGTTCAGATACACCATGGTGCCAGTCTGGGAAGGTGTGGCGCCTTCACCCTTGACCAGGGCACCACCCGCGGCGGCGGATTCGTCGGACAAAAAGCCCATGATGGTGGGACCCATCTCCATGGGCGGGATGGGCCTGCCCAGCACCTTCTCGTAGAAGGCCTGGGCGCGCGGGAAGTCGTTCACCGGGATCTCGAACCAGTTCAGTGCGTTGGGGGCTGATGCCATGGGGTGCTCCTCTCTGAGATAAGAGCGGGCATCTTCCATCAAATCCATTGCCATTGGAAGGGGCTTGCCGTGCTTGTTACCCCCCCGTCGCTCAACACTCGACGATGGCCTTGATCACCCCGGCCAATGGATCGAGCAGGTGCTGGAACTGGCTGGGCACATCGGCCAGCGCCAGTGCCGACCACCGAGATCAGCACGGGCGGTCGGCATGGGGTTCCTTGATTCAATCCATGTCCTGGGCGGTCAGCGCGGCTCTGGTGGGCAGGCCTTCCATGTCGCCGATCACCTGCAGCGCCTTTGATGCAATCCAGTTGGCGCGTCGCAGGGCCTGTGGCCAGGCCAGGCCTTCGAGTTGGGCGCTGATGATGCCCACTGCAAACGCGTCCCCAGCGCCTACGGTGTCTACCACCACGGGCACGGGCACGCCGGCAACCTGGCCGTGTTCGCCGCCAGCGGTGCGGAAGTAGGCGCCTTCGGCACCCATCTTCACCACCACGGCTTTCGCGCCCCGGTCGATGTACCAGGCGGCGATGTCGGTGGGGGTGCGCTGGCCCGTGAGCAGCCGGCCTTCCTCGATGCCGGGCAGCACCCAGTCGGCGTGCCGGGCCAGGTCGTTCAGCGTGTCGCGCATGGTCGCGGTGTCTGGCCACAGACTGGGGCGCAGGTTGGGGTCGAACGAGACGCTGCGGCCTGCGCTGCGCAGGGTCGTCATGGCGTGGGCCACCAGCTCGCGGGCCGCGGGTGACAGCGCCGGGGTGATGCCGGTGGTGTGCACATGGCGCGCCTTGAGTGCGTAGTCGGGTTTCAGGTGCGCCACGCTCAGCTGGCTGGCGGCAGAGCCTCGTCGGTAGTACTCGATGGCCGGGTCGCTGCCGTCCACGCTGCGCGACTTGAGCATGAAGCCGGTGGAGCGGTTCGGGTCCACCTCCACCTGTGAGGTGTCCACGCCTTCGGCTTCAATGGTCCGGCGCACGTAGCTGCCAAACGAGTCGGCCCCCACGCGGCTGATCCAGCCCACCTTGAAACCCAGGCGCGCCAGGCCGATGGCGACGTTGCTGTCGGCCCCTGCCAGCCGCTTGCTGAAGGTTTGCACCTGGTCCAGCGGCCCGGGTTCCTGGGCCACCAGCAGAGCCATGGTTTCGCCCAGCGACAAGACATCGAGTTGATCGGGCACTGTGCTCATTCGGGGCTTCTGCGGTGATGGGTCACCAGTGTAGCCAGCACACCTTGCGACTGCAGCGATTGCAGCGCCTTCCACCCCCGGCGCGGCTTACATGAAAGCCACCATCGGCCTGTGCAAGGTGTAGTTGCACCGATATCCTCAAAAACTTTGCCAGAAAAGTGTCGCCGGACGAAGCGTTTGATGCTTTTTGGAGAAAAAACGGCAAAGCCAGGGTGGCCGTGGGTGCACAATGGCAACGCGCGGGCGAACAAGCCCGTGCATCTTCCAGGTGATCGGTCAGTTTCGCGCGCTACGGCGGCACCTTCCAGGTTTGTTGTGCTTTCGGGACCCCATCGCTTTGTTTTATGTGTATCTGAGGAGTCCCCATGGGCAATAAACTTTACGTCGGCAACCTGCCGTACACCGTGCGCGACGAAGACCTGCAACAGTCTTTCAGCGAATTCGGCTCTGTGACCAGCGCCAAGGTCATGATGGAACGCGACACCGGTCGCTCCAAAGGCTTTGGTTTCGTCGAAATGGGCAGCGATGCCGAGGCGCAAGCCGCCATTCAGGGCATGAACGGCCAGTCACTGGGTGGCCGCAGCGTCACCGTGAACGAAGCCCGTCCGATGGAGGCACGTCCTCCCCGCACCGGCGGCTACGGTGGTGGCGGCGGTGGTGGTGGTTACGGCGGTGGTGACCGCTCCGGTGGCGGCGGCTACGGCGGCGGTGGCGGTCGCGGCGGCTACTGAGCCCCCAGACCCCATTGCCCCATGACCTCAGCCCCGCGCTGAGGTCAACCCAAAAGGCTTCGAAACGCAGGTTTCGAGGCCTTTTTTCATGGTCACCGCCGAATGCGGTGCCCGGTCTTGAACACCCACCACACCACACCCAGGCAGGCCAGCATGAAGGCCAGCGTCATGCCGGTGCTCACAGCAATGTGCACATCGGCGGCGCCGTAAAAGGCCCAGCGCAGGCCGCTGATGAGGTAGACAACCGGGTTGAACAGCGACACCGTCTGCCAGATCGGCGGCAGCATGTTGATGCTGTAGAACGCGCCGCCCAGGAAGGTGAGCGGCGTGATGATGAGCAGCGGGATCACCTGCAGTTTCTGGAAACTGTCGGCCCACAGGCCGATGATGAAGCCGAACAGGCAGAAGGTGATGGCAGTGAGCACCAGGAAACCCACCATCCACACCGGATGCGCGATTTCGTAAGGCACGAAGACGCGCGCGGTGAGCAGGATCAGCGAGCCCAGCATCAGGCTTTTGCTGGCGGCCGCACCCACGTAGCCCATCAGCACCTCCACCCAGCTCACCGGGGCGCTGAGCAGTTCGTAGATGGTGCCGGACCACTTGGGCATGTAGATGCCAAAGGCGGCGTTGGAAATGCTCTCGGACAACAGCGAGAGCATGAGCAGACCGGGAATGATGTAAGCGCCGTAGCTCACGCCGTCGATGTCGCCCATGCGCGATCCGATGGCCGAGCCAAACACGATGAAATACAGCGAGGTGGAGAGCACCGGCGCAATGATGCTTTGCATCCAGGTGCGGAAGGCCCGGTTCATCTCGAACTGGTAGATGGCGCGCGCGCCGTGCAGGTTCAAACCCATAAAGCCCCCTCGCTGATCACTTCTTGTGCTGCGCTGCTCCCCGAGTGGGTGCAAGCTTGCCTGAGGCGACCCTGCGCTGCGATTGCCGAGGCCCCCACGCTCGTCACTTCGTGTACTTTGCTGCCCCCCGAGGGGGTGTGAGCTTGCTTGGGGCGGCCCTGCGCTGCGCTCATGTTCATGCTGCCACCCTCCGTTCGTTTTTGGGCTCTTGTTTCTTTTTGTCCATCTCGTCGGCCGTCTTCTCGTGGACCAGGCTCACGAAGATGTCCTCCAGCGAGCTTTCGCTGGACTGCAGGTCCTTGAAGTGGATGTCTTCTGCGCTCAGGGCGGCCAGCAGCTGGGCAATGCCGGTGTCGTCTTTCTGCGCGTCGAAGGTGTAGGTCAGGGTCTGGCGGTCTGCCGAGAGCGCGAGCGACCAGGTCGCCAGCGCAGAGGGCAGGGAGGCCAAGGGCTGTTGCAGCGTGAGCACCAGCTGCTTCTGGCCGAGCTGTCGCATGAGGGTGTGCTTGTCTTGCACCAGGATCAGTTCGCCCTTGCGGATCACGCCGATGCGGTCGGCCATGTCTTCGGCTTCTTCGATGTAGTGCGTGGTGAGGATGATCGTGGTGCCGGCCTCGCGCAGCTTGCGCACCATGCGCCACATGTCGTGTCGCAATTCCACGTCCACACCGGCGCTGGGTTCGTCCAGAAACAGCACCTTGGGTTCGTGCGACAGCGCCTTGGCGATCAGCACGCGTCGCTTCATGCCGCCGGAAAGCGCCATGATCTTGTTGTCCTTCTTGTCCCACAGCGACAGGTCCTTCAGCACCTTCTCGATGTAGGCCGGATCGGGCGCCTTGCCGAACAGCCCGCGACTGAAATTTACCGTGGCCCACACGGTTTCGAATGAATCGGTGTGCAGTTCCTGGGGCACCAGGCCGATGAGTGAGCGTGCAGCACGGTAGTCGCGCACGGTGTCGAAACCGTCGGCGACCACGGTGCCTTCGCTGGCATTGGCCATGCCGCAGATGATGCTGATGAGGGTGGTTTTGCCCGCGCCATTGGGTCCGAGCAAGGCAAAGATCTCGCCTCGGCGGATGTCGAGGTTGATGTTCTTCAGGGCCTGGAATCCACCAGCGTAGGTCTTGCTGAGGTTGCGCACGCTGACGACGGCGTCAGAAGAGAGTGAGGTGGAGGCGGTGGATGGCATGGGTGAGGCTGGTGATCAGGTGCGACGCACGGCTCTGGCAGGGACCGGGCTCAGCGCCGGCTGGGTGCAATGCCCGTTCGCAAACTACCACACCCCGCCGTGGGTGTTGGGGTCATGGGAGATCGTGCAAGGGGTGAAGGGAATCGGACACGCGCGAAGGCCGTCAGGCATTGCGCAGCATTCTCCTCCGATTGACGGGTGGGCAATGATCGGTCGCATCGAATGCCGGTACGCCCAGCAGGCCTATTTTTAACGCCTTTTTGACATCCTTTCGGAATGGGTTGCGGTGGGTTCCGCTGTCATTGCCGCGTGTTTCTGGCCAAACCACCTTGCCAGGCGTACCTCACCGCAATCCATCACCAGATGGTGTTGGGCTTGCGGCAGTGGCTCAGCGCCTCAGAAGACCCAACCCAGTCGCACGGAAGCGGTCTGGTCCCGCAAGCCCTTGCGCAGGGCGATGTCGTAGCGGGCGGTGACTGCCATGGCTTCGCTGGGCTTGTAGCGCATGCCCACCCCCATCTCTGCCACCGTGCGTGCCCTGGGCAGGCCCGGCGTGGTGAACGCCGCACCGCCGCCGGTGAACTGTGCTGTCACAGCGTGGTCTCCGCTCTGCAGGTCGTAGCCCAATGCCGCATGGGCCAGCCACTGCAGTTGGTGATCTGCGTCATGCTGCACCTGAGCGCCGAACTTCAGGATCGTTTCTTGCGCCTTCTGGGCCTGCATATCCAGGCTCAGTGCACCCGCGCCGGTCTCTGTGTGGGCATCGGCCTTGAACTGGCGCCAGTCCAGGTGCACGCCGGGTGTGACCGTGGTGGCATTGCTCACGAATGCCTTGCTCATCGCCAGGCCCAGGTGCCAGACATCGGCATTGAACTTGGCCTGTGCGGTGCGCCCGATGAAGCTCATGGCCCGCTCGCTCTCGAACCTGCTGCGGGTGTAGCCTGCTTGCCAACCCAGGCTCCAGGGGCTGGCCCCATCCACGCTCTGGCCCAGTACCTGCTGGCCGTAGCCGGTGAGCTGCACACTCTCGATGTCGCTGGAATGTGCGCTCGCGTAGCCCTTGCCTTGAACGTCGCTGTCGATGTAGGCCAGGGCTAGACCCAGGGTGGAGGCAGCACCAAGATCAGCTTGAACACCGCCGACGATGCCTTGCGTGTTCATCTTGTAGCCACTGGCACCGTCGACGTTGTCCTGATCGAGCCAGTTGCCCAACGGCTTGACCCACAGGCCTCGGCCTTGAAGCCCATCGCCACCGGACTGGCCGCGGAGCGCCTTCTGCTGTTCGATGGCGGAGCCAGTGGCCGCGCTGTGGTTGAGACCCACAGCGGCAGCGTTGCCGTGCAGCGCAGGCATGACCTGGCCCACGGCTGCGGCCACGGAGGCGTTGGTGGGCAGGAGGCCCAGTGCGGTGACGACGGTGTCCCAGTCTGAGCCGGTGAGGCCACCACGGATGTAGCCGTCGAGCACGGTGGCGGCGGGTGCGCCGTTGATCAGACCTTGCTGGAGGACGGCTGGCACGATGCCGCGTGGGGGTGGAGGTGCAGGTGCTGGCGCGGCTGACGGCTTGGGGGCCGGAGAAGGTGAAGGAGCAGGAGCAGGAGCTGGAGCTGGAGCTGGAGCTGGAGCTGGAGCTGGGGCTGGGGCTGGCGGGCCCCCCACTGCCACCACGCGCAGATCCACGGACTGGGCGTTGGTGGTGGGCTCGAAGTCGAACAGGGCGCTGTTGTCGCTCACGTAGTCTGCGCCAGCGTTGTTGGTCAGCGTGCCGCCTGCGGTGATCACGCCGGTCAGGGTCTGGTCGTTGGCCAGGGTGTTGGTGGCGTTCACGTCCACAGCGATGGTGGCGCTAGAGGTCAATATGGCGTTGCCGGTGACGGTCAGGCGCCCGTAGCTGCTGTTGCTCCTGGCGCCGATGCGCAAGGCGCCACTCTGGGTGTAGTTCCCGCGGACGTCTGCCCTCCTGCCTTCGGCCACGTGCAACGTACCGGCATTGCGGAACGCGGCTGCGTCGCCGTTGCTCACCTGTAAACGGTGTGCCGTGCTGCCAATGTGCAAGATGGCGTCTGCCAGAATGGAAAAGGTGGATGCTTCGAAACGGCCCTCGGTGGTGAAGTCTGCGCCATTCAGCAAGTTGATCGATCCTCCGGGATTCTCCACACTGCCTACGATTCGGGCAGAGGGGCCGGAGAGATTGATTTCGGTGTTGCGAGTGTCAACAGAACCAATCAGCGAACCACTGTTGTTGAGGGTGGTCAGCGTGCCGGTGTAGATGAAAATGGAGATGCCGTTGGTCCCCTCGATCGTTCCAGAGTTGTTGAGGGTGTTGATGGTGCTGTCATGGTTAGCGATGCCATAGTTTTCACTTTCGATCGTTCCATAGTTGTTGAGGGTGTTGATAGTGCTGTCATCGCTAGTGATGCCATAGTTTTCACTTTTGATCGTCCCATAGTTGTTGAGGGTGTTGATGGTGCCGTCAAAGATGTTGATGCCAGAGTCGCCTCCCTCGATCGTTCCAGAGTTGTCGAGGGCGTCGATGTTGCTGCTAAAGATGCGGATGCCAGAGTCGTCTCCCTCGATCGTTCCTGCGTTGTAGATGGATGCACTCAAACCGAGAAAGAGTGCGGACACTCCAGGACGCCCAGTCGTGTCAATGATGCTTCCACTGGCGCTCACCGTCAGCGCGTCACCGCTATGGAGGTAGCACGCTTCTGTCAAATCGGTGCTGACGGTGATGGGACTTGCGCCGGAACAAGAGCCAGACCCCGCCCAGACGCTGCTGCTTCCCACCCAGCCGCCGACCAGGACCATGGCCGCCACGCTCACCGCACGCATGCCCATCGGCGCTGGCGTTGCCTTGACTCCCGGTGCGCCACTTGGCGATCGAGCGATGCCAATGCTGGAGGGACGAAGCGTGTGAAGGGACGGGGATGGCGGCGTGTTTTTGATCCGTTGCGCCAAAGTCTTTTTTCTCATCTGTGCCCAGCTCCTGCATTTCAAACAACCGCGGAGCTTAGGTTTCGGGCAGGCGCGTGGCTATCCGCTTTCCGCAAAGCCATGCGGTTGCTTGCTCAATCGCTGTCGGGAGGGTGATTCAGGACGCGAGGGTCGCTGAAGGGGCTTCGCCAAACATTCGCCGGTATTCAATGGCAAAGCGCCCCAGGTGCATGAAGCCAAAGCGCATGGCGACTGCCGTGACCGTCGTGGCCAGTGGGTCCGAGGCTCGCAAGCTTGCCCGGACGTGGTTGAGCCGACACAGGCGGAGGTAGGCGAGCGGCGACATGTCAACGTAGGAGCGGAAGGCGTATTGAAGTGTGCGTTCCGATACGCCCAGCAATCTGCAGATGTCCACGATCGTGGGCACGACATCGGCGGCCAGCCGATCTTCGACAAAGTCTCGCGCCGCCCGACACACATGGAACGCACGCGATCGCTCCCTGCTGGAGGGCAGCGAACCACCTGGAGCCGATGCGCATGCCACCTGCAACGTGTCTTGCATGAGGAGGTTGCGAAGGATGCCAGCATCAGGAAGGCTGCCCGTTGTGGTGCTCAATTCGCCTGCACCGAGCCATTGCTTGACGATCGCCTCCAGTGCGAATGGCTGCTTGGTCTGGATCGACATCAGCTGTTGCGGTGCATGCTCCCATTTCGCTGGATTGAGCGCGCGCGCACCGCTCAGAAACACGTCCTGATCAAAGCTGATGTAGGCGGTTTGCGCACCGGTGGGAACGTACAGATCAAACTCGGTGTTGCCGGGCATGAAGTAGATCGAACTGGCCTCGCTGGCCCCGAGCTCGGAGAACCGGAAGGCCGGGTCTGGTGTGCAGTATGAAACGGTGCAGAGATTCGGCGGCGTGATGCCCAACTTTTGTACCGTGGCGGCCTGTCGCTCCTGAACGATCTGCTGGCTTCCAAGGTCGAGGCTCTCCATCTGCGCCAGCTGTGCACCCGGGCTGAGCTGGTAGCACTCCATGGCGATCCAGGGTTGCAGTGCGGCCTGGGAAGCGGCGTGTTCGATCACAGTCGAATGCCATCCTCTGTCAATAGAGGAGATCGCATTTGCAGAGTGCCAGCCAGACATCGTTTCCCCCCTCATTGAACTCACTGTATTTTGTCGAGGTTGGATGGTACCGGGGCTGACCGCGGATCCGTGCCCACACCATTTAGCGTTCAATACATCACGGAATGACCAACAGACTTGCATTCACCATGACCACCCAACGCGAAAAGGGTCAGGCGCCTGCCCGCGATCTGGTCAGGCGGCGCTTTCAGGCCAGCAAGCCGAACCGGTTGTGGGGGGGCCGGCCTCTTGCTCGCTGGGTTGAACTTGGCGATGGAGCAGAGAAGAGGTTGGCGCGCCATCTGCCATGCCGACCATGGGTTGCCATCGGACGCTACAGAAGACGGCAACAGGTGGTTGTTCCTGTGCATTTGACTTGCCAGCAGATGAAGCTGATGAACAGAGTCTTGCCCGCGCCGTTAGGGCCGAGCAGTGCAACGATCTTATCCCGGCGGATGTCGAAGTTGATGTTCTTGAGGGGCTGAAAGTCGCCAGCGTAGGTCTGCTGTGGTTGCGCACGCTGACGACGGCGTCGGCGGCAGACGCTGCTAGGCAGGTATTGTGCCTCCGCGTGCGGGGATCGTGCCGCATTCGGGCGAAGCCGACATTGTGACCGCTTGGTCAAAACCCGCCGGGTTGTCCGGGCTCGAGGCTGTGCGGCTTGCGTCACATGTGTACTGGGTTGTTGGAAAACAGCACCTGAAATGGCCTGCGTGTGTCGACTTGCGTGCAATAGGTCCGAACAAACGGCGGTAGAGCGGCCGTCCGTGTGCTGGAACACAGACTGCGCCGGCGGTGGCGCGCACGCTGCACCCACACACCAACGCTCTCGCCAAAGGTCTTCCGTGCCCAAACCCCTATTTCTACCGTTCGCGCTTCTGGTTCTGAGCCAGGTCGCCCATGCCCAGCAACCCCCCAGTGCCGGCAGCCAGCTTCAGCAGATTCCGCCAGCACCCAAGGGGCAGGAGTTGGCACCAGACATTCGCATCGAATCTGGCCCCACCCCCGCCACTGCAGCATCTGACGCGGTCAAGATCGTGGTCAACCGCCTGCAAGTGACGGGTGCAAGCGTCTACCCTCAAGCGGAACTGCTCAGCCTGACCGGCTTCAAGCCCGGCAGCGAGTTGAATCTGGCCGACCTGCGCGCGATGGCGCAGAAGATCACTGACCGTTACCGCAGTCAGGGGTATTTCGTGGCACAGGCTTACCTGCCCGCTCAGGAAATCAAGGAAGGCGTGGTCACCATCGCCGTGATCGAGGGTCAGTACGGCAAGATCGATGTGCGCAATCAGAGCGCGCTCTCCGACGCCCACATCCAGCGCGAGCTGCAGGGCCTCAACAGCGGCGACACGATCCTCATCGCACCGATCGAGAACCGACTGTTGCTGCTGTCGGACATTCCCGGTGTGAAGGTCACTTCCACACTGACACCTGGCGCATCCCTGGGCCTGTCCGACCTGATCGTTGACGTGGTGCCCGGGAAACGGATCACGGGCAGCATCGATGCCGACAACGCCGGCAACCGATACACCGGTGAATACCGCGTAGGTGCCACCGTGAACCTGAACAACCCGGCGGGACTGGGCGACGTGGCTTCGCTGCGCGCGCTGACTTCCGGCCCAGGCCTGAGCTACGCGCGGGCGTCGTACCAGGTGCCATTGGGCAGGGCGACGGTGGGCGTGGCCTACAGCTGTTTGAACTACGAACTGGGCGAAGAATTTGCGTTTGCGCAGGCCACTGGAACGGCCCGGATCGCGAGTGTGTATGGCAGCTATCCCTTGGTCCGCACGCGCAACAGCCGCCTGTACGCCGGTCTGGCCTATGACGCCAAGACTTTTCAGGACAAACGACCGCTGAACCTGGACATGCCGGTGGAAGACAAGAAAGCCCAGGTGCTGATGGCGAGTTTGCGGGGTGAGCACCGCGACCAATTGGGCGGGGGAGGAGTGTCCGGCCTTTCGCTGACCTGGTCGACCGGCAACATTGACCTGCAAACGCCCGGCCTGAGGCTGGCCGATGCACCGGTACAAAGCAGCGGTCATTTCAACAAGCTGGGTCTCAGTGTGTCGCGGTTGCAGAACGTGACCGACTCCGTTTCGCTCTACGCCGGGTTCAATGGCCAGCTGGCCTCGAAGAACCTCGATGTGTCCGAAAAAATGGCGCTGGGCGGCATGTACGGCGTGCGGGCCTATCCCGAAGGCGAAGCCTATGCAGACGAGGGCTACATGGCGACGCTCGAAGCCCGCGTGCTGTTGCCCAAACCCGATCAGCTGCCCGGGCAACTGCAACTGATCGGCTTCGTCGATACGGGTAGCGTGACCATCAACAAGAACCCCTGGTTAGACGCGGTGCCGAACACCCGAACCCTTCACGGTGCCGGGGTGGGCCTGAACTGGTCGGACACCAACAACTTCGCTGTGAGGGCGTACTACGCCCGCAAGCTGGGCAATGAGCCGGCCACGTCGGCACCTGACAAGTCGGGCCGGTTCTGGATCCAGGCCATCAAATATTTCTGAACTGCCCAGCCCGGGCCTGGCCTGCGCTGATGTGGGGCCGAAGTCGAACCTTGAAGAAACCGCGAAAGAACCCCATGAACCGCATTCATCGATCCATCTGGAACGAACAGACCGCCACCTTTGTGGCCGTTGCTGAAAACACCCGAAGCGCTGGCCGACAAGTCGCATCCATCGCCACACCAGATTCATCGTCGGTCGCTGGCGGCCGCTTCGGACTGAATGCGCTGGCTGCGTCGCTGATGATGGCGTGCGGCATCACCGCTTTCGCGCAGCCGGTGGGCGGTGTGGTCTCGGCCGGCAGTGCCACCATCGGGGGCACACCCGGCGCCATGGTCATCACCCAGACCACATCCAACGTGGCGATCAACTGGCAAAGCTTCGGCATTCAGGCCGGTGAGTCTGTTCAGTTTGTGCAGCCGGGTACCGGCTCGGTGGCCATGAACCGGGTCACAGGGCCGGATCCTTCAAACATCCTGGGCAGCCTGAGCGCCAACGGCAAGGTGTTCCTGGTCAACCCCAACGGCATCCTCTTTGGCCTGGGCGCGTCGGTCAACGTGGGTGGGCTGGTGGCATCCACGCTGGCCATTTCAGATGCCGACTTCATGGCCAACAACTACCGGTTCTCCGGTGCGGGCACAGGCACGGTGGTCAACGAAGGCGTGATCAACGCTGCGGACGGTGGATACGTGGCGCTGCTGGGTGGGACTGTCAGCAACCAGGGAGACATCATTGCCCGGTTTGGCACGGTCGCACTGGCCGCTGGCGATGCGATGACGCTGGACATGGCGGGCGATCAGTTGCTCAGCGTCACCGTTGACGAAGGAGTTGTCAATGCACTGGCGGAAAACGGTGGATTGATCCAGGCAGATGGCGGCAGGGTGCTGATGACAACGCAGGCCGCGGGCAGCTTGCTGGCCAATGCGGTCAATAACACTGGCGTGATTCAGGCGCAGACGATCCTGAACGATGAGGGGACCATCCGGTTGGTGGGCGGCATGGACACGGGCACGGTGAACGTGACGGGTACGCTGGACGCCTCCGCACCTGGGGGTGATGGTGGTTTCATCGAAACATCGGCTGCCCGGGTGGAAGTGGCCTCCACTGCGTCTGTGACCACGCTCGCGCCCACGGGTGAAACAGGGGCGTGGTTGATTGGCTCGCAAGGCTTCAGCGTGGGCGGTACTTCCGCTGACAACATTTCCGGCCCCACGCTGGAGGCTCTGCTGGTGGTCAACAGCGTGACCATCAGCACGGCCACCGATGCCGATGGCGAGATCGTTCGCCGCCTGCCATTGACCGACCTTCTTTCTCCCACGGGCGGTGGCGACATTGACGTCGACGACAAGCTCGAATGGGTGGCGAGTTCCACCCCGACAACGCTGACCTTGTTGGCCGGTGGCGATGTGAACATCAATGCCCCCATCACGGCCACCAACGGCAACCTGGCCGTCTGCTGTGGTCGCGATGTGAACGTTGCATTGGGTGCGGACATTACGACGACCAATGGCAGCGTTTTGCTGGGTGCGGGAAGGGACATCGACCTGCGCGGCGCTTTGACGACCACCAACGGCAACGTCACCATGTGCGCCGCCAACAATCTCACTATTGGCGGCGAGATCACCGTCACCCACACCACCTCCATCGTCCCCGAGCAGAGCCTGGGTCTGCCGCTGGGCCTGGTGCTGGCCGCCGGGTATGGCGCTGGTGCTCCGGGTGCCGACGGTGGAACGGTGGTTTTTGCTCCGCTGGCGCCGCCAGCTACCGTCACGAACGCGCCGACCACCATCATCTACAACCCGGTTGAGTACACCACGCCAACCGACTACGCCGTCAACATCATCGGCGCGGCCCCGGTTCAGCAGATGCTGGTGTTTGCCCAAGCTGAAGACAAGGTGGCCGACGGCACCACCACCGCCACCATCTCGCCAATGCTGCAGGGCAATCCGGTGGGAGATGTGAACCTGGTGGCGGGCTCTGGCAGCAGCGCCGATTTTGAGAGCGCAGCCGCCGGAGCGGACAGGACCATCATCCTGACCGGCTACAGCCTGAGCGGTGCAGACGCAGGTCAATACGCGCTCGTGGTCCCTTGCTGTGGCCCCGCGGTGGCCAGGACAAGCGCCACCATCAGGGTGGCTTCAGCGCCCGGAGTGCCTGCACCTGCAGCCCCACCACCCGCAGCACGGCCGCCATCGCCTGCGCCTCAGCCGTCTGCCCCACCGCCATCGGTGACCGCGCCCCCTGATATGTCTTCGCCTCAAGAAGCGGCGACGTTGCCGTCCGTATTGACGCCCTACACGTCCCCCTCCCTGGTGACGCAGGGATACGTGCTCACCGTTTCTCCGGCAGCACCCATGCCCCATGCCACCCTGGTGGTGGAGGGGCCAGCCATGCCAGAGGAACAGCCAGTTGCCGCACCGGTCGCGATGCCGCTGGCGAAGCCCATTGCGCCGCCTGAGGTCTACCGGGCGCCGGTGCGCAGACCCAAACCGGAACGCAACTGAAGAGCCGGTTGTGGGAGAACCGGAAAAAAGACCGGCGCACGGGATCCAGCGCGTGTGCTGGATCTTGCTGGCCGCCGGATGGATCAGCACCCATGCGTGCGCATCGCAGGACGCTGTGCAACGTCGCGCCGATGCGGAAACTGGCGCGGTCGCACCTGCACATGCCCTCGTGGTGGGCAAGGGCTCGAAACGTGCCGACCTTGACCGGGCCAGCGCCTCCAGAGATGTCCGGCATGTGGCCGATTGGGTCGTTGACTCGGGTGACAACCTCAACAAGCCCTTTGTCATCGTGGACAAGCGGGAAGCCAGGGTGTTCGTGTTCGACGCCAAAGGGAAACTGCGCGGCAAATCCTCCGCGCTGCTCGGACTGGCCATCGGTGACCACTCGGTCCCGGGCATAGGCGACAAGAAGATGTCGGATATTCGACCGGAGGAACGCACCACACCAGCGGGGCGATTTGTTGCGAATCTGGACAAAAACCTCAAGGGCCAGGAAATGCTCTGGGTGGACTACGACACCGCGATTTCCATGCATCCGGTGGTGGCAGGCCATCCCAGGGAGCGGCGCGCTGAAAGGCTGGCCAGCTTGCTACCTGCCGAACGGCGAATCTCCTACGGCTGCATCAATATTCCCGCCAGCTTTTACAAAGGGGTGGTGAGTCCTGCTTTTGCCGGAACGGATGGCATTGTTTATGTGTTGCCCGAAGTCCGGTCGGTCAAGGAAGTCCTGGGGACTTACGACGTGGGCGAATAGACCAGCACGTAGCGTGTGAACCGGGTTCAGCAAGGGGCTAGCCCCTACCGGTTATTGGCGTTAGAGTCTGTATATACATCCAGTATCTGCATCCATACAGCTCCCGTGACGCCAACAACTTCCGTTCCATGACCAACACCCACATTCCCATCCACGTGCTCAAGGGTCGCGGCATCGCACATCACCAGCCGCACCGCTTTGAACGCGACACGCGGGGCGCGTTCGATGACGGCTGGGGCACGCTGGAAGAGACTGTGGCCACCAGCGAGGAAGCCACCGCCCCAGCCACCGAGGTCAGCTTCGAGGACGCCCGCAGCGCCATCACCCGCAATGCATCGCCCGACCTGGGATTCACGCTGGGCCTGAACCCCTATCGCGGTTGCGAGCACGGCTGTGTGTATTGCTACGCCCGGCCCAGCCACAGCTACCTGAACCTCTCGCCCGGGCTGGACTTTGAAACCCGGCTGGTGGCCAAGCGCAACATCGCGGCGGTGCTGCGCGAAGAACTGTTGCGCCCGGGCTTTGTGCCGGAACGCCTGGCAGTGGGCACCGTGACCGACGCCTACCAACCCATTGAACGCGACCTGCGCCTCACGCGCCAGGTGCTGGCCGTGTTGAGCGCGGCGCAGTTCCCGCTGGCCATGGTGACCAAGGGCAGCGGCGTGGAGCGTGATCTGGACCTGCTGACGCCCATGGGCGCGCAGCGGCTGGCGGCGGTGTACGTGACGATCACCACGCTGGACGCGAAGCTCGCGCGCATTCTGGAGCCGCGCGCCGCCGCGCCGCACCGGCGGCTTCGCACCATCCGCACCATGGCCGAGGCGGGTGTTCCCGTGGGCGTGAGCGTGTCGCCGCAGATCCCGTTCATCAACACCGACATGGAGCAGGTGCTGGAGGCTGCTTATGAAGCCGGTGCGCGCCGCGCTTTCTACCAGGTGCTGCGCCTGCCCTGGGAACTGGCGCCCATGTTTCGCCGGTGGCTGCAGTTGCATTACCCGGACCGCGCCGAACGCGTGATGGCCCGCGTGCAGGACCTGCACGGCGGCAAGGACTACGACGCCGATTTCGCCAGCCGCATGAAGGGCAAGGGCATCTGGGCCGACCTGCTGCGCCAGCGCTTCACCAAAACCTGTGACCGCCTGGGCTTCAACCGGGATCGTGAACCGCTGGACCTGAGCCGCTTCCGGCCGGCAGCGCTGAAGGGGCAGGGAGACCTGTTCGGTTGATGATCAGCTCGATCGCATCGTCCCGCCAATAAGCCATGGCGTTGTAGAACCCTTCCCACACGCAACCGTTGCAACCGCGTCCACAGCAGGTGGTGGGCTCTGGCGGCGGCGGGCGCAGGGCGGTGTCGAGGTCCATGCCCCGGCGTTGTGCCTGGTCGCGCAGAAAAGCCACCAGGGCGTGCGCGGTGGGCAGGTCGGCCAGAGGCACTTCGGCGGGGTCCCAGAGCACAAACCGGCGCTGATGCCGGCCTTCGAACTCCGCGCTTTGATTGAACATGGCGGCCGGGCGCACCCACAGGCCAAAGCCGCCGTACAGGGCGCGGTAGACCGTCATGCCCTGCAGGGTTTCGCTGCAGCGCACGGTGTCGATCACTGCGTACCAGCCGCCTTTGTAGTGTCGGTACAGGCCGGGTGGCGTGGCGCCCAGCGGGGGCAGGTCGGCGTCGGTGGGATCGGCGGCGGGCGTAACGGGTGAAAGGCTCATGGCGACGGGATTGTCACCGATCGCTCCGGCTGCTTGCCCGGATGCGTCAGCCGTCGTGATGAGTGGACACCAGCACGTCCACCTCGGCTTCTGCCAGCACGTGTCTGGTCACGCTGCCCAGCAGCAACTCTTCTGCCGCCTGGCGCCCGTGCTTGCCGATCACGATCAGGTCGCAGGCGCGCTCGCCGGCCTGCATCAGGATGTGCATGGGCGCATCGCCTTCGGTCAGGCTCAGGGTGAACTGGTCGGGCAGCAGGCTGTGGCGGTCCACCAGGGCTTCCAGGTGGTCGCGGGCGTCTTGCCGGGCGCGCTCGCGGTAGTGGCTCAGGGTGGCGTCGTCCACACCCGCAAAGCGCAGTTTTTCTTCAAACGGAATCGAGAAGCTGTGCATGAGCACCAGATGTGCGCCGGGGGCCACTGCGCGTGCGACGTCCACCGCCTGCTCAGACCATCTGGAGAAATCCAGCGGCACCAGAACGCGCCGGTAGGGTGCGCCGACTTCGGTGCGCACCGCCAGCAATGGCACGTTCGTCTTGCCCATCAGGCGCTCGGAGGTGGTGCCGATCAGCAGGTGGTGCAGCGGGTTGGTGCCGCGCACACCCACCACCACCAGGCCGGCATCCACCGCTTCGGCCTGCTCGCAGATTTCGCTCACCGGTTGCCCTTCGGCGATGTGCGTGAGCAGGATGAGGTCGCCCCCTTGTTCGCCGAGCAGGCGCACCACCTCGTCGTCCAGGCGCTTGCGCGTCTGTTGCGACATGCGCACCTGCCACAGGTTGCTGTTGTCCAGCCAGGCCTTCATGTCGTCTAGCAGATTGCCGTGGACCACATGCAGCAGGTGCAGGGGCAGCGACTGGTCGCGAGCGATCAGGGTGGCGCGGTCTGCCGCTCGCCTGGCGGCAGAGGAGAAGTCCGTGGCGACCACGATGGCGTTCAGATCGATCTTGGTGCGTGTGGTCATGAGGGTTCCTGTGCGGAGGCGTTGGGGGTGGCGCTCACATCATGCACCTGCAGCAAGGCTTCGCACATTTTGTGCGTGGCCTGCTCGGCTGCATCGTCGAACAGGTTGAACACCCGGTCAATACCTGCAGAGGTCAACGTGCTCGATTGTGTCTCGTCGCGCACGGCCACGGCCACCTGGCCGGTGTAGCCGCTGGCGCGCAGCGCGTGCAGCAAAGCCCGATTGGAGTCACCCGAGGGCAGCGTGCTCACCACCCAGCGCGCATGTGGCAGCGGCAGCGATTCAAGGAAGTCAGGGTCTTCTGCATCACCAAAGCGCACCGGCAGGCCTCGCTGGTGCCATTCGCGCACGGCTTCAGGGTCGAAGTCCACCCCCACCGCCATGACACCCTGCGCGCGCAGGCGCTGCAGCAGGCGGCTGCCGTAGCGTCCCATGCCGAAGACCAGTATGTCGGCGCCGGCCTGCGCATCCTGCCGGTCTTCCACCGCCATTTCACGGAAGGGCGTGGCACGTTCGAACACGCGCAGCCACGGCCCAAGCCAATCAAACAGCCTGTGAGAAAACAGAATCATGTAGGTGGACAGCGTGATGGTGATCAGCCCCACCAGCGTGGTCAGGCCCAGCGCGGTCACGCCCACGTGGCCCAGCGTGATGCCCATGGCCACGAACACGATGGAGAACTCGCTGATCTGCGCCACCGTGAGCCCGGCCAGAAAGCCGGTGCGGCGCCGGTATCCCATGAAGCCCATGATCGCCATGACGATCAGCGGATTGCCGATCAGCACGAACACCGAAAGCACCGCTGCCGGCCAGAGTTCGGCGCCCAGCGTGGACATCTCCAGTTTGGCGCCCAGGTCGATGAAGAAGAACAGCAGGAGAAAGTCGCGAATGCCGGTGAGGCGTGCGTTCACCGCTTCACGGTACGGTGTGGACGCCAGCGAAAAGCCCGCGAGGAAAGCGCCTGCCTCTTTGCTGAAGCCGGCCCATTCGCCCAGTGCGGCCAGCGCCACGCCCCAGGCCAGTGCAAAGATCAGCAGCAGTTCCTGCGACTTTGCCATGGTGGCCACCACGCGCGGCAACACGTAACGCATCAGCACCGCCATCACCACCACGGCAGCCAGCACACGCCCCACCAGCGAGGCCGCTACCGTCACCCAACCCAGTTCACCTGCCGCACCCACCTCGGTGGTCTTGAGTGCGCTCATGGCCATCATGGCCAGCACCACGGCGAGGTCCTGCACGATCAAAAAGCCCACCGCGATGCGGCCGTGCAGGCTGTCGAGCTCGCGCTTGTCCGACAGCAATTTGACGATGATGATGGTGCTGGAAAACGTGAGTGCCACCGCCACGTACAGCGCCTCCACCGGTGACTTGCCCAGCAACAGGATGAGCACGAAACCAAAGACGATGGTGAAGGCCAGTTGCCCCAGGCCGGTGGCCAGCGCCACCGGGCCGATGTGGCGCACATGCTGCAGGTCCAGCTTCAAGCCCACCACAAACAACAGCACGGTCACACCGATCTGCGCGAGCAGGTCGATCTGGTCGTGTGCCTGCACCAGCGAGAAGCCCGCCGGGCCCAGCGCAATGCCAATGACGATGTAGGCGATCAGCACCGGCTGCTTGAGCCGCACAAACAGTGCACCGGCCAAGGCGGCCGCCATCAGCAACAGGGCGAACTCTGTGAAAGGCGCAGCATGCATCGGTCCATTCTAGGAACGAAGGCCGGACAAGTGGTTGATTTTGGGGCTTGACAGTGCCTTCTGCCTTGGCACGTTGACGCGGTGTTCTTCTGCCAGGCGCTGACCGCAGGTCAGACTTTGCTTGGCGCGTGGGTCCTGGCCAGCGCCAGCAGTTCATCCAGTGACCATTGGTCATCCGCATGGCTGCCGTAGTGGGCTGCCAGCACGCGACCGTGAGGTGCAATGAGGAAGTCCGCGGGCAGCCCCAGCATGGACTCCCCTTGGCCGGGCAGGCCGAAGCCATGCCGCAACAGACCGCGCACACCCGCAGGCCAGGCTCGTGGGTCCAGTACGGCGCGCCATCCGGCCTCCACACCGAACCGGCGGTACAAGGCCTTGCGCGGATCGGCGATCAGCGCAAAAGGCGCCTGTGCATGCTGCGCCAGCAGATCGGTCGTGCTGGAGTGGAACACCGCCACTTCCTGGATGCCCGCCTGCCGCAGCTCGTCGTGCCGCCGCACAAAGCTGTGGATGTGCAGGTTGCACATGGGGCAACCCGCGAAGCGCCGGAATTGCAGATGAGTCAGCGCCCGTGTATGAGGCACATGGACGGACTGGCCATCGATCGCAGTGAATTGAAGCGGATCGATGCGGTCGCCGGGGTGCAGATGGGGCATGGGTCGGGATCCGATGGAGGAACCTGCATGCTAGGGGTCGGCTTGCGCGGTGGGTTGTCCAATCGTCCCGTTGTGTGGCTGGCTCGGGTTGTGCAGCTGCGCCACCCAGAGCGAAGGTGGCACGCCCGCCAGACGGGCGAACGCCTTGCTGAACGCACTCACCGTGGCAAAGCCCACATCGCCCGCCACCTGCTTGATGGGCGAGCCCTTGCGCAGCAGCCGCTGCGCCGTGGTGATGCGCCAGGCGGCAACGTAGCTCATGGGCGCGTCGCCGGTCACCTGCCTGAACAGCAGGGCCAGTCGGGAGCGGGACATGTGGGCCAGGTCGGCCATGCGCGCCAGCGTCCAGACCGCGTCCGGCTGCTGGTGGATCGCCTGGAGCACGACGGCAAGCCTGGGGTGGGAAAGGCCCGCCAGCGTGCCACCGCGGGCGATGCCGTTCTGCACACAGTGCCGCATCAGGCGCACCGCCACGATCTCGCAGCAACGGTCCAGCACCGCCTGCCGGCCGATACCCTGACCAAATGCTTCGGCGAACAGGGTCACCAGCAGGCCATCGAGGTCGCGCAGGTCCGCCAGCGGCACCACGATCACGTCGGGCAAGGCGCTGGTGACGGGGTTCCAGCCGCCCAGACCCAGCTGCACGGTGCCGCACACCATGTCGGAGCCGGCGTCGGAATCCACCGCAAGCCGGTGGGCGCCCGGGCGGGTCAGGAACAGCAAGGTGGGGCTGTCGATGACGATGGCGCTTGTCTGTATGCCCAGAATGCGCACCCGGCCGGACCGGATCACATGCAGATGGCCCCGACCCACGTCATCAGGAAAGCCGTGATGGCCGCACAGGTTGCCGGCGAAAAAGGCGCCGGCGCGCAGGGTGTACTGGTCGAGCAGGGTGGTCAGGCTGTCCATGGTGGTCGCCATGGTAATGGCCCGATGAACGCGCTTCAGAGGCTGGGGTGAGGCACTGCAGGCACGGTGTGCTTCTGCGCGGCTTGCCCCACATCCCAGGCCTGTTGCCAGGCAGGCAAGGTGCGGGCGGGGTCGTCGCCCAGACCGCGCACCACGCAGCCGCCGCTGGCACCACACCCGGCGGCCTGTGCCAGGTGGTCGGGTGTGAGGATGCCGCCAATGGCCACCACCGGCGCCGGCGCCATGTGCGCCCACCAGGCCAGGTTGTGAAGGCCTTGCGGATGCCAGGGCATGTCCTTGGTGGTGGTGGGCCACACGGGGCCGCAGGCGATGTAGTCGGGCAGCAGGGTGTGGGCACGGCACAGTTCCCACAGGCTGTGCGAACTCAGTCCCAGTGCCACGCCCTGGGCGCGGGCCTCGGCGAGCTGAACATGTTCGGCGGGTGAGAGCGAAAGCAGGTCTTCCTGGCCCAGGTGCAGGGCGCGGGCGCCGTTGGCCAGCGCGTGTTGCCAGTGGTCGTTGATGTAGAGCGTGGCGCCAGTGGCGTCGGCGGCCGATTGGGCCAGCTGGATTTCCGCAGCCAGTTGCTCACGCCAGGTGGGGTCGTCTGCCGGTGTGATCGACGGGCGCTTGATGCGCAGCTGCACGGTGCGCGCACCCGCATCCACGCACTGGCGCACACGCTCTGCGCTGTCCACGATGGCGTAGACGCCTGGGGCTTGCCCACGCGGGCGTGTGGTCCAGCCGGCCGGTGCTTCGCTGTCGAGCGACAGCCGCGGGAGCAATGAAGGGTCAACACCGAAGCCCTCGCGAGCAATGACCGGCCCCACGCCCCGGCCCACCGCGCGTGCGTGGCGCAGCGCGTGGGTGGCGGCCATCTTGGCCAGCACGGCCGCGTCGGCCAGCACCCAGCCCAGGGCCAGTGCGGCCGCCATGGCGGAAGCAAAGGTGCAGCCTGTGCCATGGTTGTGGGGCGTGTTCTCGCGCGGCAGGCTGAGCCAGCCGTGGGCGTGCGGCGTGTCCAGCCAGTCCATGGAAAGGCTTTCATGGCGACCCACGGCGCCGGCGTCACCCCCGGTGATCACCACCGCTTCGCAGCCCAGCGCACGCAAGGCAAGCGACTGCGCGGGAATGTCGCCAGAAAAGTCGTCACCCAGCAGAGCCACCGCTTCGGCCTGGTTGGGCGTGATGACCGTGGCGCGTGGCAGCAGCAGGTCGCGGTAGGCGGCGCGCAGTTCGGCGTCGGCGAGGGCCGCACCGGTGCTGGCGCGCAGCACCGGGTCCACCACCAGCGCCAGCGGGCCGTCTTCTCGCAACTGGTCCACGAAGCGGGCGAGCACGCGCACGTTGTCGGCACTGCCCAGCAGCCCGGTCTTGATCACGCGCGGCGGCATGTCGGCCGCGAGTGTGGCGAGCTGGGCCTGAAGCACCGCGGGTGGCGTGGCTTCGATGTGGGTGACTTCGGTGGTGCTCTGCGCCGTGATGCCGGCAACCACGGTGCAGCAATGCACGCCGAAGGCGTCGGCCGCGCGCTGGTCGGCCGCCAGGCCGGCGCCGCCACCGCTGTCGATGCCGGCGATGCTCCAGATGATGGGGGTTGTCATGGGTTCATCCGATCAGGAATGGGTGACCACTGACCGGCGTCGAGGCGACTGCCATGTCCTGCGGCGCCATCACCCCAGCCTCGTAGGCCGCACGACCGGCTTCAACGGCCAGGCCAAAAGCCCGCGCCATGCGCACCGGATCCACCGCCTGACTCACGGCCGAATTCAGCAGCACGGCGTCAAAGCCCAGCTCCATGGCGGCGGCGGCATGCGAGGGTGCGCCTATGCCGGCGTCCACCACCAGCGGTACGCCGGGCAGGCGCGCACGCAGCGTGCGCAGTGCGAACGGGTTGATGAGGCCCTGGCCGGAGCCGATGGGCGCGCCCCACGGCATAAGCACTTCACAACCCGCGTCCAGCAGGCGCTGGCAGGTCACCAGGTCGTCGGTGCAGTAGGGGAAGACAGCGAAGCCGTCCTTCGTGAGCTGCGCAGCCGCCTCCACCGTGCCCCAGGGGTCGGGCTGCAGCGTGTGTTCGTCGCCCACCACTTCGAGCTTGATCCAGTGCGTGCCGTACAGCTCACGCGCCATGTGGGCCAGAGTGATGGCTTCGCGCGCCGTGCGGCAGCCGGCGGTGTTGGGCAGCAGGCGCGCGCCGTGTTCTTTCATGGCGGCGCGGATGATCTCGATGAAGCCGTTGTCGCCGCCTGCGGCCAGCGTGCGCTTGAGGCCCACCGTGACCACTTGCGTGCCGCTTGCGGCGATGCTGTCTGCGAGCACCTGGGGTGATGGGTAGCCGGCCGTGCCGAGCAGGAAGCGGCTTTGCAGTTCGACACCGTAAGGTGCCCAGGATGAGGTGGGTGCTTGATTCATTTCAATGACTCCTTGGATTCAGAGCACAGAGCTTCCGGCGCGAAGTGCCCCATCCAGAGATACCGTCGGGCCGGCTTTGCCGGACGACTGGTGTCGCCCCCTTGAGGGGGTGACGCCGCAGGCGGCGCGGGGGTGTTCCATGCCTAGCCTCCGACGATGGCCTGGAACGTGAGCACGGTGTCACCGGGTTGCAGTAGCGTGGTGGCGCGCTTTTCGCGCGGCACGAAGCGGCCGTTGACGGCGGTGGCCACCTGCTCGGCGTTGACCTTCTGAGCGATCAGCAGCGCAGACAGCGTGAGGCCGGCCGGGCAGGGCAGGGTGAGGTCGTTGAGGGTCAGCATGGGTTGACGGAAGCGGGGGCTTGATCCAAAACAGCCGTGGAACGGGCTTCGCCCGGCCACAGGCTGTGTCCCTCCTCCGGCACAGGAGGGGGGAAGCCGCGCAGCGGCGCAGGGGGGAGTCCTGTTGCCGCGAGAGCGTCCTCCACGAGCGCTGGTGCCAGCAACCAGCCATGGCGGAACAGCCCATTGATGCGCAGCAAGCCGGGCTCAAGGTGGGTGTGCGGTTCGTTGTCGGACAGGGCGGGGCGCAGGTTGGCCTCCATGTGCACGATGCGCGCCTCGGCCAGTTCGGGAATGGCGCTATGGGCGGCAGCCATCAGTTCCACCGCGCTGCGCAGGCTCACGGGCGAACGGTCTTCGCTTTCGATCTCGGTGGCACCGATCACGAACAGGTCGCCCGGGCGCGGCACGATGTAGACGCGATGCCGTGGGTGCAGCAGGCGCACCGGGCGCTGCAGCGCCACACCGGGCGCGTGCAGCCAGATCACTTCACCGCGAACCCCCCGAACGGGCATGTCCCCGTCAAGTGCCTGCGCGGAACCGGCTTTGCCGGGTTGCTGCTGGTGCCCCCTTGAGGGGATGACGCCGCAGGCGGCGCCGGGGTGGGTCATGTTCACGCCGCGCACGTCGATGGCCAGGTCGAAGGACAGGGCCTCTTCGCCTGCCAGGGTGATGCGGCCGGGGGCCACAAGCGCTGCCCGTTCACCCCAGCACCAGTGCACGTCTGGTGCGTGTATGGCCAGCGCCTCCAGCATGTCGCGGCTCATGATCTGTGCTTCTTCAGGCAACAGCCAGGCATGCAGACCAGGCGCCAATGCGGGCTCCAGTGCAGCCAGCGCCGCACGGTCCAGCGGCTGCGGTGTGGGCAGCTCTGCGGCCAGCGTGGGCGCAGTCTCCAGCCGGGCCAGCACGCGGCGCGCTGCGCCCAGGTCCGAACCGTGCGCCACCATCAAGCTGCCGTGCTGGGCAAACAGCGGATCGGTGCAACCGTCGGCTCGCAATGCGTCGGCGACCTCGCGCCACAGTGCCAGCGATCGCCAGCCCAGCCGGGCGATCTCCGGTCCGGCGTTGTCGAGTTCGGCGATGGGGCTGAGCATGCCAGCCGCCGTGAAGCCGGCAGCGTAGGCGGCTTGACGCTGCAGCGAACCTGTGGCCGGCGCAGCGGGGTCAGCCGCCGGGTCGAACACCGTCACCGCATGCCCGGCCCGCGACAGGCGCCATGCCAGCAGCCGCCCCAGCACGCCCGCACCGGCAATGCCAATGCGCATCACGGCTCAGCCTTTCTTGCTGATGGTGTCGACCGGCACGTAGAACTCGCCGCCCACGGCCTTGAACTCCGCGCTCTTCTGCGCCATGCCTTCGGCCAGTGCGGCTTCTTCGCTCACGCCCCTGGCCGCGGCGTAGTCGCGCACGTCCTGCGTGATCTTCATGCTGCAGAACTTAGGCCCGCACATGGAGCAGAAGTGCGCTTCCTTGCTCGAGTCCTTGGGCAGGGTTTCGTCGTGGTAGTCCTCGGCGGTTTGTGGGTCCAGGCCCAGGGCGAACTGGTCGCGCCAGCGGAATTCAAAGCGCGCCTTGCTCATGGCGTCGTCGCGGGCGCGGGCGCCGGGGTGGCCTTTGGCAATATCGGCCGCATGGGCCGCGATCTTGTAGGCAATGATCCCCTGCTTCACGTCGTCGCGGTCGGGCAGGCCCAGGTGCTCCTTGGGTGTGACGTAGCAGAGCATGGACGTGCCCATCCAGCCGATCATGGCCGCGCCCACGGCGGAGGCGATGTGGTCGTAGCCCGGTGCGATGTCGATGGTCAGCGGGCCGAGCGTGTAGAACGGCGCCTCGTGGCAGTGCTTCAGTTGCTCGTCCATGTTGGCCTGGATCAGGTGCATGGGCACGTGGCCGGGGCCTTCGATCATGGTCTGCACGTCGTGCTTCCAGGCCACCTGCGTGAGCTCACCCAGCGTCTTCAACTCAGCAAACTGCGCTTCGTCGTTGGCATCCGACGCGCTGCCGGGGCGCAGGCCGTCGCCGAGCGAGAAGCTCACGTCGTAGGCCTTCATGATGTCGCAGATCTCGTCGAAGTGCGTGTAGAGGAAGTTCTCTTTGTGATGGGTGATGCACCACTTGGCCAGGATGCTGCCGCCGCGCGAGACGATGCCGGTGCGGCGCTGCGCGGTGAGATGGATGTAGGCCAGGCGCACGCCCGCGTGGATGGTGAAGTAGTCCACGCCTTGTTCGGCCTGCTCGATCAGCGTGTCGCGGTAGATCGCCCAGGTCAGGTCTTCGGCCACGCCGCCCACTTTTTCCAGCGCCTGGTAGATCGGCACCGTGCCGATGGGCACCGGGCTGTTGCGCACGATCCAGTCGCGCGTGGTGTGGATGTTCTTGCCGGTGGACAGGTCCATCACGTTGTCGGCACCCCAGCGGATCGCCCACACC
>PHCQ01000068.1 GCA_002840835.1 Betaproteobacteria bacterium HGW-Betaproteobacteria-16 | reverse complement strand
CGGCGTGGGGATCAGAAATTCGCATGTCCGAAGGCCGCGCAGCGGACAAGTTTGCGAATTTCCCCCACGACGCGAGCAGCGCAAGGAACCCCGAAGGGGCCCGGACTTCGGCTCGCCTTTCTTTGGCCTACGTTTCTTTGGCGAGACAAAGAAAGGTAGGTCGCCCGCCGGGGCGAGACCCGGCCATGCCAAGCTTCCGGCAGAGAAGAGAACTGGCGCGCAGATGCCCCTCACCCCAACCCTCTCCCCAGAGGGGCGAGGGAGCAAGACGGGAACGCCCCCGAGCCGCCGTTTGCGCGCCCCCTTGGTGAAGCGTGGGGGCACGATAATCTCTGCATGGCACACCTCTTGATCGTTGAAGACGACGAACTCCTGCGAGACGGGCTCAGCGCCCAGTTGATGCAGGCCGGCCACCGCATCACGGTGGCAGAAGACGGCCAGATCGCACTGGATCGGCTGAAAGCCGACAGCTTTGATGGTGTGGTGCTCGACCTGGGCCTGCCCAAGGTGGACGGTCTGAGCGTATTGCGCAGCCTGCGCGAGCGTTCGCCCGCGTTGCCCGTGCTGGTGCTCACGGCCCGCGATGGCGTGGAAGACCGGGTGGCGGGCCTCAACGCCGGGGCCGACGACTACCTGACCAAACCCTTCAGCCTGGAAGAACTGCAGGCCCGCCTGCAAGCATTGCTGCGCCGTGCCAACCTGCCCGCCCCGGGCGCGGCGCCGGCCAGCCCGGCCAGCGGCCTGGCTCTGCGGCTGGAGGCTCACCCGCCTCGCGTCTGGCTCGGCGCCGAAGCGGTGGATCTGACGCTGCGGGAATGGACCCTGCTGGACTTGCTGATGCGCCACACCGGCCAGGTGGTCAGCCGCGAAGACGTGCTCGCGGCCTGGCAGGCCGAACCCGGTGACAGCGGCGGCGTGGCCTCGAACGCGCTGGAGGTGTATGTGCACAGGCTGCGCCGCAAACTGGTCAGCGCCCCGCTGAACATCCGCAACATCCGCGGCCTGGGCTACATGCTGGAAGCGTCCAGCGCATGACCTGGCGGCCGGCCTCGCGATCAGGGCAAGGCGCACACCACAGCGATACCCGTCGGTATCGCGCGGATGTGCAATGGCGCCATCGGCGTGAAGGCGCATTTTTGTGTTTCGGGATCTCTGAGTTGGCGCACTAGCATGAGCAGCACGCCGTCCCGTCTGTCACTGCGCCGCCAGTTGCTGCTGTGGCTGTTGCTGCCACAGCTGGTGCTGTGGGCAGGCGGCGGGCTGCTGACGCACCGCATTGCCCTGAGCTACGCAGAAAAGGGCATCGACCAGTCGCTTACGCAGTCGGTGCGCGCCCTCTCGCGCCAGGTCAAGCCCATCGGGTCCGGCCTGCTGATCGACTTTCCGCGCGCTGCACAAGACGTGCTGGAACAGGACCCGGACGACCGGGTGAGTTACACCGTCTCGTCGCCGCCTGGGCAGTTCCTGCTCGGCAATCAGCGCCTGCCCCAACCCACCCACGATCCTGCGGCGTTTGGTGAACCCCTGCTGTACAGCGGCAAGCTCGACGGGCAGCCGCTGCGCATCGTGGCACTGGACGTGCAGTATGGCGACGAAAGCGCGCCACAGACGCTGCGTGTGCAGGTGGGCAAGGGCACGGCGGTGCAGCAGCGCATCGCACGCGAACTGGTGGCCGATCTGCTCGCACCGCTGCTGGCCATTGGTGTGCTGCTCAGCCTGCTGGTGTACGGCGGCATCCGCCGTGGCCTGGCACCGCTCACGCGTCTGACAGACCAGTTGGAGAACCGCTCCATCAACGCGCTGCAACCCATCGGCATGACGCAGGCACCCAGTGAGGTGCACGCGCTGGTGCAGGCCATCAACGGCTTGCTGGGCGAGGTGGAACGCAGCGTTCACCAGGAAAAGCGTTTCATCAACGACGCCGCCCACCAGTTGCGCACGCCGCTGGCCGGCCTGATCAGCCAGGTGGAACTGGCCCAGCGCGAAACCGCTGACCCGGTGCTGGGTGCGCGGCTGAACAAGGTGCTCACGGGCGCCGAACGCAGTGCCCACCTGGTGCACCAGTTGCTCACCCTGGCCCGCACCGAAAGCACCGCCCGACGCGAACCACTGGACCTGGCTGCGCTGGCGCGCGAGGTGGCCAGGGAATGGACCCCGAAGGCGGTGGTCGCCGGCATCGACCTGGGCTATGAAGGCGCAGAGCGGCGCGAGATCGAGGGCGACGCGCTGCAACTGCGCGAAGCCATGAGCAACCTGATCGACAACGCGCTGCGCTACACGCCCGCCGGCAGCACCGTGACGCTGAAAGTGGAGCCGCACGGGACGATCACCCACCTGGTGGTGGAAGACAACGGCCCCGGCATGGGTGCAGACGACCTGTCGCACGTGTTTCAGCGCTTCTGGCGCGCCAGCGACCAGCCCGGCGGCTGCGGCCTGGGCCTGGCCATCGTGCGCGAAATTGCCCGCCGCCACGGGGGTGATGCAATGGTGGAACGTGTGCAACCGCAAGGCCTGAGGGTCGTGCTCGCCCTGGGTTGAAACAGCAACCAGCACGCGGCGCGGCGAAGCCCCTTCCGGTGCGACGTGTCTGATCCAGAGATACCGTGGAACCGGCTGCGCCGGGCCACTGGTATCACCCCCCCTTCAGGGGGTGACGCCGAAGGCGGCGCGGGGGGTGCGTCCCGCACTGCGCAGGGGGGTGCTATCCGAACACCGAATCACTCTCCGCATGTGCGCTGCCCACAAACACCCGCAACAGCGTGACACCGTCCTCCTGCTCCCAGAGCCTGCCCTGGATGGTGAACTGCCGACCGCCCAGGCGAAATTCGTCGCCCATGGCTGGGGGCACGCCGTGGCCCTGCCAGAAATCGGGCACCGTGTACGCGCCACGCTTTATCCAGGCCTGATCTTCTGCACTGAAAACCAGAACAACGCGCAACTGAGTGGTGGTCATGCTGTCTGTCTCCTAGAGGTCCAGTCCCGGACCATGGGGGCAGCTTAGCGCAAGGGCATGTCGATCTGTTGGGCTGTTACCCGCGGCGTTGCGCGCGTGTCACGCCTTGCCAGGTCCGTGCCGGCCTTCGCGCCTTCAGGCCCCGGCAGCGATGCGCAAGCCAGACACCGGGTCGAACCAGCTCACGTGATCGGCCTGGATGTCCAGACCGACCCGGTCGCCGGGTGCCACGCGCACCTGCGGTGCGGTGCGAACGGTCACGTCGCCGGCGGCGGTCTGCACCACCACGAAGGTGTCGGCACCGGTGGGTTCGACCACGCTCACCTCGCCGCGCCAGGGTGCGCCGTCGTCAAACACGATGTGTTCAGGCCGCAGGCCCATCAGGGCATTGCTGTTGGCTGCGGCAGGACACGCCAGCGGCAGGTCGGCGCCCGTGATGGTGAAACCGCGCCCGGTGGCGGCCACGGTACGGCCGGGCACCAGGTTCATGGTGGGCGAGCCGATGAAGGTGGCCACATAGGTATTGGCCGGGCGGTTGTAGATGTCGTCAGGGGTGCCGAGCTGCTGCAGGATGCCGTCTTTCATGACCGCGATGCGGCTGCCCAGGGTCATGGCCTCGATCTGGTCGTGCGTCACGTACACGCTGGTGATGCCGCTGACCTGGTGCAGGCGCTTGATCTCGGCGCGCATTTCCACGCGCAGCTTGGCGTCCAGGTTGGACAGCGGCTCGTCGAACAGAAACAGCTGCGGCTGGCGGGCCAGCGCCCGCCCCATGGCCACGCGCTGGCGCTGGCCGCCAGAGAGCTGGCTGGGTCTGCGGTCGAGCAGGTGCTCGATCTGCAGCATGGCGGCCACCTCGCCAATGCGTTTGACTCGCTCGGCCTTGGGTACCTTGCGCATTTCCAGTGCGAAACCGATGTTGTCGGCCACGCTCATGGTGGGATAGAGCGCGTAGCTCTGGAACACCATGGCGATGTCGCGCTGTGCCGGCGGCACGCCCACCACGTCGCGCCCGGCGATGCGGATGGCGCCCTCGGTGGGTTCCTCAAGGCCGGCAATGATGCTCAGCAGCGTGGACTTGCCGCAGCCCGAAGGGCCGACCAGGATGAGGAATTCGCCGGGTGCGACGTCGATGTCGATCTTCTTCAGGACCTCGACCGCCTTGTCGCCCTTGCCAAAGCACTTGCGCACGCCCTGGATGTGGAGTTCGGATGCCATGTCAAACCTCTGGATGAACCGCCACCAAGGGCAGTGAAAGAAAAAAGAAATGCGCTGTCATGTCAGTTGCTCCAACTCGGGGCGCGCGACCCACGACGCATGAAACGGTCGAGTCCAGTGGCACCGCCGGGCCGGCTTTGCCGGACGGCCAGTGCCGCCCCCTTGAGGGGGCTGAGGGCCGCGGCTCCGAGCCTGCCTGCGCAGGCTTGGACAGCCCGAAGAAGCATCGACTCCGGCGATGCTGCGGCCTGCAAGGCACGCGAAGCGGCGCGGGGGTGGTTCATCCTGGTCAGCCTTTCACCGCGCCGGCCGTGAGGCCGCGCACGAAGTAGCGACCGGCCAGCACGTACACCGCCACCGTGGGCAGTGCGGCGATCAATGCCCCCGCCATGTCCACGTTGTAGGCCTTGACGCTGCTGGTGGTGTTGGCCAGGTTGTTCAGACCCACGGTCACGGGCCGCGAATCGGCACCGCTGAACGACACGCCGAACAGGAAGTCGTTCCAGATCTGGGTGAATTGCCAGATCAGCGTGACCATCACGATGGGCGTGGACATGGGCACGATGATGCGCAGGAAAATCTGCCAGAAGCCGGCGCCGTCGAGCCGTGCGGCGTTGAGCAGCTCGCCCGGCACGGCGGCGTAGTAGTTGCGAAAGAACAGTGTGGTGCTGGGCAGGCCGGCCAGGCAGTGCACCAGCACCAGACCGCCGATGCTGCTGGAAATGCCCAGCCAGCCCAGCACCTGGCTCATGGGCAGCAGCACCACCTGGAACGGCATGAACACACCAAACAGCAGCAGGCCGAAGAAGGTTTCGCTGCCCCGGAATTTCCACAGGCTGAGCACGTAGCCGTTGACCGCGCCCCAGGCGGTGGAGATCAGCACCGCCGGCACCGCCATCCACACCGAGTTCCAGAAGAAGGGTTGCAGGCCCCGGCAGTCGGCGCCCGTGCAGGCGGTGGACCATGCCTCGCGCCAGGCGGAGAAATTGAGGCTGCCCGGCAGGCTCAGCAGGTTGCCGTTGCGGATCTCGTCGGCGTCTTTCAACGACGTGGCCACCATCACGTACAGCGGGGCCAGGAAGAATGCCGCGCCGATGAGCAGGGTGGCCATCAACGCGAAGCGGCCGAGGGTGAAACGTTGGCCGATCATGGCTTTTTCCTCAGTTCGCTATACAGGTATGGAACCACAATCGCCGCCACCGTCGCCAGCATGATGGTGGCGCTGGCTGCGCCCAGACCGATCTGGCCGCGGCTGAAGCTCATGGCGTACATGAAGGTGGCGGGCACGTCGGTGGCGTAGCCTGGGCCGCCGGCGGTCAGGGCCATCACCAGGTCGAAGCTCTTGATGGACAGATGCGCCAGCACCATCAGCGTGCTGAAGAACACCGGCCGCATGGCCGGCAGCACGATGCGCCAGTAGATGCGCGGCAATGAAGCGCCGTCGATCTGGGCGGCCTTGATGATGCTGTCGTCGATGCCGCGCAGGCCCGCCAGAAACAGCGCCATGGTGAAGCCGGCTGACTGCCACACCCCTGCGATCACCACGCAGTAAATGGCCATGTCGGACTGCACCAGCCAGTCAAACGTGAAGCTGGTCCAGCCCATGTCCTGCACCAGTTTCTGCAGACCATCGCTGGGGTTGAGAATCCATTTCCACGCCGTGCCCGTGACCACAAACGACAAGGCCATGGGATACAGGTAAATCGTGCGGATGAAGCCTTCGCCCCGCACCTTCTGGTCGAGCAGGATCGCCAGGAAGATGCCCAGCGCCATCGACACGCCCACGTACAGGAAGCCGAAGATGGCGAGGTTCTTCAGGGCCACCCACCAGCGGTCCATCTCGAACAGCCGTTCGTACTGCGCCAGGCCGACAAATTCGTAGTTCGGCAGCATGCGCGAAACGGAAACGGAGAGCACGCCGTTCCACACCATGAAGCCGTAGATGAATGCCAGCCCCAGCAGGAATGCGGGCGCCAGCACGAGCTTGGGCAGCAATTGTTCGAGTTTGTTCATGAAGACCTTCCGGGCGCCGCTGGCTGTTCAGACCTGCGCGCAACAAGACCCGGTGAAAGCCTTCACCGGGTCCCCTGGGCGATGCCGTGCTTACTGGTTGCGTGCAGCGGAAGCGATGCTCTTCACGCCATCGTCGATGCTCATGCGGTCGTTGTTCCAGAATTGGCTGACCGCGTCCTTGATGGCGCCTTCAGCGGCCGGGCTGATGGCCATGCCGTGAGCCACCGAGGGCACCAGGCCGCCGGTCTTGGCGGTGTCGACGAAGTCCTTGCTGGAGAGCTTGGCGCAGTCGTCAAACTTGTCCATGGGCATGTTCAGACGCACCGGGATGGAGCCCTTGTTCAGGTTGAACACTTCCTGGAACGGCGGGCTCATGATGGCAGCGGCCAGGTCGGCCTGGGCCTTCTGTGCGCCGGCGTCCTTCAACTTGTACATCGCGAACGAGTCCACGTTGAAGGTGAAGGCATTGGCCGTGCCCGGTGCGGCGGCACACAGGAAATCTTTGCCCGGTACCTTGCCGGCGGCCATGAACTCGCCCTTGGCCCAGTCACCCATGAACTGGAAGCCGGCCTTGCCCTGCATCACCATGGCGGTGGCCAGGTTCCAGTCGCGGCCGGGGGCAGACGCGTCGGTGTAGCCCTTGATCTTGCGGAAGGCTTCCAGCGACTTCTTCATGGTGTCGCTGGTGAGCGCCTTCTGGTCGAGCTTGACCAGTGCGTCCTGGTAAAACTTCGGGCCACCCACACCCAGCACCACCGATTCGAAGGTGGTGAAGTCCTGCCAGTTCTGGCCGCCATGCGCCACCGGGATCAGGCCGGCGGCCTTGATCTTGTCGGCCGCAGCAAAGAACTCGTCCAGCGTCTTGGGCATGCCGGCCACACCGGCTTTCTTGAGCACTTCCGGGCTGGCCCAGATCCAGTTCACGCGGTGCACGTTCACCGGGGCGGCCACGTAGTTGCCCTTGTGTTTCATGACGTTGGCCACCACGGCAGGCAGCACCTTGTCCCAGTTCTCTGCCTTGGCCACGGTGTCGAGGTTGGCCAGCACGCCTTCGGCGGCCCACTCCTGAATCGCGGGGCCCTTGATCTGTGCGGCCGACGGCGGGTTGCCCGAGACCACGCGGCTCTTGAGCACGGTCATGGCGTTGTCGCCGCCGCCACCGGCCACGGCGAAGTCTTTCCATGTGTGTCCTTTGGATTGCATCATGGAGCGCAGCTCGCCTGCGGATTTGGCTTCTCCACCGGAGGTCCAGTAGTGCAGCACTTCGACTTCGCCAGCGATCGCGCTGGACATGGTGAACGCGACCGCAGCGGCGCACAGCAGGGGATTGAGTTTCATGAACAAGTCTCCGTGGGGGCCCTGGGCCCGGTTTTGGTTATCCCGACGCACCTCACGTTGGGAACATTCATTTTTCATTAATTAATGAACAGAATGAATCGGTGAATACCCTCATTCACCGGCCCCACTCAGGGGCGTTCGGCCGCCCCCAGGTTCAGCGGCGCTCGTCCAGCGCCCGCGCCGCACCCATCAAGGCGGGTGATTGTCTGGAAGTGATCACCCACACAGGGATGGCTTGCAGGTAGCCCCGGAAGCGGCCCTTGGTTTCGAAGCGGTCGCGGAAAGGCGACGTGTGGAACCACTCGCCCAGGCGCGGCACGATGCCACCACCGATGTACACACCACCCCGCGCCCCGAGCGTGAGTGCGAGGTTGCCTGCCACGGACCCGAGCAAGGCACAGAAGATGTTCAGCGCTTCCAGCGCCTGAGGCTGGCCGGCTTCCAGTGCTGCTTCGGTCACGTCGGCAGCGTCCACCACCGAGCCCATGGTCACGCCGTCGGCCTCGCACAGCAGGCCGAAGGTGTCGAGCAGCCCTTGCCCGCTGGTGACGCGTTCGGCCGAGGCATGGCCATAGCGGCGCACCAGACCGTCCATCACCACGCGTTCGCGTGGCGTGCTGGCCGGCAGGGTCACGTGGCCGCCCTCACCTTCCAGCGGCACCCAGCCACCACGGCCATCGGGCAGCAAACCGGACACGCCCAGGCCGGTGCCGGCACCCACCAGGCCAATGGCCATGTTCGCCTGCGGTGAACCGCCGCCGACTTGCACCAGCTCTTCGGCCGGCAGATCAGGCAGCGCCAGCGCCAGGGCAGTGAAATCGTTGAGCAGGCGCCAGGTCTCAAAGCCGAATTCGGCCTTCACCTCGCTTTGTGAAAACGACCAGTGGTGGTTGGTCATGCGGATCTGGTCGCCGGTGATGGGGTTGGCAATGGCGATCGCCACCGCTTGCGGCGTGCCGCGACCCAGCCCTTGCAGGTAGGTGTGCATGGCGTCCTGCAGCCGGGGATGTTCGGCCGCCGGGATCACGCGAACGTCGGTAATGGGCTCGCCCGGGCCGGCCTGCCAGGCAAAGCGCGCGTTGGTGCCGCCCACGTCGGCAAGCAGACGGGCATTCACAAGCGGCGGACGAGAGTCGTTGGGAGAAACGGGAAGGAATTCAGACGACATGAAATCGCGGAGTTCAGGCGACCAGACACAGGGAACGGCCAGGGTGGATCGGGGGGGGTGCCACCATTGTCGACCGAATGGGGGTTGGGCAGAAAAAAAGGGAGCGACCGCTCGCGCGGACCGCTCCCTGCTCAATGCAAACCTTGGAACACCGGGGAAAAATCAGAATGCGTAGTTGATCCGCACGCGCGCGGCCAGTTGGTTGTCGGTACCGGTGCCGCCTTTGGCGTAGCTCAGCGCCGGGGTGATGAAGGCCCCTTTCACACCCATCAGCGGGAACGAATACGCGGCGTACACCGTGGTGGCCTTCTGGGCCGCGGTGGCACCCTTGCCGTGCACCACGCCAAAACCGGCGGCACCGAAAATGGCGTTCACACCCACGGATTTGTCTTCACCGCGCTTGGCGAAGCTGGTGTGCAGCACCGAGTCCTTGCTGAACTGGTAGCTGGCGGAAACGCCGGCACCGTTTTCGTGCTCGTCCTGGCCAACGATCTTCACGGCTTCCACGCCGGCGCGCAGCGTCAAGGGCCCGGCGGTGTAGGCCACGGCCGGGCGGAAACCCTTGGCCAGGCCATCTTCCTTGGTCTGTACCAGGCCAAGTTCGATGCGCAGGCTTTCGCCGGCGTTGATGCCCACGGCGCCATGGAACACGTCGCTGCCAAAACGGCCGCGCAGGAACTGCGCACGGTAGGCCTCGTAGCCCCCGACATTGGTTTCGACCAGCACGTCCTTGCCCAGTGGAAACAGGTCCATGGCTTCGAAACGGCCGAGCTTGAGGTCGGCGCCGGTATTGCCGAACTGGACCCAGAGGTCGTCCACGGCGGCGTCGCCGTCCTTCTTGGTCAGCAGGCTGGCGCGGGCCTTCACGAAGGAGCCGCTGTTGGAAGTGGGGGTGGTGGCGTTGATCTCGATGCGGCCACCCAGGGTCAGATCGCTTTCACGGGCGTTGGTGGCCGGCGCCTCGATCTTGTTGACGTAGGTGGTGTCAAGCTCCAGGTTGGCATCGAATGCCACCTGGGCGTGAGCCAGGGTGGAACAGCACAGGGCGGCCGCGATGGCCAGGGCAAAAGTGGAACGGTTCATTAAAAGGTCTCCTCGTTGCGGATTCGGCTGCGCGCCTGAAACCGGCCTGAGGCCAGGCCGGCAAGCGAGCCGTCTTGTGCCGCCCGCCACGCGAAAAGCGAGGTCGATCGGCCTGCGCATTGAACCGTTACCGCACGGCGATATACCGCAGGGTTTTCCCGTAACTTGGTTACCCGTACCGTTCTTTAACTTTTAATTAATAACTGTACTTTATGTATTAACTTATTGTTTTTATTGATCTTTTCATTTTCGTAACCGTAACGTAATCACTTCATCTGAACACTGAACTTTTGATGCGCAGACGCAACAAAAGCCGCCCCGCTTCACCGCCATGGCTGCAGGCGATCAAGTCAGGAGCGGCACAAAAGCGCCTCAAAAGCGCCACAAAAGCGGCACTGCCAGGGATGTTGTTGCGCACGCCAGATAGGTGCACGCCTGCAATGGCCTGCGCAGGCGAGCCAGGGCGTTCAGCGCATGTGGGAACGAGCCCAGCGCACGATGTCCGCGGCTCCCATGGCGCCGGGCTGGCGCGCCACTTCTCGCCCACCCACGAACAGGGCCAGAGTGGGGATGCTGCGGATCTGCAGGCGCGACGCCAGGGCTTGGGCCTCTTCGGTGTTGACCTTGGCCAGCCGCATCCCGGGCTCGAGTTGAGCCGCTGCCTGCTCGAAGGCCGGCGCCATCATGCGGCAGGGACCGCACCAGGGCGCCCAGAAATCCACCAGCACCGGCACCTGCGAGCGGGCAATGTGTTTGTCAAAAGCCGCTTCGTCCAGCGCGACCGGGTGGCCGGTGAACAAGGGCTGGTGGCATTTGCCGCAATCTGGCGCCTGGGCCAGCGCAGAGGCGGCCACGCGGTTGGTGGTGTGGCAATGGGGGCAGACGATGTGAAGGGGGTCGGTGGACATGCAGATCTCCATGAATGTGCCGCACAGATGGTTGCCCGCCGCACATTTTCAAGACACCCCATGGGGTATTGAAACCCTGTGGCATCCAGTTGCAGCTGCTTGCCTGATGCCGACGCAGCATCTGCCCTTATCAGCGAAACCGGGCACACACCGCGTGGTTGCGGTAGCGGTCGGTTTGGCATTGCGTCCAAAGACAGCGTTCGCGCTGCAAAAAGCTCAGATTGGAGCAAGGCTCGCGAGGCTGCGCCCGCGTGACCAACGGTTGTTTCGCCACCAGGGCAGGCTGGGCCTCTTCAGCGGGGGGAGCCTCGCTCATGGGCGGTGACGCTGCAGGTGTCAGGCTTGAAGGCAAGGCCACTGCGGCGGGAGGAACCTCGCTCCCGGTCTCGGCAACCGCCTTCAGTGCCCGCTCGGTGGGCCCACCTGGCAGCTCCAGCTGAAGTGCGAGCAGCCCGATCACACCCGCCAAGAGCACCAGCAGCAAGCCGGCAGGGCGGGATCGCAAGGCAGCGGGCATCCGTTCCCACAGTTGTATGGACCTGCTTCGCAGTGACTGCGTGCGCTCGAATCCAGAAGGTGCGCGGCTCGGGTCAGCGAAAAATGCCTGCGTGGGCTCCGTCAGACTGACATCAACCTGCACGGGCAAAGAACGGGGCAGCGAGCCGGGATCAACCCTGCCGGCCAGTTCAGCCGGTTTCACCGCTGCCAGCAGATCCGCCAAAGTCGAATGGCTGTCCGCAGCGACCCAGTCGCGCAACTCCGAGGGCGCACCGGGTACGTGCCCCTCGTCACGCTTGGCCGCGTCGGCGCCGGCGGCTGCCAATGCCTGGCGCAAATCCGACACCCCTGGGAAACGCAGTGACCGGTCCTTTTGTAAACACTGCTGCAAAACACGATCCAACCCAGCGGTGACCCCTGGCGCCAGGTCCGAGGCCTTGGGCGTCGCCTGGTTCAGGATGTTCTGGGTGATTTCGACAAACTGTGTCCCGCCGAAAGGTGGCCGGCCGGTCAGGAGTTCAAACAGCAACACACCGCAGGCGAACACATCACAACGCCCGTCCAGTGGCTCACCTCTGAGCTGTTCGGGCGCCATATAGCGAGGCGTACCGATCAGTTGCCCATCAACCAGCGTGGCCTGCACGCCATCGAGATCGAGCATTTTGGCAATGCCGAAATCGGTGAGCTTCACGTTTCCCTGGTTGTCCACCAGGATGTTCTCGGGCTTGATGTCCCGGTGCAGCACGTGGTGCTCGTGCGCGTGCTCCAGCGCTGCCAGCACCCCGTCGATCAGGTGCAGGACTCCCGGGACCGAAAAGCGCACACCATGGTTCAGGCACTGCCGCAGGTTCAGCCCGTGCACGCATTCCATCACCATGTAGGCGCCCTGGTCGCTTCGCCCCACGTCATAGACCGCCACGATCCCGGGATGACGCAACCGGGCCACCGAGCGCGACTCGACCACGAAGCGCCGTTCCTGCGCCTGCACAGCCTCCGCAGACATGCCCGACGTGCGCAGGGTCTTGATGGCAACCACCCGCCCCAGATCCGGGTCATAGGCCCGCACCACAACACCCATGGCACCATCGCCCAGGAGGTCGAGAACAATGTACCGGCCTATCTGTTCGGAAGACATAAAAGAAGAAACACCTCGGGTGACTGTCTGGACAACAGCGCAACCCTACTTCACCCGACACGGGAAACGGCCATCCGTGATCAGGCCGAGCGCTCAACTGCCAGAAATTTCACGGACTGCAGCCGTTCCCGAAAGGATTCTTGTTTCGGGCGTGAGTGAAAGACGCTCAGTCTTTCAGATCAGCTGGTTGATGAGGCTGGCGATGAAGCTCAGCAGAATGGTGGTGGTGATCGGCAGGAACCACTCGCGGCCAAAGACCTTGAACCGGAAATCACCCGGCAACTTGCCAAAGCCCAGCTTGTGCAGCAGCGGCGTGAACCAGCTGATCAGCAGCAAGGCCAGAAAGATGACGATCATCCAGCGGATCATGGTCGGCTCGCCTTCACAACCTGTGGGTCCGGTCACCCGCGCTGAAGCCGACAGGCACCCAGCCTTCCGCGCTTTGTACAGGCGCCAGCGCCAGCACCTTGAACAACTCGCCCATCTCGTGCTCGTTCACCAGCTTGCCCAGCATGGCGTTCTCTTTGGCGCTGGCGCCCTGCGCCACCCCCATCAAGCCGGCATTGATGAGGAAGCGCCCTTGTGAGGTGAAGCCGAGCACGCCCAGGCCCGCATCCTGCGCGGCCAGGGCCACCCCGGTGAAGTTCACATGGGCGGTGATGTCTTTTTCACCCACATCGACCAGCGGATCGTCGTCGCTGCGGTGGGCGCGGTGGCAGATGAGCGTGCCCATGTGGCGCTGCGGGTGGTAGTACTCCGCTTCCGGGAAGCCGTAGTCAAAAAAGAACCCGGCCCCTTTGCGCCAGCGGTCTGCCAGGGTGCGCACAAACGCCTCGGCCTGCGGGTGGATCTCCGTGAGGTAGTCGTGCGGGCCTTCGATGTCGACCGGTGGGCGCAGATCGGTGGGGCGGTCCATCCACGCGAACGCACCCGCCGCATCCACTCCCACGCCCCGTTCGTGCCACACGCCATCGCCCTGCCCACCCACGCGGTGCAGCAGCTGAACCGGCATGGCGTCCAGCACCTCGTTGCCCAGCACCACCCCTTCAAACGCGTCGGGCAGCACATCGGCCCAGTACACCACTCCGGCATGGGCCGCCAGCGTGGCCTGCTGGCGCTGGCGAAGGTGCCCCGACACATCCACGATGGTGTACCGCCGCAGCATTCGGCCTTGCGCCGCCAGTGCATCGAGCACCTGCAGCGCCAGCGCGCCGGTGCCGGCACCAAATTCCCAGACTTCGTCGGTGCCGGTGGCGTCCAGCGCCTGCGCCACCTGGCGGGCCACCGTGTGGCCGAACAGCGGGGTGAGTTCGGGGGCGGTGACAAAGTCGCTGCCCTGCCCGTCGACCCCTGCGGGAAGGTGGCCAAATTTGGGCAAGGCATTGGCGTAATAGCCGAGCCCGGGTTCGTACAAGGCCATGGCCATGAAACGGTCAAACGGCAGCCAGCCTCCCGACGCGCGGATGGCCTCGTGCACCCGCTCGCGCAGGGCGCTCGTTAAACTTGCCGGCTCGCTCACAGATTCGGTTTTCACCCGCCGATTGTCCTTCATGCCCCCTGCCCCTCTCCCCGATCCAACCCCTGAGCGGACTGTGCTGGTCACCGGCGCCGGCAAACGCCTGGGGCGGGAGATCGCCTTGCGGCTGGCGCGCGACGGCTGGAACGTGGCGGTGCACCACCGGCACTCGGTCTCTGAAGCAAAGCAGACCGCCACCGATTGCGAAGCCCTCACGGGCCGCCCAGGCAGTGCCGACACCTTCTTTGCCGACCTGGGTGACGAGGCCAGCGTCAGGGCCCTGCTGCCGGCGGTGGTGGCGCGCTTTGGCGCCGTGGAGGCCGTGGTCAACAGCGCTTCCACCTTCGACAACGACAGCGCCGCCAGCTTCAGCTTCGAATCCATGGACACCCACCTGCGCGCCAACACGGGCGCCGCCGTGTTGCTGGCACAGGCCCTGCACACCCACCTGGTGGCGCGCGAAGGTGAAGGCGCGGTGGTCAACCTGCTCGACCAGAAGCTCTGGAACATGAACCCGGACTTCTTCAGCTACACCTTGTCCAAGGCAGCACTGGAAGCCGCCAACACCATGCTGGCACTGGCGCTCGCGCCGCGCGTGCGCGTGGTGGGCGTGGCACCCGGGCTCACCCTCACCAGCCACATGCTCAGTGAAGAAAAGTTCGCCGAGCTGCACAGCCAATCCCCGCTGGGGCGCTCGTCCACAGCGCAGGACGTGGCAGCCACCGTGGCTTTCGCGCTGGACAACCGTTCCATCACCGGCACCACCCTGCTGGTGGACGGTGGCCAGCACCTCATGCGCTTCGAGCGCGACTTTTCGTTGATGTGATCTGCCCACCGCCATGAACCCCAACCCTGCCGGCACCCAAATCCTCACCCTCACCGGCCTGCGCTTCGATGCCAACCTGGGCATCCTGGACCACGAAAAATCGGCGCCACAACCGATCCAGGTCGACGCCGAACTCAACCAGGGCACCCAGCCCCTGCTGCCCCACGACGACGACATCAGCCACGTGCTCGACTACCGCAAGGTGCGCCAGATCATCATCGACGAATGCACCGCCGAACACGTGAACCTGCTGGAAAGCCTGATCGGCAAGCTCACCCGCCGGCTCATGCAGTTGCCCGGCGTGATCGGCGTGCGCGTGAAGATCGCCAAGCTGGAGATCTTTGAGGACTGTGAGGTGGCGATCCGGATGGAGAGTGGGCGTTGGTGAGCGATTGTCGAGAACAGTTGGTTCTCTGACTTGGCGTGAGTCTGGGCTGTCTTCTTGTCTCTGCAGCGCCCGCAGATCAGCGCACCTCGAGCGGCGGCGGTGGCGAAGGCGATGGGCCTCTGACGGACGGCCCTGAACACCCACACCAGTGCAGTTCCAGCGCAAGGTGAAACACCCGACACGCCAGTGCGCGGCGTCGGCGCTGTTCGCGCGGCGCCCCCTCCAGGTGAGCGCCTGATCGCAGGGCCTCGCGCGTGTGGGCCAGCTCTTGATTCAGCGTGGCCAAAGCAGTGCTCATGGTCGTAACGCCTGCTCTGCGCGCTCAAACCACGGGATCCGGCGCTGGCACCGGCGGTGAACGCGGCGGATCGGTTGGCTTGGGATCGCCGCCCATCACGTTGTACCAGTCGAGTTTGCGGGTGGCGACCATGATGGCGGCGAGCACGCCGAAGAGCAGCAGCGAGCCCATCATGAGCGCGTTGTCTTCGGAGATCAGGATGCCGTAGAGCACGCCATACAACGCCACCAGCATGCCACTCATGCCCAGGCTGGGCCGCCAGCCGCCGAGCACATGGCGCAGGTAATGGCCCATCAGCGAAATGCAGGCCAGGCTGGCGAGCAGGTAGGCCCAGATGAAGTCGAGGTGCTCCGACAAAGAGAGCACCAGCAGGAAGAACAGCACCAGCGCGGCGCCGATCATCAGGTACTGCATGGGGTGGATGCGCCAGCGTTTGACCATCTCCAGCACGAAGAAGGCGGCGAAGGTCAACACGATGAACATCATGGCGTACTTGGTCGCGCGCTCGGTGAGGCGATACACGTCCACCGGGTTCCCCAACGACACCGCGAAGCTGTCACTACCGGCACGCTCTTTGCCACCCGAGAGGAACTGCTGCTGCGCCTGGGTGGACAGCGATGGCACGCTCCAGCTGGCTTCGAAGCCCCGCGAAGACACCGTGCGGCTGCGCGGCAGGAAGTCGCCGACGAAGCTCGGGTGCGGCCAGGACGAGACCAGCGTCAGCTTGTTGTCGTCGGCCAGCGGCACGAAGCCGATGCGGCCGGTGCCCGCCAGGTCCATGCCGAGCGTGAAGTCCAGCGTGGCGCCGGGTTGCAGCCAGCGGGCGTCCACCGGCGCGGCCAGCGGCAAAGGCAGTTGCTCGGCGGCTGGGGACGCAGCGATGCTCAGGGGCTTGCCCCCCAGGGTGAGCTCCGGCCGGCCCTGCAGTCCGCGCAGGTCGCTCACACCCAGCGTCAGCCAAGGTTGCCCGAGCGTGATCTGGCCACCCTTCTCGCGTGGCTCCACGCCGGCCCAGACGAAGCGCCCGGTGCTGTCGTGGCGGCTGCTGTAGACGGTGACCGGGAAGATGCCGCGCCAGCGCGTCTCGGTGGCAAGGCTGCTGCGCGTGTCCATGGTGGTCGGAAACACCGTCGCCACGCGGGTTTCTTTGACGGTCTCTTCGCGCTTCGTGTTCTTCTCCACGTCGACGACCAGCGTGCGCGTGTAGGTCTCGGTGTAGGGCACGTGCAGCACGGGTCCGGTCAGGGTCTGGCTGCCCGAGTGGGCGCGCGCCACTTCCTGGGTGGCCGCGCGCCGGTTCATGCTGCGCTCCTGGATCACGTCGCGCACCATCATCAGGGGAATGGACAGCAGGAGCATCAGAAAACCGATGACCAGCGTCTTGCTCAGCAGGGGGTATTTGTTCACTTCTCACTCCGTTGTTGGGAACGGAACGATTCTTGAAAACGGGTGTGCGGTGCTCGCGCGACCCGTGTGAAGCGAATGTGAAATCAGGCCGGCAGTCGCCAGGTGGCCAGGCAGCCGCGCGGCCCTTCGACGTTCTCCACGCGGACCTCGCCGCCGTGCAGGTCGCTCACTTCTTTCACCAGGCACAGCCCCAGGCCGGAGCTTCTTTCCTGGTCCTCGCTGCGGGGCAGGGAATAGAAGCGCTCGAAGACCTTGCCGATCGCGTAGTCGGGCACACCCGCCCCTTCATCGCGCACCGACCACTCCACGCCGCCGCCGGCCCGACTCAGGCGCAAGGTGAGCGCACCGCCTGGGGGCGAGAAATCGATGGCGTTGTCCAGCAGGTTCTGCAGCGCCTGCGCGATCAGGAAGCGGTTGCCCTGCACCATCATGCCTTCGCCCAGTTGGTCAACCACGCGAAGCCCTTTGCGCCGGGTGCGGGGCTCGGCCGTGTGCAGCAGTTCCCGCGTGAGGGCGGAGAGGTCCACGGTTTCCACGTCGCGCAGCTGTCGCATTTGCTCCACGTCAGCAAGGCCGAGCAGCTTGTCGATCAGTTGCTGCAGGCGTTCGGTCTGGCGCTGGATGTTGGCGGCGAAGCGTTCGCGCTCGGCCTCTGGCAGCGGCTCCTGCAGCAGTTCGGCCGCGCCCCGGATGGCCGCCAGCGGGCTTTTGAGTTCGTGCGTGAGCGTGTGAACATAGTTCTCGACATAGGCCTTGTCTTCGAGCTTGAGGCGCATGCGCTCGACCGCCTGGGCCAGGTCGCTGAACTCGGTGTTGCCGGAGAGGCGGCCCATGCGTGGCAACTCGGCGCGCTCGCCGCGCGCCACCGCGTTGGCGTAGCCGCGCAGTCGTGAGAGCGAGCTGGCCATCCACAAGGTGAACAACAGGCCAACCAACAGCGAGATACCGAGCAGACCCCAGGACCAGTTCAGGATGCGATCGCGGCTGCGCTGGATGTAGGGTTCCAGCGTCTGGTTGGGCCGCGAAACGGTGAGAACGCCGATGATGCGTTCGCCATCGCGAATGGGCGCGGCCACGTGCATCACCGTGCGGTCGGCCTCGTAAGGGTTTTCGCCGCTGGAACGTGCGCCGTACTCGCCGCGCAGGGTCTTGTAGACGTCGTTCCAGCGCGAATGGTCCTTGCCCAGGTCTTGCCCGCGGCTGTCGAAGACCACGATGCCGCGTGCGTCGGTGACGGTGATGCGGGTGTGAATGCGGTCCTTCTGGAATCCCCAGATCGAGGCATTGGGCCTGAGTTCGGGCAGCGCCGTCATCGCCTGGGCGAAGCCGCCGCTGGCGATCACCCCGGCCTTCATGTCGGGCGCGGCGAGCTGGGCAAAACCGTAGGCCGCGTCCACCAGGCTGTCTTCCATGGCCAGGCGCGTGCCGGGTTTCACCTCTTCAAGAAAGATGCGCAGCACCACGAACAGCGCCAGGCCCAGGATCAGGAAGAACCCGAGCAGGAGTCGAAGGCCGATGCGCATGTCAGATCTGAATGGAATAACCCATGTTGCGATGCGTCTGGATCAGATCGGCCGCCACGCCGCGCTCGCGCAGCTTGGCGCGCACCAGCTTCACGTGTGCGTCCACCGTGCGCTCCGACGAGTCGGGTGCATCGCCCCACACAAGGTCCATGAGTTCGCGGCGCGAGAAGATGCGCTGCGGGCGCCTCATCAGCGTGGCCAGCAGCAGGTATTCGTACCGGGTGAGTGCGAGCGGTAGACCGCCGCAACGGATGCGCTGACTGGCTTCGTCCAGCTGCAGCGGAGAACCCTCGGTCGTGGCCGCAGCAGCCTGTGCTGGCGCTGCGGCACGCCCGGGCGCGCTGCGACGCAGGATGGCACGCACGCGGGCACAGACTTCGCGTGGTGAAAAGGGTTTGCTCACGTAATCGTCAGCACCGAGTTCCAGGCCCAGAATGCGGTCGATTTCTTCGCTGCGCGCGGTCAGGAAAACGATGGGCAGGTCGCTGGTCTTGCGGATCGCGCGGCACACATCAAAACCATTGCCGTCGGGCACGCCCACGTCGAGGATGGCGAGGTCGGGTGGTTCGCCGTGCAGGGCCTCCAACGCCTCGCTGACCAGGCGCGCATGGCGCACCTCGAACCCATCGGTGCGCAACACGTAGAGCAACGTGTCGGCAATCGCCTGTTCGTCTTCCAGCAATAGGATGCGCTTGCGCATGGGGAACATCGTGGTTTTGGGGTGCCGGCGATCTTACCTGCGAGGGTTCCGGTGGCCCACGACCCCAACCTTGCGCCGCTTCATCTCGGAAGACGGGTGCGAACCGTTCCTCCCCAGCGAAGTGCTTCAGCGCGGCCAATGGCCTTCGGCCACATCTGCCGCTGCCTGCAGGAGCCGTTCACCTTGCCGCAACTTCACCGGACCTACGAAATCGTACTGGGCCACCCCATGGACAAGAGCGCGTTTCGCAAGCGCATGCTCGATGCACAATTCCTGGTCGAGGAAGGTTTGATCAGCGGGGTCGTCGGGCGCGCGGCCATGGGTTACCGGATAGCAGACCGTGAACGTGCCGCTGTGTTTCCTCGCACGTTCCGGCCTTTCGAGGTTCGCTCACCCCAGGAATGACATGCACACCCGACTTCTGATCATTGATCCCCAGAACGATTTCTGCGACATCGAAGGCGCGGCGCTGCCAGTGGCAGGTGCCAATCAAGATCTCCAGCGCCTGGCACGTTTCATCGGGGCCAACGCCGAGCGCATCAACCGCATCACCGTGACACTGGATTCGCACGCCAGCGTTGCGGTGGAACGCACCACCTTCTGGCTTGGCAGCGACGGCCAGCCGGTCGCGCCCTTCACCGTCATCACGGCAGCTGACGTGATCGCCGGTGATTACCGCCCCAGAGACGCCGGCTTGACCGACCAGGTCGTCGCCATGCTCGAACAACTGGCCGCCGCCGGCAAGGGCTGCATGGTGGTCTGGCCGGTGCACTGCGTCACGGGCACCTGGGGCCACAACATCCAGAGCGACGTGGCCCGCAGCCTGGCAGCCTGGGAGATGACCCACCAACGCGCCGTCACCAAGGTACTCAAGGGGGAATACCCGTTGACCGAGCACTTCGGTGTGTTCGAGGCCGACGCGCCCTTGCCGTCGGTGCCCAGCACCCAGTTCAACACGGCGCTGGCCTCATCCCTGGCCGATGGGGCAGATTTGATTGCTATCGCCGGTCAGGCGTCGAGCCACTGCGTGGCGGCCAGCTACGACCAGTTCATGCGCTTCCTGGCACGGTCGCCCGCCTTCGCACCGCAAGTCGTTCTGCTCCGGGACTGCATGAGCCCCGTACCCGGCTTCGAACAGCTCGCAGACGGGCTGTTTGAACGGGCAGTCGCAACGGGCACCAGGGTGATGACCGCCGACGAATTCAGGCAATTCATTTCATGACTTCCAACCAGCACATAGGCGCCACCATGAACACACAACCGACATCGGTGGGACAAGCAGAGACCGCATTCGCCCCGGTCGTGACTTCGCTACTGGGCACCGACCTCTACAAGTTCACCATGTTGCAGCCGATGCTGCATTCGATGCCGGCGAACCTGGCGGAGTACCGCTTCGTGTGCCGCAACACGCCGGCCTACCCCTTGAGCGAAATCCGGGACGAAGTCGAGCGGCAGATCGAGCACCTGTGCAGCTTGCAGTTCACCGAGGACGAACTCCAGTACCTTGGTGGCTTGCGCTACATGAAGTCCGACTTCATCGACTTCCTGCGGATCTTCAGACTCCAGCACCGCTACATCACGGTGTCGGCAGTCGGTGATGACTTGAGCATCGTGGCCAAGGGTCCGCAGATTCACGTCATGCTTTTTGAGATCTTCGTGCTTGCCATCGTGAACGAGGTCTACTTCCGGCGCTTCGCCACATCGGAAGTGCTGGAGGAAGGCCGTCGGCGCCTGAAGGCAAAGGTGGCCTTGCTGCGCGAGCTGGGCGCCCGGGGGCAGCAGCGCAGCCACCCTTTCGAGTTTTTCGATTTCGGTGTGCGCCGCCGCTTCTCTGCCGCCTGGCAGGAAGAGGTGGTGGCGACGTTCGCAAAAGAAGTGCCCGAGTTTTTCAAGGGCACTTCCAACGTCTATCTGGCGAAAAAATACGGCATCGTGCCCATCGGCACCATGGCGCACGAATACCTGCAGACCTTCCAGGCCACGGGCGTGCAACTCAAGGGCTTCCAGAAGGCCGCGCTGGAAAACTGGGTGCAGGAGTACCGCGGCGACCTGGGCGTGGCCCTGACAGATGTCGTGGGCATGGACGCCTTCCTCGCCGACTTCGACCTCTACTTCGCCAAGCTCTTCGACGGCCTGCGCCACGACTCAGGCGACCCTGTGCTGTGGGGGGAGAAGGCGCTGGCGCACTACACGCGGCTGAAGGTCAACGCGCACACCAAACGGCTGGTGTTCTCCGACGGTCTGGATATACCGGCAGCCCTCGGACTGTACGAACACTTCGCCGACCGGATCCAGACCGGCTTCGGCATCGGGACGAACCTCACGAACGACATGGGTCTGGAGCCACTGAACATCGTCATGAAGCTGGTGAGCTGTAACGGCCAGCCCGTGGCCAAGCTCTCGGACTCGCCGGGCAAAACCATCTGCGACGACGAGACCTTTCTGGCTTATCTGCGTCAGGTGTTTCGGATTGCGGTTTGAGGGTCTGATGGTGCCCGCATTGCGAGCGACGCAGAAAGCTCGCCAAGCTGGGGATTTTGCAATGGTTGCAAAGTGGCGATCTGACTGGAGGGTGGGAAATGGTGAACAACTATTGAGACCACATTTGCCGTCATGGCTTGAACGCGACATACATCCAGGCACAAGTCACCAGCGCCACAGAAATGATCAACAAAGCGATGACAAATAGCACTGCTCCCACAGGATGCTTGTCCATCGTCGCTATCAGCTTGGATGGACTAGGGACGTCGTTGATGTTGATGTTCATGAGGTTGGATCTCCAAATCCTGGCCTGATCAAGTACCGAGAAGCGTACTTCAGAGTGGGCGCCAAGTCATGGGACAACCCTGTGGACAACCGGTGCAGAGCCGGTGGACACCCAGTTGCTTCGAAGTTAAGCCGCATTTGATCCACAATGACTTCCCTAAGCTGCGCACCTAGACTTCAGAATCCTGTGGAGAACGGGTTGTTGCTGCCGAGTGAAAGACCGCACCACTTCGGCGCCACACTGATCCAAATGGGCAGGCTGTGGAACCCTACGCACGCCACTCGGCTTTCATGCACCACATCGTGCCGACCGGGCAAGCAGGCAAAATCGAGGTTTCGCCGCGCGCACCGAGCGCGCCCGGCCCGAACCTGCAGGAACCCCGATGAACGAAGCGCTGGAAAACCACAAACTCGAAAAACGCCTGTGCCGCGAGGTGGGCCGCGCCATCGTGGACTACAACATGATCGAAGAAGGCGACCGGGTGATGGTGTGCCTGTCTGGCGGCAAAGACAGCTACGGCATGCTCGACATCCTGCAGAAGCTGCAGGCGCGCGCACCCATCAACTTCGAGCTGATCGTGGTCAACCTGGACCAGAAGCAGCCCGGCTTCCCGGCCGAGGTGCTGCCGGCTTACCTGACCAAGCTGGGTGTGAAGTTCCACATTGAGAACCAGGACACGTATTCCATCGTCAAGCGCGTGATCCCGGAAGGCAAGACCCTGTGCAGCCTGTGCAGCCGCTTGCGCCGGGGCATTCTGTACCGGGTGGCGGGTGAACTGGGCGCCACCAAGATCGCGCTGGGCCACCACCGCGACGACATCCTGCAGACCCTGCTGCTCAACATGTTCTTCGGCGCCAAGCTCAAGGGCATGCCGGCCAAGCTGGTGAGCGACGACGGGCAGCACGTGGTGATCCGCCCCATGGCCTATGTGGCCGAAAAAGACCTCGCCCGCTGGGCCGAACTGCGCCAGTTTCCCATCATTCCCTGCACGCTGTGCGGCAGCCAGGAGAACCTGCAGCGCAAGCAGGTGGGCAACATGTTGAAAGAATGGGAACACAAATTTCCCGGCCGCATTGAAAACATGTTCTCTGCGCTGCAGAATGTGGTGCCCAGCCACCTGATGGACACCTCGCTGTTTCCCTTCCAGACCATCCGGGCCACCGGGGAAGCCAGCGAAGATGGCGACAAGGCGTTCGATTTCGAACCCTTGCCCTCGCCCATGCCCCAGCCGGCATCTGAAGCCGTGTCCATCACCAGCCACTTCGATGAACCCGGGAACGCCTTGCCCCGCAAGGCAGTCATACCGATCTCAACGGCCCACTGAAGTCGCAGCGACGAGGCGGGCGGCTTCCACACTGGACACACCATGAAACTTGCCCTGCCCACCGTTCCCCAGAGCCTGGCGCGCCAGGTTCCACAGCCTGCATGGAAGCGGGCGACCCCATTGGCCAGACTGGCCCGAGCCGCTGGCCTGGCGCTGACCATTGGCGCGCTGGGTGCATTGGGTGGCTGCGCTGGCGTGCTGCTGGTGGACAACCAGGTGGAGAGCTTCGCCAACTGGACACCCACGGCCGCCGTGCCCAGTGCACCGCAAACCTACCGCTTCGAACGCCTGCCCTCCCAGCGTGAAGGTCGCAGCGCCCAGGCACAGGACGAGCTGGAGGCGCTGGCCCAGGCCGCTCTGGCCAAGGCAGGCTGGACGCCGGTTGCACCCAGTGAAACCGCACCCTGGAAGGTCCAAGTGAGCGCCACCACCCAGCGCCTGCCGCGTGCGCCCTGGGAAGATCCGTGGGTGGGCTACTGGGGCAGTGGCTTCTGGGGGGACCCCTGGAACCGCTACGGTTCAGGTGTGGGCATTTGGGGCGGGCGTGGCCACTACATCGGCGCTGGCGGCCAGATCATGTGGGCGCCCATGTTCATGCACGTGGAGTCGCCCTATTACCAGCGCGAACTCTCCCTGGTGATCCGCCGTGCCGACAACGGCCAGGTGGTCTATGAAACCCGCGCGGCACATGACGGCCGCTGGAACAGCACACCCGCGCTGTGGACCGCGATGCTGGAGGCGGCGCTGCAAGGGTTCCCGGCGCCGCCCAGCGGGCCACGCCAGGTCAACATCGAAATACCGCGCTGAGGCTCGGCGCTCGCAAAAGACCCTCGTCTTTCGCGCGCGATCGTTCAGGGCGACGAGCGCACCGCCATCTGGCCGAGCAACGCACGGATGGCGTCGCCCAGGGCGTCCATGCTGTCCTGCTTGCCCATCACTTCCAGCACACCCTGCTCAGCGGCGTCGGCCAGCAGCTTGTCGCTCACATGGCCTGAAACAATCGCCACACCCAGGCCCGGCCGCAGGCGTCGCACTTCCCTCGCCACATCCACGCCAGACATGCCCGGCATGTTCTGGTCACTCAACACCAGATCGACCGGTTCGTTCGGGTGCTGCGCCAACCACGCCACGGCCGCCTCCCCCGACTCGAAGGTGGTGACCTTGAACCCCTGCTTGCGTAGCAGCCGCCCGGCCAGAAACGTCATCGCGTCGTAGTCGTCGATGTAGAGCAGGTGCTGGGCCGGCGCTTCAGACGCAGGCTTGGGCGTGGCGGCTTCCGGGGCCGCCATCACATCTGGCACCAGAGAGGCATGCGCCGCCAGCGGCAGGTAGACATCGAAGCGCGTGCCTTCGCCGGCTGTGCTGTGCACGTCGATGGCGCCCCGGTGGGCCTTGACGATGCCGTGCACCACCGCCAGCCCCAGCCCGGTGCCCGTCCCGGGTGGCTTGGTGGTGAAAAACGGCTCGAAGATGCGGCGCACAGTGGCTTCGTCCATGCCGGGCCCGTTGTCGGCCACGCTGAGACAGGCGTAGTGCCCGCTGGTCAGCCCCTCCAGGCGCAAGGCATGCGCGGCATCGACTTCCACCGACCGAAGCGCCACGGTGACCTCGCCGGCGTGGTTGTCCATGGCCTGCCAGGCGTTGGTGCACAGGTTCATCAGCACCTGCTGCACCTGCGTGGCATCGGCCATCACGGGCAGCGGCGTCGAGGGCATCCGGGCGTTCAGTCGCACACCGGCAGGCAGCAGCGAGCGCAGCAGCCCCAGGGCCTCTTCCACTAGCGGGGTGAGCAGCTGGTGTTGCAGTTCCTGCGTCTGGCGCCGGCTGAACGTGAGGATCTGCTGCACCAGCTGGCGTGCCCGCATGGCCGCCCGCTGGATTTCGCCCAGGCTCTCACGTGCCGGGTGGTGTGCGCCCACGTCTTCCTGCGCCAGCGCCAGGTTGCCCAGAATCGCCGCGAGCAGGTTGTTGAAATCGTGCGCCACACCGCCGGCCAGGGTGCCGATCGCCTCCATCTTCTGCGATTCGCGCAGCTGCATTTCCAGCGCCCGCTGGTGGGCCTCTGCCTGCTTGAGCTCGGTGATGTCGGTGTGTGTGCCGATCATGCGCAATGGTTTGCCATCCGCATCGCGTGCGATGACCATGCCGCGAGAAAGCACCCATTTCCAGGTGCCGTCCTTGCAGCGCACACGGTGTTCGTTGCGGTAGGTGGACGCGCGCCCTTCGAAATGGGCCAGTCGGTCGGCCTGCATCTGCTGCAGATCGTCCGGATGGGTGCGGCTGTCCAGCTCTTCGGCAAAGTTCGGCAACTCGTCGCTGGTGTAGCCGAACATGGTCTTGATGCCCTGCGAGAAAAATTCTTCGCCAGTCTGCAGGTTCCAGTCCCACACCCCGTCGCCCGCACTCTCCAGCGCCAACTTCCACACGGCCTCGTTGGCATGCAGTTCGGCCTCGGCCTGCTTGCGCGCGGTGATGTCGAGCAGCACCCCGACGCGCAGGTAGCCAGTGGCATCCTCCGACACCGCACAAGATCGGCGGTACAACCACTTGATCGATCCATCGGGCATCTGGATGCGGAACTCGCCGCCCAGATCGACCGGGCCCGCACGAATCATCTGCATGTCTTGTTCGAGAAGAGGCAGGTCTTCCGGGTGACGAAATCCCGCAGCCAATGAGGCGTCCCGCATGAGGTCTTCGGGCGAAATCCCGTAGATGTCGCGAATTCCGGAACTCACAAAACGGTATTGGCGCTGTCCGTCGGGTGCCACATGCACCACGAACACCATGCCGGGCACCTGCGAAGTGATCAGCCGCAGTTGCTCTTCGCTGCGACGCAGTTCGTCCTGGGCGTGCACCTGGGCGGTAATGTCTTCGACCGTGCCCTCGTAGTACAGCATCGTGCCATCGGTATCGCGCACGATGTGGGCATGTTCGCTCACCCAGATGCGTTCGCCCGTGCAGCGTCGGCGAACTTCCGAGACGAAACCGCGCACAAAACCGTCCCTGTCGAGCAGCCGCCGGAATTCCTTCCGCCTGTGCGGGTCCACGTACCACTCCACCGCCACATCTTTCATGGAGCCGAGCAGTTCGGCTTCGGTCTGGTAGGCGTTAAGACGCACCAGCGCCGGATTGACCCGCACCATCTCCCCATCGGGATTGCAGCGGTACGCACCAATTGGCAGGAAGCTGAACAGCGTGGAATAGTCTCCATGCAACGCAGGGTTGGGCGGCGTCATGGCGCGATTGTGGGGCAAAGCACCGGCTTCGTGCGGCGGATCTGGGCCTTGAATCGCCGGCATTTTTACCCATTCGGCCGCGGCTGGCTGCTTGTTCCTTCATCCGTCCAGACCAGGTCATTCAGGGATACCGCCACGCGGCATTGGCGCCCGCCGCGCAAGCCGGTACAGTGTGTGGCCGCCCCACACGCAGCGAGGAACCCTGTTTTGCAAGTCACCCGCATCCTGGCCGTGCGCCATGGTGAAACCGCCTGGAACCGCGACACCCGCATCCAGGGCCACACCGATATCGCCCTCAACCCCCACGGCCAATGGCAGGCGTCGCGGCTGGCCGAGGCTCTGGCCGACGAACCGATCGCCGCCGTCTACACCAGCGACCTGCAACGCGCACAAGAAACCGCCCGGGCCGTGGCCAGGGTGCACAACAAGCCGGTGAGCACCCACAGCGGCCTGCGCGAACGCGGCTTTGGCCGCTTCGAAGGGCATACCTGGGCCGAGCTGGAGGCCCGCTGGCCAGAAGAGAGCACGGCCTGGCGCAAGCGCGTGCCCGACTTTTCTCCGCCGGGCGGCGAGTCATTGCTTCAACTGCGCGAACGTGTGGTGAACACCGTCACGGAACTGGCCGCCCGCCACCCGGGTGAACAGGTGCTGATGGTGGCGCACGGCGGCGTGCTCGACATCCTCTACCGGGCCGCCACCCGGCTCGAACTGCAGGCCCCCCGAAGCTGGGAGCTGCCCAACACCGCCATCAACCGCCTGCTCTGGTCACCCGAAGGCCTGAGCCTGGTGGGCTGGGCCGACACCACCCACCTGCAAAGCGCCGATGGCACGCAGGCGCTGGACGAACACTGAAAACCCCTCCTGTCGTGCTTCGAACGCCTGAGCTTTCATGACCACACCCTTCTCCTCCGAACGCTGGCATCGCGCCGAAGCCTGGATCGGCCACGGCGTGGCGATCGTGGACACGCCCGCCCTCGTCATCGACCTCGACGCCATGGACCGCAACCTCGCCCGCATGGCCGATTTCGCCCACGCGCGCGGCCTGCGCCTGCGGCCGCACGCCAAGATGCACAAGAGCGCAGCGCTGGCGCTGCTGCAGATGGCGCACGGCGCCGTGGGCGTGTGCGTGCAAAAGACCGACGAGGCCCTGGCCCTGGCCCGTGCCGGCGTGAGCGACATCTACATCAGCAACGAAGTGATCGCGCCAGCCAAGCTGCAGCGGCTGGCCGAAGCGGTGCGCGCGCGTCACACGCGTTTTGCCATTGCGGTGGACAGCGTGCAAGGCATTGACGCGCTGGCCGCAGCGCTGGCCCATGCGCGGGTGGATCAGCCCGACGCCATCGATGTGTTCATCGAGATCGACGTGGGCCATGGCCGTTGCGGGGTGCTCCCCGGTGATGCGGCTGTGGTGCTCGCGCAGCATCTGTCGGGGCAGCCCGCGATGCGATTCGCCGGGCTGCAGGCCTACCACGGCAGCGCCCAGCACCTGCGCACACCCGGCGAGCGTGCGCAGTCGGTGGTGTCTGCCGCAGAAGGCGTGAAGCACACCGTGCGGGCGCTCTCGGCCCAGGGCATCGAAGTGCCTTTGGTGACCGGTGCAGGCACAGGCACATTCCTGAACGAGGCCGCCTCGGGCGTCTGGGGTGAACTCCAGTGCGGGTCGTACCTGTTCATGGATGCGGACTACGCCAGCAACCAGGCCACCCCGGACGCGCCGGTGTTTGAGCACGCCCTGTTCGTGAAGTCGCAGGTGATCAGTCGCGGTGCGGCGCACGCCGTGTGCGACGCCGGCCACAAAAGCCACGCCATCGATAGCGGCCTGCCCACGGTCGCCTTCCCTGAAGGCCTGAGCTTCGCCAACGGGGGCGACGAGCACGGCGTGCTGCGCAGCACGGGGACCTCCACAGACCTGCCTTCGCTGGGCGAAACTGTCTGGCTGGTGCCCGGCCACTGTGACCCCACGGTGAACCTGCACGACTTCATGGTCGGCGTGCGCGGCGGTCTGGCCGCAGGTGTGGTCGAGCGCATCGTGCGGGTGGATGCACGCGGGGGCACGGCTTAACCCCCCCCTGCGCCGCTGACGCGGCTTCCCCCCTCCCTTGCGCCTTCGGCTTGGAGGGGGGACGGCGACTCGGGCCGGCGGAGCCGGACCCTTGTCGCCCCTGGAATAAAGGCACGGTCTCCGAGAGGGGGAGCCCGATCCCGCTTGTGCCGTGTGGCCGGGCTGAGCAGCGCAGCGGCGTGGGGATCAGAAATTCGCATGTCCGAAGGACGCGAAGCGGACAAGTTTGCGAATTTCCCCCACGACGCGAGCAGCGCAAGGAAGCCCGCAGGGCCCCGGACTTCGGCTCGCCTTTCTTTGGCCTACGTTTCTTT
>PHCQ01000067.1 GCA_002840835.1 Betaproteobacteria bacterium HGW-Betaproteobacteria-16 | reverse complement strand
ACGAGAAGACACGATCAGCACCGGTGCATCGTCGGCCGAGAGGCCTTTGGGCGCAGCAGTCCCGCCGCTGCGCACCCCAATGGGCTCAGCCGCCTCAGTGGTTGGCAGCAAAGCGGGCACACGCGGCGCGGGTGGTGCCGTCATGTCCAGTGCGCGTGTACCGGCGCTGGCGGCCGAGGGTTTGTCACGCACCAGCTTGGCGTCTTGGTCTGTTGCCGGTCCGCTGGTGAGGTAGCGGTTGATGGCAAAGCCCGCAAAAAGCACCAGGGTCAACACCATCATGCCGAGCCCCAGCGCGCCCTTGCGCGACCAGTTGGTACTGCGTGCGGCCGTCACCTGGGGTATACCGGGCTCTCCCGGCAAAGGTGTGATGGTGTTGCCGTCCGCAGGATCTGCGGTCGACGGGTTGTGGGCGTTGGTTTGGTCGTTCATGGCCTGACTCCGTTGGGGCGGTTGTCAAGAGAGGCGTTGGCAGCCTTAAGCACCCGCTGCACGCCCGGAACGGTGGTCGCACCTTCCGCTGGGGCGCCGTCCAGATCAAAGGCCTCGTTCCAGATGCCCACGACCGCGTTGCCCGCTCGCAGCATCAGTTGCCGGCTGACGCGGTCCACCACCAGCAGGTCGTCTTCCATCCGGGCATTGACCAGGGTTTCACTGCCATCGCCGAGCACATGAAAGACCGCAGGGACTTCGCGGTTGCCCGGTAAGCGCAGGTAGGTGAATCGCCCGTCGTCGTAGATCAGGGTTGGCACGATGTCTTGCGAGCCCGCACCTTCGGCCAGCGAATACTGGGTGTTCATCACCGTGTGACTGGCCTGCAGTCGTTCAGCCACCACCTGTTGGGGCGTCGGCTGGTATGGCAAAGGGGGCAGGGTGGCGAGTGCTGCGAGGTCTTTAGCTGACAGGCCCGAGGCGGGCTTGGGCTGTGCCGGCGCCTTGACGGTCAAGCGGTAGACCGGCTGTTGCCGATCGCCGTCGGGCAGGACCACGAAGCGCAGCGCATGCGTGCGACGGTCCGTGACCACGGCCAGGTTGTTGGGCGCATCCGCACCGGATTTGGCTTTGACGAAGAGGTTACGGCCCCCTGGCTGAGCGGCCACGCACCAGACGGCATCGGCCTTACTGCAATCGCCGCCTTGGCCTGCGGCCACTTCGGTGATCACTTCGTCTTGGGCGAGCACCACCAGGGTCACCATGCCCCGTTTGACGGGGACGGTCACCACTGCCGTTGGGTCGTAGACCACGTCGCGCAGGCGCGGGTCGGCGGATTTCGGATTCGCTTGAGCGAACAGGCTCAAAGACGCGGCGCAGGCTGCCAGCAGCGTCAAGACAGTGCGCTTCATGGCCGTGCTCCCGCTGCCTGGGTGTTGATTTCGGGGTCTGACCGGTAGGCGGTGACCACGAAGCCGAAAGGGTTCTCCAGCCGGTCGGCTTCTTTGGCGAGCACCTTGGGCTGGTACTGGAAGACGATGCTGGCCACGTGGCGGGTTGTGACGTCCGGCAAGTTGCGGTCGGTCAGACGGACCACTTTGTCGTAGGTGACGGTGGCGTCGCTCAGGTTGCCGCTGCGCCCGGAAGCCCGCAAGCGCACCCCCACGATGTTGATGCGCCATTCTTCAGCCGCGCCGATCTTCTTCTGCAGCGCGCCTTCGCCCTCGAACTGCCGGTTGTATTCGGCGAACACGCCCGGCACGGCCATGCGCGCCACCTGGTCAAAGTCGCGCTGCAGGAACATCCAGCTGTAGCTTTCGCGTGCACGCACGAAGGCGGCCAGGTTGTGCTTGTCCAGCGCCTCCATGGCGGGGATGGTTTCTTCGCTCAGCCGCTGCTGGATGGTGGTTTCGCCGGTGACGCGGTCCACCACGATGGGAATCTCCACCACGCGGCGCAGCGGTCCCTGCACGAACACGGCAGCGATGCCGATCAGGCCCAGAATCAAACCGGCCACCGCGACCCGCCAGGCCCTGCGCTCCGAGCGTTCGAGCATCAGCGCACGGTCGATTTCCCAGTCGCGGTTCGCGTTGAATGGCGCCGATTCGGCCTCGGTGGAAGGTTCAGGGGGGCGTTTTGGCCATGCGGCGGCTTTACCTGACAACAGGATGGCACTCATGGGGTTCTCCGGTGGGTCTGGGTGGCGGCGGGACTCAGGCGGGTTTACGGCAGAAAGTCAGCCACCTTGCCGGTGCGACCCAGCATCTGAAGCTGCCGTTCGCGCTCGCGAGATCGGGCAATGCGCTCTTCGCTGTCGGCCATGCCCTGCAGCATCTGTACTTGCGACACCTCGTGTGCCAGCAGGGCGTTTTCAGCGCCGATGCGGGCCTGGATTTCCAGCACCGACTTCTGATCGGTGGTGGCGTTGATCTGTGACATCAGCGACTGGATCTGCGTGAGTCGGCCCGCCGCGGTCTGCATGGCGTCTTGCAGCAGCCCTTTTTGTTGATAGGGCTGAGCCAGAGCGGCCTGGCATTGGGTGCGTGCGTCGCCGGTGAGGTCCATGCAGTTGTAGATCATGCTCACGTCGCGCAGCACCTTGGCCGTGGCGTTGAGCCCGCTGTAGCCCGACGTGTTGACCGCGTTGAGGTAGGTGAAGGCCTCGGCCGGGATGTAGTTCTTCAGCAGTGGGTTGTTGAACACATCGCCCAGGTTCCGGATGCCGTTGATGCTCTCGATTTGGGTTTGCAGTTGTCGAATCTGTTGAATCTGGTTGTTGATCTTGGTGATGTCGTTGATGACCTGCTGGACGGTCTGAACCAGGTTGGCCACGTCGATCACGGGGATGCCGGTGGCTCGGGCCTGGGTTGCGCCCAGAGCAATGAGGACGGCAGCGGCAACTTTGAGGCGGGTGTGCATGGTGAACTCCTTGGTGGGTGGGGTGGTCAGGACCGGCCGCGTTGGGCGGCGAGTTTGTAAGCGGCGGAGCGGGCAGCGCCGACGCCTCGGCGGGCCATGGATGCGGCGGTGTGTGGAAGACCGGCGCCTGCGCGGATGACGCCGCCAGCGCTAGCGGCGGCGGCGCTGGCGCTTCGGGCGGATGACGCAGAACGCAGGCCCGAAACCATCATGGCGTTCTGGATCATCTGGATGCCCTGTTGGATGGCGGCACCTCCGGTGAGGGCCGAGGCCAGACTGGGCGCCTGAAAGCAGATGATCGCCATGAGGACCATGACGACGCAGTACTTCAGGCTTTCCCCGACGACGTTGAATGTCGAGCCCTGAAATCCACCGTTGACCTGAACGGTTTGCACAATCGCATCGCCCATGAACGCGCTGATACCCAAGGCGAAAAATGCAAACCAGGTCAGTACGACGGCGTTCAACACCATCGACAACCAGCTGTCGAAAAAGCGTGCGGTGGGGCGCCAGGCCAGGCACAAGACGAACAGTGGACCTACGGAGATCACGAACGTGAGGAAGAGCTTGGCCAGCGTGACGACGAAGAGGGCGATGCAAAGAAAGACGACGTTGCCGATGGAGCAGACCACGGCAGCGAAGAGCAGGTCCAGACGCATGATTCCCGCGTCCTTCAGCAGATCGAGTACCAATTGGCTGGCACCGTCATTGAACCGGTCCAACAGCGCGTAGGGAGAGGAGATCGTGGTGGGGTCTGCGGCTGCCGGTAGAAACGTGGTGGCCACCCCCGTAGCCAGCGCATTGGCGGTGTCGGCCACATTCGCGATGTAAAAAGCCGATTGCAGAGCAAATGCCAGCACCAGGCCGATCTTGAATACCTTCCAGAGAAAGGTGGGCACCGTCTCTGGAACCTCGTTGCGCAGAACGGCCCATCCATACAGCGCTACCCAGATCGTCATCGCCGTCAGTGCGATCGGTGCGATCCCGGTCATGAGCGAACCCACGACGCCGAGCACGTAAGTGCTCAGGACCGCATCGAACTGTGAGCCGACCCAGGCAAACATGGGATTTCTCCTCGGCTATTGAACAGCGCTGACAGGGAGGCTTTTCAGGCTGACGCAGTTTCCCGAAATGTCGGGTTGCGCGCACTGCACCCATTGGCCTTTGATCTTCACGATCCACGTGCGTGATCGCTTTTCAACCCCGTAGGTCGAGGGTCGACAGGTCGTGGGCCGTGCAAAGACTTCGGTGCACTCGACCAGCCCCGAATTGCTCTCCAGCATCTTCCAGCCACCGCCAGCGCAGCCAGGCTTGGCGGCTGGGCATGGCGAGCCTAAGGCCACCGACGGGAGCGGCGGCACTTCCACCTTTTGGGTGCCATCGGTCATGACACGGACCGCCTCATTGCCTTTGACGAACTGGGCCGAGGCGGCGCTGGCGGCCAACGCGAAGGCGATCAGCGCAAACCATTGAGCGTGGGGTTTCATGGGGTTCTCCTTGAAGTACGGGATTTGCGATCCTGAACCTCGCGCAGCAGCTCGGGAAGCCACAGAAACGGATCGCTACCGTGCCGTTCACGAACGGTGTCAAGCAGGGCCACGTTGTCGGTGGTCGCCGAGAGCACGGTGATGAAATCGTCCATGCCACTGAGGTCCAGCTCGCAGATGGCGCTGCTGTGGCCTTGTTTCACGAGGAATCGGCGCCCGCCTTGTGCGCCGAGGCTGCGCACGATGCTGAATTCGGCCTCGCTGAGCCCAAAGCCTTCGACATACTCCTCGCGCATCGCCTCCGGGTTGGCCAGGAATATCTTGGTCACGCTTTGTTCGACCATGGTTCGCCCGATGGGGTGGCGCAGCACATCGGACGGGCTCTGGGTGTCGAAAATGCCCAGGCCGTTTTGCTTGCGGATGGTCTTCTGCTTCTGTTTGGCGAAGTCGCTGAAGATCTCGTGGCCCAGCGCTTTCCAGAACTCCGAGATCACATAGATCAGGCGTTCGCCGTTGACCAGCTCTTCCATCACCTGCAGCAGGTAGAGCATGACCGGCGTGCGCACCTCGGGCAGGTCCAGGAACTCGGTGGTGTCGAAGGCAATCACCGATGCCGCGTCCAGGTCCGCCAACTGGTCGTTGGCTTGGTCGAACACCCAGCCCAGGGCGCCACTTTCACACCAGCGCCCGAGCCTCTCGTATAGGCTGTTTTCACCCGACTTCGGCAGGTTTTGGCGAACCGTCGAGAAGCGGCGCAGAGCTGTTGGCATCGTGGCCACCGTCTTGACGGCGTCGGCAATCGCGCGCTCATCGGCCGGCAGCAAAGGCAGGGCGGGCGTGGCGATGCAAATCCGGATCAGCTGTTCCCAGAACTGGATGCGTGCTGGCGTGGGGTCGCGCTGCAGCGGGTTCAGGTGGGTGGGCTTGCCCGCTTCAAGGGTGAAGTACCGACCGTTCAAGGCCCGTATCGCGATCTCGCAACCCCGGTCCAGGTCAAACAGCACCAGCCTTGGAGCCGGGTTCCACTTGCGGGTGAGCGTGAGCAGGAACATCTCCAGCGTGGTCTTACCGACGCCGGTGGATCCGATGATGATGGTGTTGCCGGGCAGCTTCTTGTCGGCAGAGTCTTCGCCTTCCGGGCTGCTGTGCAGGTTCAAATAGAAGGGCTGGCCCGATGGGGTGCGCAGCAAGGCCAACGCCTCCCCCCAAGGATTGCCGTCGCGCTTGCCCCGGGCAAAGTTGTGACCGCTGGCCAGGGCCGCGAAAGCGCGGGACGACAGCTTGGCATCGCGCGGGCGCCACTGCCAGTTGCCGGGCATCTGGGCAAACCAGGCGGCATCGGCCACCAGATCCACCGGCGACATCTGCAGGCTGGACGCTTCGCCCACCGCGCCAATCGCCTGTGCAGCCCGTCGCCCGGCATCGGCCAGGCTGTCTTCCCCTGGCTGACCGAACACCACCAGGCTGTAGTGGTACTCGCCCATGCAGTACTGACCGTCGCCCAGCTCGTTCATCGCTTCGTCCATGTCGGCGATCTGGCTGGCCACCACATCGTCGCTGGCGATCAGCTGGTCGCGTTGCAGCTCCAGCGCACGCATGGCTTCGCGCCGGGGCAGTATCGAGAAGCTCTGAGTTTCGATGAATTCGCTGTCTTCATACAGCAGCGAGTTCAGGATGCCCGGCTCCACCGCGTCGGCGTATTCCTTGATGTCCACCAGGGCCGCGCAACGGCGCTGTTCGCCATGTCGAAGTTCCAGCTTGTCACCACCGAAGGACAGGCGGGTGGTGGGCAAGGTGCGGTACAGCGGCCCTGCCGCAAGGGGCACTGGCCTCCAGCTGCCGTTGACCAGGTAGCCCAGAAACTCGGCCAGTTCGGAGTACCGCCTTGGACCTTGCATGCGAGCCCCCAGCAGTTGAGGGCCAAAGCCGCGCAGCACCCGGCGCACGAAAGCCGTTCGTTCTTCCATCACGCGCAAGGCTTCGGCATGCGCTGCGGCAATGGCGGTCTTTGAACGCTGGGTCGATTGCAGCGCCCGGCTGAGGCGTGAGGCATTGGGCCGGTAGACGAGCGTCAGGTACAGCTCGTTGCTCATCATGGCGTGCTTGCCCAGCCTGGCCTGGTAGGCCTGTGATAGGTCCCGTGCGAAGCCAGATTGCAGCGGGTCTTCCAGTTGGTCGTGGATCTTTCGGTGGAGCCGATGAGTCCACACGGCCCATTGGCCGCCGGCCAGGTTGCGCAACAGGCTGCACAGGGCCTCATGCCGTTCGGCGATCAGGTGTTCATCAGCGCATTCGAAGGCCACGCCGTCGAGGCGCCACACGCGCATGAAGTCGCCCCCACGCGTGATGACGTCGTTTTCGCTGACCAGTGAGGAGAAAGGCACAAACCGCGTGAGCGGGTTCTCCTTCAGCGCCTGTGCCCAATGGCGCGGTTGTGGCTGACCTGTAGCAGGGCGCCCAGAGCGACGAGGGCCCGCGCCGACAGATCGGTCAAACATGCCAAACATCGGAGCCTCCCCGGTAGAGCGTAGGCGAGTAGCTGCGCGCGCGCCAGAACCGCCGGTTGCGGTCGTGCAGCTTCAGCTTGAGGACCACAAAGATCTGCCGGAACCGCTGGTCATCACGGGCTGTCAACCAGCGCATCCAGAGCAACACCGGTGCAATGGAAAGGACCACACCCAGCGCAAGCCACCAGCTCACCAGGATGCCGCCCCACATGATCAGCAACATGCCGGTGCCAAACAGGATCACCAGCGGCACCAGCGGAATGCCCAGCTTCATGGCCGGGCGCGTGGCGCCCTTGTAGATGGCTTCGGCCTGCATGGTCTGCACCTTCAGCCTTCAGCTGACGATGTAGCTGGCGAAGGCCGCAGCTCCACCCACCAGCGTGCCACCAATCAGCACATTGGCCACATCGGCCAGGCGAGCGCCTTGGAAGATCATCTTGAAGCCCGCCCAGATGATCGCGATGGTCACCACCGCAATCGATATCGTCACCAGGATGGTGTTGACGTTGGTGACCGTGGTGTTGATCTTGTCGAAGCCCTGTGCCCAGCTCTTTGAGGCTGCAGCCAACATCAGCAGGGCGGTTGCGAGGTGGCGCTGTGGTACGAAGAGACGAATGCGGGTCATGACGGCTCCTTAATGGGGGTGTGTTGACTGATGGGGAGAGGGTTGCGGGCTGCGGCGACCACCTTGCCCACGTAGCCATGGCGAAAGCCGGTGGTGAAGTTGCCGCTGTAGTAGCAGGAGAGCGCAGCGCGCAGGGCTACCTGGTCGCCCGATCTGCTGGGTGACTTGCGTCGCGCCCGCTCGAAACACTCGCTCAACACCGTCTGCATGGCGGCCAGGTTGGAGCAAGGTTCGAAGGCCGATTCCAGCGACAGGCCCAGGCGCTGGAAGTTGCCCATGTTGATCTGGCCGAGGCCCACGCTGAAGTTGCGGCCAGCGGCCTGCAGAGCCAGCGCGGTGGCCAATGCCTCGGTGCGGTGGCGGGGTTGGCGTTGCAGCGAACCGCCTACGACGCCAATGGCCCAGGGGTTGAAGGCGCTTTCGACGGCGACGAGCGCGTGTGCTGTGGTCAGGTGGACCTGTGGCGCGCAGGCCAAGGCCAGTGCCGCGAAGGTGGATGCTTCCATGGCGCAGCCCTCACGGACGGGAGCGAAGCCAGGTGGCGTGGTCGTTGTCGTACTGGGTGTCCCAAGTGCCCAGCTGGGACTTCGCGACCGGGCTGAAGTCCGTCACGGTGTCGCCACCCATATCCCACCAGGTGCGTGTGAACTGCTTGCCGTCGATCGTGACCGTGATCGCCCCGGTGTAGTCGCAGGTGTAGATCGGTCCGCTCTCGGACTCATGCACCCGGGTGTACTGGGGTGGGCAGTTGCCCGGCGCCCGAGCCCACACATGCCGAGCCGAGTTACCTGCGCCAGACATACCGCACGTAGGAAAGGCCTTGCCCCGAGCCAGATCCCGAAGCACCTTTCGGATCGGTGGCACACACTGAGGGACCGACTTCCAGCTCGGTGCCGCAAAGCACAGTAAAACCAGGCAGCCATCGACGGCGCGCGCCGCCGATGGTGCGAGGAGCCCCAAGGTGAGCAACAAGCTGGCGGCGGCGCTCGCCAGCGTTGCCGCCAGGCTTCTCTGCAAGGTTGCCGCTTTCGTGGAATGCCAGCACAGGGTGTTGGCGAGAGGTGCATGGTTCATGGTCAAGTCCTCGGTTCGACGTTGTTCGTGAGGTGGCAGTGCTTGCCGTTTCTCTGAACACCGTGAGGTCAATGTAGGACTTGAAACCCCCTGTGCTGCTGCTGGATTTGGGCTGTTTTCCAGCACATTCGCACCATGCGCAGTCGGTGTCTGCTGGGCACGCCGAAAAAAGAAACCCGGCGCGAAGGCCGGGCAAATGCAAAGTCGCTGTCACACGACTTTTCAGGGAGGAGGGCCGACTGTTCAGGCCGACTCGGAACCATTATCGATTCAGGTCGCTTGAAACGCCTACGACAAATTCGGCCTGATGCACAGCAGTGCCCCTCATTGGGAGTACTTCACGTCCGCACCACGGGCATGTCTTCCCATCGCGTTGTGTACTGCGGCGTACGCCGCTCCTGTTTCATCGACCAGCGCCTGCGATCTCCCTCCAGACCGGTACTGCCCAGCAGCACCGTGCCCCGGCCATAGCGCCGGTTGAGCCCATCCAGGGCGCCCATCAACCGGCCTTTGTCCCGTCTCTCACCAGGCTCCTCGTCAAGCAGCAGTTCACCCTGGTGCACCGAAGCCGGTTGAAGCTCCATCTGCATCACCCCAGCCTTGGCGTACAGGAAGTCAGGCTTGTAAATGCAGCGCAGGCCGTTCAGGGCCGCATCGGCGATCAGCGAACTGTCGGCGGTGGGGACGTCGGCACCACGATGGACCGGCTGTACTGAGGATCGGGCCGGAACGGACTGGTCCGCACAAAGGTCAGCACCTGGTTGGCGAGCCCTTCTTGGCGCCGCAACTTCTCGGCCGCCCGGCTGGCGAACTCACTGACGGCTTCACTGAGGTCTTCCAGTGCGGTCACCGGGCGACCAAACGACCGGGTGCAGGCGATTTCCTGTTTGTCTGGTGCCGTGTCTTGCAGAACCACACAGGACTGCCCCTGCAACTCACGCACCGTGCGCTCCAGCACCACCGACCAGCGCTGGCGTACCGTGGCCAGGTCCATGCGGGCGAGATCGAGCACCGTGTGGATGCCACCCTCTTTGAGCTGCGCCGCAATGCGACGGCCCACGCCCCAGACTTCCTCGACCGGCGTGGCCGCCAGCACCGCATCCCGTGCTGTTGGTTCCAGTGCAGCCAGGTTGCAGATTTGAGCCAGTTCGACGGGGTAGCTGCCGGGTTTGCGTTCGGCCGTCTTGGCGATGTGGTTGGCCAGCTTGGCCAGGGTCTTGGTCTGCCCGATGCCGATACAGCAGGGGATGCCCACCCACTGCAACACCCTTTCGCGGATCACCCGACTGCGTTTGACCAGGTCACCCCGGATGCCCGAGAGATCCACAAACGACTCGTCGATGGAATAGATCTCCTGCCGGTGCCCGAGCCCGGCCACCAGGCTCATCATCCGGTCGCTCAGATCGCCATACAGGGGGAAGTTCGCCGACAGGGCCACCAAGCCGTTGGATTCGGCCATGTGCCGGATCTTGAACCAGGGTGCGCCCATGGCAATGCCCAAGGCCTTGGCCTCGTTGGAACGGGCAATCGCACAACCGTCGTTGGAAAGCACCACCACCGGTTTGGCGTTCAGGCTGGGGCGGAACACACGCTCGCAAGAGACGTAGAAATTGTTGCCATCGACCAGGGCATACAGCGGAAAAGCCATGAAACACGCTCAACCAGATTCGCCTGCGTCAGCGCTTGAACTGCTTGATCGCCGCGATCACCACGCCCCAGACCTCGACCGTCTGGCCTTCGGTGGGCACGATGTCGGCGAAGGTTGGGTTGGCAGCCTTTAGCTTGAGCCGCCCCCCGCGTTGCCAGAGCTGCTTGCAGGTGAAGTCCCCATCGACCACCGCCACCACAATCTGGCCGTGGCTGGGCTTGATTGCCCGGTCCACCAGCAGCACATCCCCATCGAAGATGCCCGCCTCACGCATGGACTCACCCCGCACCGTCATGCTGTAGGTGGCCTGTGGATGTTTGATCAGGTGTTCGAGCACGTCGATGCGTTTGGCCTGGAAATCCTCCGCCGGCGACGGAAAACCCGCTCGAATCCGGGATTCAAGTTGGAAGGCGGGAAGGGCGCATTCGACCAAGGGCCTCGGTGGGCTGCAGCTTCCTGACGCTGCACCAGGGAACTGGGCTGATAACAGGTGATCTTCTACAATACTGGACATAACAAAGGGGTATCCACTTAGCTCCAGTCATCGTAAATGCTGGATGGATAACCAGTATTGAATGGTATGCCAGTCAGGCAAACAGTCAAGCCTTTTTCACCACGTCCCGGTACGTCACCGGTGCTGTCACGACCGCTTGTTGCAGCAACCGATAGAACAACATGCCGCGTGAGTTGGATGTGCGGCGATTGAAGCGGAACACGAACTCATCCAGGTAGGCATCCAGGTGTTCGGGCTGCACCGAGCCATGGTGTGTGCCCAGAATCCAGCGCTGCACCAGAGCCGCCACCCGATGCACGCCAGCCATCGAGACATGAGCCGGAACGTTGGAGCCCAACATGACCGTGCGCTGATGGACGAAGCCCAGGTCTTTCAATGTCAGGTAGGCAGCCGAGCCGTCGGTACGCACCTGTGCGCCAGGCTCGATAACCTCCTCCACGAACGGAATCACACAAGCAGCGGAGTCATTGGCAATGCGGCGCAGGCGGATGCGGCCGAATCCTTTGGGGTCCAGCATCTCCACGGCCATGACCACCAGCACCTTGCTCGTGCTGCTCTTGCGCCCTTTGGGTGAGATGGGGTTTCGCCTGTCTGTGATGGCCAGATAGGTCTCGTCAACTTCGACCAACCCTTTGAGCTGTTCGCGACCCGGTCGAACCATGGCACGACGAAGCCGATGCAGCATGGTCCAAGCGGTCTGATAGCTGCCCAGTCCCAGCACGCGCTGTAGACCCAACGCGCTCACGCCTTGCTTCTGATTGGTCAGGTACCAAGCCGCAGCCAGCCAAACGCGCAGTGGCGTTCGGGTCTTCTCGAAGATGGTGCCGGCGGTCACCGAACTCTGGTGTTGGCAACTCGGGCACATCAGCCGGGTACGCGTCGCACGATAGGCATCGCCTACGCAGCCGCAGCGCGGGCAGACAAAACCTTGGGACCACCGCAGCCGCTCCAGATAGGCAAGGCACGCCTCTTCGGTGGCAAACCAGTCAAGAAACTCGTTCCAAGTCTGCGGATAGTCTTTTCCGGGCGTTGGCGCTAAAGTATGGATATCCATCCAGTTATTCTGCATCTGCTGGAGCTAAGTGGATACCCCTTACATAACAACAGTATAGAAGCCAAGCCCATCCCTTGGGAATGCTTCACAGAAAACCGGCGCGAATCCGCGCATAGGATTGAACCATGTGCAGTCACTACGAAGGCGTGCGGGACGCACAGGTCTTGCGAAAGGTGTTCCAGGTGGAGCCACCGGCCGACTTGGGCAAAACCGATCTCTGGCCGGGATACCCCGGCCTGCTGATCCGCCGCCCCCGGGAGAAGGACTCGGGCGATGACGCAGCACCAGATCGGGAAGCGTTACCCGGCCTGTTTGGCCTGGTACCCCACTGGGCGACCGACCTGAAGATCTGCCGCAGTACCTACAACGCCCGCAGCGAGACGGTGGCCACCAAACCGAGTTTTCGGGAAGCTTGGAAGAGGGCGCAGCACTGCATCATCCCGGCCCAAGCCATCTACGAACCGGACTGGCGCAGCGGCAAGGCCATTCCCACGCGCATCGAACGAGAAGACGGTCGGCCCATGGGGATTGCGGGTTTGTGGTCTGCCTGGAAGTCTCCCCAGGGGGAATGGGTGCACAGCTACACAATGCGGACGATCAACGCAGATACCCACCAACTGATGAACCAGTTCCACAAGCCGACCGATGAGAAACGCATGGTAGTGGTGCTGCCGGAGGCGGCCTATGAAGCGTGGCTGACGGCGACGGCTGAGCATAGTGAACAGTTCCTGGTGCCATTTGCGGCGGAGGGGTTGAGGGTAGGGAGTGGGCGAGATTGAAGGATGGCTGTAGTTGATGGCCTCGACCAGTTGCCGCTCGCTTCGGATGGAGAACAGGATCTGCAGCAGCAGTGCCTTGAGCAGCATCTCCGGCGGTACCGAGGGGCGCCCACGGCGGGCATACACCGCCTCGAAGTCGTTGCTCATCGTCGCCAGCAGCGCATCGACCACGGCGCGCAACTTGCGCAGCGGGTGGGCCTGCGGCACTCTCTCTTCAAGGCTGATGTAGCTGAACATCGCACTCTGGAAGTCTTGGTTGCCTCTCATCTTCCTCGGCTGGGTCGTTCTGGGATGGCTTCAGATCGTAGCGGCCGACTCGGGCACCGGCGGAGAATTTTTCAACGGCCTGCTAAAGCAGGCCGTAAAGACGGGCAATGCGCACAGCTGTGCGTCTGTCCGGCGCGTTCAGCTTTGCGTTGACGCGCTGAAATCGGCTGTCGATGGTTTTGGCCTCAAGATTCATGGCTGCACCGATCACTTTGCTGCTGTGTCCTGCGGCCTCACAGCGCAAAAGGTGCAGGTCGGCTTCTGTGAGGCTCGTGCCCCGGAGCAGTTCCTCACGCATGGATATTGCAATCGAGTGATGCAGCTCCATGGCAAGCGCGCGCGCCAGTACCCTGGCCCTCGGGTAGCTTTCGCCCTCGAACCTTTCGGGGTCAGCTGATCCCAGGCACAGGACCCCTACCCTTGATAGGCCAACTGAGCTGGGTGCAGGTGCGATCAGAGCAGATGCGAAGCCATGCTTGGCAGCTGCGCGGATGAAGGCGCTTTCTTCGGGGGATGAGCAGTTGAGGTAGCTGGCACGGGTGGGCTCCGCGTCGCACGATGCATAGCGCAACCAGGGATCATGTTCGAACCATCGTTGAGAAGCGTACTCAGCCGGCCATGCTGGATCGCAGGCCCAAAACGATCGAAATGAGGTTCGGGTTGCATCGTCTCGAAGGCAACTCAGGAAGTAGCCTGCATCAGCTCCCAGACCCATAACGGCCTCGCGAAACAATGAGATCACTTCGCCCGGGGACCTCGCATCTGTGATCAATGGGAGGATATGAAAAACGCGCGCGTTGTCCCCTATCGCAGGTCTGCCTGAAGCAGGCTCAATGCGGTCAGGGGTGGATTGCAAATGCAGCATGACCCTGTCGTCCCAGTTTGCTGAACAGCAGGCCATCATCAAAACGCAACGGCTCGACCGCACACCAGCGGTCGAAGCTCTTCACGTCATGAAAGACCATCGTCTGTACCAGCCGCATGCCCGAAGCTTGGCGTTGGGTGCGCTCCATCAGCAGACCGTAGCGGGTGGCGCGCAGGAGGAAGGTCACGGTGCCGTCGTGGTTTGCCAGCAAGGTATCGCCCTCAGCGATGCGTTCCAAATGGCGGTCTGACATTGATGCGGCAGCGTTGGTGCGCTTTGCGATCAGCGCCAAACGTTTGGAGCCCAGTGGGCGGGCGGGTGCGTCGATAGGATCGATACGGCGTTTGACCGATGGGCGTGTCACGACCGCAGATGCTGACGGCGTCACCTCGGGAAGTTGAAGGTTGTTCATCCCCACTCCTGCAGGTCTGGTTGACCGACAGGCCACGCAGTGCTGACACCGCGTGACCCAAGCACCAAGTCTCAAGAGACTGGATAGATGGTAGGGTAGACAAGCGCGTCGCGCGATGTCAAAGGAAATCAGGGCAGGGCGCCCAAATCTGCAGCGGGTTCAGTCGCGCTAAACGAAGAAGACCCTGCGTACGAAGCGCGTCAAATCGCTGCCGGTGCGCTGCTGTGGCTCAAAGCGTTCAGCAAAGAGAACGCGTCGTCGGCTCGCTCAACCGGAATGAACAGGTGATCGTGGTGGAAGGCGGCGACCGCATTGCAAGGGATGCCTGCTTTGGCCAGGGCCGAGGAGATCATGGCCAGAAAGCCGATGGCTTCCAGTGAGGAGTGCACGGTGAGCGTGATGAGTTTGGCCTCAAAGATGTAGGGCACCTTGGCCTGAATGGCTTGAGCGCGCTCAACGATGGCCGTCAATCCTTCGGTCTCCCTGAACGTGCAGATGGGGGAGAGGTCAGCAGGGAGGCGATGGTCTTGGAAGGTGCAGTAGACGTAGGTTTCTGGCCGAAGGTCAGGGGCCATCATTTGCTGCAGCCGAACGTGGTCTTTTTCTCCGCTCACTCCGATGTCCTCCTGCGCAGGGAAATGGTGTTGGCTTTCGGCGTTGATTATGGGCGGCTGGCGTTGACCCGGCGTGTGGACAAGTGCGCAAGTGCACCGCAGAAGGGACTGGTTTAGCTGAATTGACGCACGGCCAAAGTTCCTAAACCACCGCGCGCAGTTGGGATCTCCTGATACCTTTTGGCGCGGCCTGGGCCTTGTGCTCCGACATACGTTACCGTGCGTTGCGAGGCCGTCCGCAGCCGCACGCCGTGAAGAAGGAGTGTCCACCATGACAACGACTTCGAATGTCCTTTCGGACATGGCCGCGCTTCGATCAGAGCTGCGCCAACAGGGTGACCCGCACTGTGAACTGTTTCGGGTGGCGCCTTGGCGCGCCGTGCTGGACATTGCCTTCGACTGGCTCATCGTCCTCAGCTTGGTGGCGCTGGTCGTTTGGTGGAGCGAGCTGTTCGCGCCACTGGCTGTTGTGCTGATCGCCAACCGCCAACGCGCGCTCGGCAACATCCTCCACGACGCGGGTCATCGGAATCTGTGGCGGGACCGACGGCGAAATGACCTGGTGGCGCGCCTGTTCATCGCGCCTTTGCTGTTCGCCAGCCTGACCCGCTACCGCGAAAAGCACTTCAAACACCACATGGAACTGGGAACCGATGGGGGTGACCCCGATCTCCTGTTTTTCGCTCGCAGTCGGCCGACGACCTGGTTCTCGAACTACCTGGACCAAGTCTTTTCCCTAAATGCATGGCTGTCGTCGATGGGTGGACACCTGTTGTCGCGCCAGGTTCGCACGGCCAGTCAGCTCTACATCGTTGGGTGGTGGCTTGGGGCGGTAGCGTTGATGTGGGTTGTGGCCGGCCCCGACTTCACGGTCACCTTTCTGGTGCTATGGCTGCTGGCCAGGGCGACGGCATTCCATCTGATCACCACCTTCCGCGAGATGTGCGATCACTTCGGCCTTCAGCCGGGCGGCGTGTTCACCTTTACGCGTGACATGGCTTGCCACGGTGTCTGGCGCTGGTTTATCCACCCGCGCAACAACGGCTACCACCTCACCCATCACCTTCTGCCGGCAGTGCCTTACTACCGACTGCCCGAGGCGCACCGGTTACTCAAAGGGCAAGATGTCTTTCGGGATCGCGGCAAGGTCTGCTGTGCCTACTTCACCGGCGCCGATCCAGTGACTGGCGCCTGGCAGACGCAAGGGCGGGTTCCATGAACAGGGCGCTGGGTAGCTTGCAGGTTGCTGCACTTCTGGTTTCGGCCAGCTACGGGATTGGTTTCCTTTTCGGTTCGGGCGAACTGGCACTTTCCCACGGCATGGCAGGCAGCATCTATGGGGTAGCCACCGGCTTTGGCATGCTGGTGTTGGCTGCGTTCGCACGGCAGCTCTGGGCAACTGGACTTCCGGTCTGGGATCTGTTTGGCCGTGCCTATGGCAAGCAGCTTCAAGGCGTTGTGGCGTTTCTGTCATTGATCTGGATGTCGGGAGTGCTGGCCGCCCAGATTCAGGGTGGTGTCGCGGTGCTGGAGTTGTTGGGCCTTGAACAGACAAACAGCTACTTGGTGATCTTGCTGTTGATCTACGGCGCATCGCGATTGGATCTGCGGTTCGCATCGGCCTTGTTCGCCATGTGTCTTCTTGCGAGCGCCGCTGTTCTGGTCTACGCGCTGGTCGTTGCCAAAGGCATGGGCGTCTACCTGCAGGCGATCCCTGCTTTTACCGAAGACCTGTCCACGTTCAGTGCATCCCGCTTGGTGGCCATTTCATTGGCCGTCGGATTGTTGGTGTGTACCGGTGCCGATTACCAGCAATTTGTGTTGGCCGCGCGCTCACCTTTGGCCGCCGTGGGTGGCTGCGTTCTGGCTGGGCTGCTGCTCTTTGTGATCGCCTTTCTGCCGTCGGCCGTGGTGGTCGCCATGCAGAGCGGTGGCATGTTGGGCGACTTGACGGACACCAAGCAGGTGGTTCCCTGGGTGCTGGGTCAGGTCGCTGGATCGGTGGGGCAGGGCGCTGACAAGTTGATGCTCATCGCCCTGTCCGTGGCAGCGTTGGGTGCAGGCGCGGCGATCTTGCGCGCCATGACGGAAGCGTTGGCGTGCGCCGCTTCTGGCAGTCGTTCGGCGGGTCACCCGATGTTTGCGCTCATTGCCTTGGGTTTGAGCGCGTTGCTGGCCTCACTTGACCAGGGCATTGTGGACACCATGGTGTCGGTCAACGTGGTCTACATCGCCAGCATCGGCGTTTGCTTTGCCACCATGGTCTCGGGCATCGTCGTGCCGCCGCAGCACGCGAAGTGGATCGTGGCGGTTGGCTTCGCAGGTTCAGTCGCCGTGCATCTGGCGGGCTGGTTGGGACGGTATGGTGAAGACACCGACGTGGTGTCACTGCTGCTCGGATGCTTCTTGTCCGCTGGCACCGCCCTGTGGCTCCGCTTTGTGGCCGGAAGGTGGGCTCGGCGATGGTCCAGTCTGCGCCGTTGATGGCTCGAATCCGACCGAAGGCTCCAGGCTATTTCTGGCCACTTTGACGATCAGGGCAGTGATGTCGCTGGCCATTGGTGGTTCGAGGTCCCAGTGGTGCCAAAACAGGTCCACCATCTCTCGTTCAGTCGGGCAGACGTCCACGAGCTGTCCAGCTTCCACCAAGGGAGCCGCCTGCCAGCTGGGAATCAGGCCATAGCCAGCGCCCATGGCAACCCCTTCTAGCAAGGCGACGGGCGAGGGGAGGTAGTGTCTGGCGTACCGCTCAACGGCAAACCCGAAATGCCTTTTCAGGAAATCGTCGTGCAGCGAGTCCTTGCGGTTGAACAACACAGCCGGTGTTGAGAGCACTGCTTGGACCGTGAGTCCGCTCGGAAAGTGCGTGGAGGCAAAGGCTGGCGTCGCATAGCAGCGGTATTCCATGGCGCCCAGGCATTCGGCCAAGAACCCATCGGCGGGTTTGGCAGATGTCGATATGCACCCGATCACATCGCCACGAGCCAGCAGGGCGGAGGTGTGGTCCTGATCGTCTGCGATCACCTCCAGGGCCACCAGCTGCCCCATCAGCAAATCCTTGAGCACTTCAGGAAACCAGGTGGCCAGGGAATCGGCATTCACCGCAATGGCCAGGGAGACGGGTGCGTGTGGTTTAGCGGTTGGCGCAAGTTCTTGGAGTGCCGATCCTTCAAGGATGCGCAGCGCCTTCACATGGCGCAGCAGCACTTCACCGGCATGCGTAGCCGCCACCGGCCGTTCGCGCTTGACCAGCACCGTGGACAAAGATTCTTCCAGCGCCTTGATTCGCTGGGAGACAGCGCCCCTCGTGATGCTGAGCACGCTGGCCGCGCGATCAAAGCTTTGCTGCTCGACCACAGTGGCAAACGTTTCCAACTGATCACGATCCAGCATATGGGGCGGCTCCGGCAGTGCCAGCGAAGGCAGATCGCTGTCTGCATCCATTTAGCTGGGAGCTGCGAAATCCTGTCTAGATGGCGCGGGTATCGTGCGCGTCTCAATGGTTTCCAGTCGTTTCCGTCCGTCTGAGCTTCTTGGAACGAATTTATGGCACGCGGCGTTTCACGAACCGAGACTCATGGAGTTGCGTTTCCGATTTGTGGATGGTCCTTCGGATAGTCTCCACAAGGTGCCGCTCCTCAAAATTCGCCGCTCGCCGACTTGCGAACCATAGCGCTGCTGGCGCATTCGCCAAGGCCTTTCGCGGCATAAACGGCCGCCTTCCCACCGCCGTTTCACTCTGGTGGGCCCCTTCCATTTATTCCACGGTGCCCAGGCGTTCGCGCCTAGACGCAGCGCTTTGGGTTTCGCACGGCGACCGACGAATGCGGGGCAGGGTGCAAACCTGAGCAGACTCGATGACCGGGGGACGGATTCCCAATCCAGCTCCCTCGGAAATTGGGGCAGTGTTCCTTGGGGCGCAGACGACACGACTTTTTTGGATCACTGGGCAGGCCCTGAGGCCGCGATCGATGAAACATCTTTTACGGTTGTTTGCCGTGTGGATTCAATCACCGGGTGCGATCTGGCAATCTTTGAGCATTTGTCGGTTGCCTTTCAATTCAGGACTGTCCCGTGGTCCAAAAGGACGAGAAGAACAGTGGATTGGATCTGTGAAGCATGAAGTGACTGGAGGTTGGTATGTGGCTGCTCGTTGCGCGTGAACCCCGGGCAAATGCACCGCACTGGACCGGTCGACGATGGCTCGCGGCCATCGATGCAGTGGTCTGGCCGCTGTTCTGGGTATTCCTGCTGGGCCAGATCGATGCACCCGTCGGGATCGTCGGCCCCATGGTCGTTGCGATTGCGCTCCTGGCCTCAGCAGAGCGAATCCATCGCGCGGTGTGGGTCAATCACCGCTACTGGTTCACCACCTGGCGCTGGGGTCGTATCGCTGCCTCGCTGTTCGTGATCGGGGTGGTTCTGAAGCTTGCTGTTTCGGTTTGACCCCAGGTTTCCTGTGCTATCTGTTCGAAAACTCCGCTGGATCGTTGGCCGTGTGGGTCCCTTTGGAGCGGGGGCTGAGGAAGGTCACCGCCGTGATGTGGTCACGCACCCAGTAGATGCCGAGTTCGGCATCGGCAGAGCCCACGCTGGGCGGAAAGCACTCATCCCACCCTTCGCGTGGGCCGCCCACTGGCGCAATCGCCCAGAGCTTGGTTGGCAGCGGCTGTGCGACGTTGGCCATCTTCACGTGCTCGTTGATGAAGGCGACATCCATCGGATAGAACACCCACGCCTCATCTGCCCCCAGCCGGAAGAACTGGAAGTTGCATCCCAGCGCGTGGCCTGGATAGGCGGGAAAACGGGTTCCACTGGGCAGGGTGCTTGCAGTGGGTTTCGGCTCTGGGGATGCCTGTTGGCCTACATCACGCAGTACAGGGGGGACATCGTAAGGTCGCTCCAGACGTTTGCCGATTTCAGCCCATCGTCTCCCCGCTGCGTTGGCGCGCTCGCGCTGCAATGCCTCGGTGCGCTGTCGCACGGCACTCACTTCGGCCTCTATGGCGGCTTGTGCGGCGGCCCGGAGACCCAGCGTGTCGAGGTGATACCTCCAGCGAAAGCTCACCGTCTGCTTGAGAATGGCCATGGCGTCCTCGCGCGTGCGGGTGCCTGATGGCCATGCGGCTGAGACCACCAGTGAGCCGTACGCGCAGTGCTCAGGCTGGTCGTCGACCTGAGGGACGCCCGCGTCGTCCACCTGGACGAACAGCGCAAAGGCAGCACCCGTGTCCAGCGCACCGGTGGCCACCACCTTGGACTTCGGGGGATGCTCTCTCCATGCGAGAGGGCCTGAAATCTGAGCGTTCCACTCTACGGCCTGTGAGCGGTCCAGCCACGCCGAGATAACGCCTGCCGAGGTCCTGTATTCGGGCAACACGAGCGCCCCACGCTCGGCCAACTCGCGTGCAAATTCGATGCCCAGGCTTCTGGCGAGGTTCTCCGCACCGGCTTCGCACTCGGGGCGCTCCTGTGAGGCCTCGTGTGAGAAGTGCCACTCGTTGGTGTCTCCCTGTTTGGCCACCAGCGGGCTCTTGCACATGGGGCAGAAACATCCGCACGTAGCCCCTCGTAAGACTTCGCCGACGAAGCGTATGGCTCCGCTGGCATCAATCGCCATGATCTGGATGCTGGACATGGGTTGCTCAGTCCTCTCGCGCGTACCGAGTCAAAGGTTTCACCAGTGATGCCAGAGGAAGCATGCGTTTGCAGTCCTCGTCCAGCGGCAAGCCCTGGTACAACCCCACTAGATCCAGCAGCTCGGACACGGCTCCGTTTTCCACGCCTGTAGGTTCAAGGTGTTTCATGCACTCCACATCGACCATATCGAGCACGAGGTCCTGGCGATCGACCGGGATGGTGCTGCGCTCTTGTGGGCCTTGAGGGCGCACTTGCGCTCCTCGATAGGCTATGAAGAATGCATTTTGACCCTGAAGTCGGCGACTCGAAGGGGCTCGGACTCATTGAGCAGGCAATCCAGCTTCAAAAGCTTGAGGACTCGAATGCCTGACTATCCTCTCCGAGTCGTCCCGATGGAGAACCTGTCCGTTTCAGTGCGATGTCGCTGGGCGTGACTGGCTCCACAGATCCAGTTCGCTGCGGCGCCAGGCCACTGCGCGCACACCGAGACGAACGGGGCAGGGGAACTGTTGTTGGGCGATGAGCCTGTATATCGTCGATCGACCCAAGCCCGTCATCTGTATGACGGATGGCATGCGCAGAAACACGGTCGAAACTTGATCCTGTGTTTCCGGGGGTGGGGCAGAGGTCTGTTGCACGGCAATCTCCCGGTGGAGGCATGTAGGCAACTGTAGGGCGCTGCGGGCGCCTCGGTCATGCTGGATTCGCTGACAAATCTAGCGCATAGAGTTGTATCACCGAGCTTCTCGACGTCTTAGATGCCGTCTTGGCAAGACCGGTCTGTTGCGATCCGGACACATGCATGTTTCCGCGGAGAATTTCGGACACGTGTCGGACACGGCGTATCCAGAAAGCAAAAGAGTCAGCAGGCGCTAACCTGCTGACTCTTGATTTACTTGGCTCCCCGACCTGGACTCGAACCAGGGACCTGCGGATTAACAGTCCGTCGCTCTACCGACTGAGCTATCAGGGAACAGCCTCAAATTATAGTGTGATTTTTGCCATTTTTGGAGGTCAGTGCATTTTTGTCAAAAAATGTCGCCGCATCCAGCGATCGTTGTGCTCAGTCGAACACCGGTGATTCCACACCCAGCACCTTGTGCAGCTTCGGGCTGGTCGTCGTGTACTGGAGGAACACTTTCTTTTCGGGAAAGATGATGGGCATGGCGCCGAAGGCGGCCAGGGCGCATTCGTGGAAGCCGCAGAGGATGAGTTTCTTCTTGCCGGGGTAGGTGTTGATGTCACCCACGGCGAAGATGCCGGGGATGCTGGTGGAGAACTTTTCAGTGTCCACCACGAGCTGCTTGCGCTCGATCTCCAGGCCCCACTCGGCGATGGGGCCGAGTTTGGGGGACAGGCCGAAGAACACCAGCAGGATGTCCAGCGGGACCACGCGCGTGACGGCATCGGAACCGGTCACCTTGATGCCGGTGAGCCGGCCGTCCTTTTCTTCGCAGCCGGTCACCTGGCCGACGATGAATTGCATCTCCAGCTGCTCGCACAGTTCGCGCATCTTCGCCACGTTGGCGGGCGCGGCCTTGAAGCCGTCGCGGCGGTGGATCAGGATCACGCTCTCGGCCTTGTTCGGGCCCTCGGCGACGAAGTTCAGCGCCCAGTCGAGTGCGGAGTCGCCGCCGCCCACGATCACCAGGTTCTTGCCGGCGAAGTCGGTCGGGTTCTTCACCCGGTAAAACAGTTGCGAGCCTTCGAACGGATCCAGACCTTCGACCTTGAGCGTGCGCGGCTGGAAGGCCCCCACACCAGCGGCGATGAAGATGGTCTTGGTGAGGAAGCGCGTGCCCTTGGACGTTTCCACGAAGAAGCGGCCATCGTCCTGTTTCTGGACCGTGGTGACTTCCTGCCCGAGGTGGAAAGTGGCGCCAAAAGGCTCGATCTGCTTGAGCAGGGCGTCGGTCAGCTCCTGACCGGTGCAGACCGGAACCGCCGGGATGTCGTAGATGGGCTTGTCGGGGTACAGCTCCACCGGCTGGCCGCCCGGGTAGGCGAGCGAGTCGATCACGTGGGCCTTGATTTCGAGCAGCCCGAGCTCAAACACCTGGAACAAGCCCACCGGTCCGGCGCCGACGATGACTGCATCGGTTTCAATCGGCCCGTCGTGGGCCACCGCGGTGTCCACCACTTGCCGGTTCAGCTGGGGTTCCATGGCGGGCGCTGCTTCAGCGGATCAGCTGGCTCAGCTTGCCCGTGCGGTCTTTCCACTCTTCGGCGTCGGGCAGCGCGTCCTTGCGCTTGGTGATGCTCTTCCAGCCCGGCAACAGCGCCAGTTCGGCGTTGAGGGCCGTCATGTGCAATTGGTCTTTGGGCAGGTCTTCTTCGGCGTAGATGGCGCTCACCGGGCATTCCGGAATACACACCGCGCAGTCGATGCACTCGTCGGGGTCGATGGTCAGGAAGTTGGGACCTTCGCGGAAGCAGTCCACAGGGCAGACATCAACACAATCGGTGTATTTGCAGCGGATGCAGGATTCGGTGACGACGTGGGTCATGGTAATGGTGAGAAATCGGTAAGACCCCGGATTTTAGGGTTTCCGGAGCGTAAGGCAGGGCCTAGGCCCTTGCCTTGACATAAGTTAACCGGTTTGGCCGGCTGCGGGAGCCGGCCTGGCGTCAGTTCACGAGCAGTGCACCCGAGGTCCGATGGCTGGCCGTGTCGACCAGCACCAGCGAGCCGAGTGCACGCGATTGCGCGAATGGCAACGTGACCAGCGGCTCTTGCAGGGCCAGCTCGATGTGGCCGATGGCGTTGGGCTCCAGCTGATTTGCATCTTCCTCTGCCAGGGTGTTGATGTCCAGCTTGTGCACGATGCGTTTGACCTTGGCCTTGACCCAGCGGTGGCCGTGCAGCGCCCAGTACACGCGGCCGGCGACCAGGGTTTCGTCGTCCATCCAGGCCACGGTGGCGCAGATCTCGCGGCTGGCTTCGAGCGCAGCGCCTTCGCCGTCGGCGGCGAGCAGCCAGTCGCCACGCGACACATCGACCTCACGGTCCAGCACGATGCCCGCGCTGTGACCGGCCTGCACGGTTTTTGGGTTGCGCGCATGGTCGAGCACCTGCGCCACCGTCGCGGTCTGGCCGCTGGGCATGACCTTGACGGGTTGGCCGGGCACCACGCCACCGGTGGCCACACGGCCCCAGAAGACGCGACGACCCTGGCTGGTGTCGGACGATGACGAGAACTTCTCCACCCACTGCACCGGGAACGCGAACGGCAGCGAGGTGTCGGCCGCGGTCACCGGCAGGTGCTCCAAGATGTCCAGCAGCGTGGGGCCGGTGTAGCCGCACCAGGCGTCGTCGGCCGCGGCGTCCACCACGTTCCAGCCCTTCAGCGCCGAGACCGGTACGGTGGCGGAGACGGTGATGCCGGCTTCGGCGGCGAAGGCGGCGAGCGCTGCGCTGATGTGGGCAAAGGCGAGCGCGCTGTCGGCCACGGCGTCGAGCTTGTTGACCGCGAACACGATGGATGGCACGCGCAGCAGCTTCAGCAGCAGCGAGTGGCGGCGGGTCTGCACCAGCAGCTTGAGGCCTGCGTCCTGCCAGTCCAGCTTGGTGACATCGACCAGCACCACGGCCGCGTCGGCGGCGGAGGCCGCGGTCACCATGTTGCGGGTGTACTGCTCATGGCCGGGTGCGTCGCCGATGATGAACTTGCGGGTTTCGGTGTTGAAGTAACGGTAGGCGACATCGATGGTGATGCCCTGCTCGCGCTCGGCCGACAGGCCGTCGGTCAGCAGCGCGAGATCGGTCTCGCCCTGGCGCTGTACGCCGGCCAGGTGGTCCTGCAGCACCGCCTTGCTGTCCACCAGCAGACGGCCGATCAGCGTGCTCTTGCCGTCGTCCACCGAACCGCAGGTGATGAATTTCAGGGCGGGGCGGGTGTCGGAACCCACAGCGGATGGAGCGGAAATGGTCGTGTTCATAAAAACTCTCGAATCGAAGTGTCTTAACCAAGAACACCGTGGAACCGGCTTTGCCGGGCCGCAGGTGTTGCCCCCCAGTGGGGGGTGACGCGCCGCTGGTGCGGCGCGGGGGGCGTCAGAAGTACCCGTCTTTCTTCCGCTTCTCCATCGAAGCTTCCGAGGTCTTGTCGTCCATGCGCGTCGCGCCACGCTCGCTCACGTCGGCGGCCAGCGTCTCGATGACGATGTCGCCGGCCGTGGCCGCGAGGCTCTCCACCGGGCAGGTGCAGGTGATGTCGCCCACGGTGCGGAAGCGCACGTCGCGCACCTGAACCGTTTCGCCGTCTTTCGGCGGGGTCAGCTCGGTCACGGGCACCAGCAGGCCACGGCGGTCCACCACCTCGCGCTGGTGCGTGTAGTAGATCGAGGGCAGGGCGATGTTCTCGCGTTCGATGTATTGCCACACGTCCAGTTCGGTCCAGTTGCTGATAGGGAACACGCGGAAGTGTTCGCCTGGGGCCAGGCGCGTGTTGAACAGTGTCCACAGCTCGGGGCGCTGGGCCTTGGGTTGCCACTGGCCGAAGCTGTCGCGGTGCGAAAAGATGCGCTCCTTGGCACGGGCCTTTTCTTCGTCGCGGCGCGCACCGCCGATCAGCGCGTCGAAGCGGAATTCTTCGATGGCTTCGAGCAGAGTGACCGACTGGTGCACGTTACGGCTTTCGCCCGGGTGGGCCAGGCGCACGGTGCCGCGCTTCATCGAGTCCTCGACGTTGCGCACGATCAGCTCGGCTTGCAGCTCGGCGGCGCGGCGGTCGCGGAAATCGGTCACTTCGGGGAAGTTGTGACCGGTGTCGATCATCAGCAGCGGGTAGGGGATGCGGCCGACACCAAAGGCTTTTTCGGCGCAGCGCAGCATCACCAGCGAATCCTTGCCGCCCGAGAACAGCAGGGTGGGGCGTTCGAAAGCCGCGGCCACTTCGCGCAGGATGAAGATGGTTTCTTCTTCGAGCGCGTCCAGGTGGGCGTTGCTCAGGTGGTGGCCGGCGGCGGCCTGCAGGGCGGTATGGATCACTTCGGGTTCGGTGCGTGCGTTCATGGTGTGTTCTTCTTCAGGCGGGCTGTTTCAGCGGGCTGGTTTCGCCGATGGGCTCGACGTGCAGGCCGCATTCCTTGGCGCTCTCCTGCTCCCACCACCAGCGGCCGGCGCGGAAGTCTTCGCCGACGCTGATGGCGCGGGTGCAGGGCTCGCAGCCGATGCTGGGGAAGAACTGGTCGTGCAGGGCGTTGTAGTCGAGCTGGTGCTGGGCAATGAAATGCCATACGTCGCCCCAGGTCCATTCGACGATGGGGCTGATCTTCACGCGGCCCGGTTCCTGCACGATGTCGGCCACTTCGGCGCGGGCGTTGGACTGCTCGCGCCGCAGACCGGTGATCCAGCCGTCCTTGCCGGCGAGGGCGCGAGCGAGCGGTTCCATCTTTCGGATGTCGCAGCACTGCTTGCGCAGCTCGATGCTGTCGTACATGGCTTTTTCGCCATGGTGGCGAACGAACTTGATCACCGATTCGTTCTTCGGGCGGTAGACCTCGACGCTGCGGGTGTAGCGCTTCTCGATCAGACCGATCAGGGCCAGGGTTTCGACGTGCAGCTTGCCCGTGTCGAGCACGAAAACGCCGGAGGAGATGCCAGCGAGGTGGATCAGGTGGGTGACGACGATGTCTTCGGCGCCCAGGCTGGAGGCCTGGGTCAGCGCGGGGTACTGCGCAGCGGCGCGCTGCAGCAGCGCGATGCTGTTCGCGACCTTGGCATCAAAGTCGGCCGAGGGCTTGTTGTAGAGGTCGATGGCGCTCATGGCTGACCTCCGCCGAGCCGCCTCAAGGAGGGCAACACCCCCTTGGGGGGCAGAGAACGAATGTGAACGTGGGGGCTCATGGTTTCTCCGTTCAGGCAACGACAGCAAAGTGCGGTTGCGTGTGCACTGCGTCGCCCTGGTAGAAGGCGGGGTAGTGGGCCAGCAGCTTGCGGCCGTGGTCCAGGCTCTGGTCGTTGCGCAGCACGGCCTGGCTGAAGCCGCTGCGCTGCATCTGCGCCAGCTGGTCGATCAGCACGTCACCGGTGGCGCGGATCTCGCCCGTGAAACCGAGGCGGCGGCGCAGCAGGAAGGCCTGGCTGAAGGCGCGACCGTCGGTGAATTTGGGAAACTGCAGCACGATGGTGGTGACGCCGTCGAGATCGGCCTCGCGCGGATCGGTATCGTTGGCCAGCGTCAGGGTGCCGGCATCGTCTGCAGGGACGGCTTCAGCCTGGAAGAGTTGGAGCGTGGGTTTCATGCGGTTCTCGGATGCTGGGCTCAGGCGGCGACGGGTGTGCGGGCGGTGGCCACGCGCACCGCGTTGGCGGCGGTCTTGAAGGGATCGATGCCGACGCGCTTGACGGTCTGGGTGAAGGTTTCGGCCGTCTGGCGCTCTGCGCGGTAGGTGGTGAGCAGGGCTTCGATCACGTCGGTCATTTCATTGGCGGCGAAGGACGGGCCGATCACCTTGCCTGGCACGGCTTCGCCCGACAGGCGCGTGCCATCCGATCCGCCCAGCGTCACCTGGTACCACTCCTGGCCGTCCTTGTCGACGCCGAGGATGCCGATGTGGCCGCTGTGGTGGTGGCCGCAGCTGTTGATGCAGCCGCTGATGTGCAGGTCGATCTCGCCCAGGTCGTGCAGTTCGTCCAGGTCCTGGTAGCGCGCCAGCAGGGCCTGCGCGATGGGCAGCGAGCGGGCGTTGGCCAGGTCGCAGAAGTCGCCGCCGGGGCAGGCGATCATGTCGCTCAGCAGGCCGATGTTGGGCTTGGCCAGGCCGAGGCGGCGCGCCTCCCGCCACAGCTCGGGCAACTGGTCGCAGCGCACCCAGGGCAGCAGCAGGTTCTGTTCGTGCGTTACACGGGCTTCGCCGGCGGAGAAGCGGTCGGCCAGGTCGGCGGCGCGCTCCAGCTGGTCGGCACTCGCATCGCCAGGGGCCGAGCCCAGGCGCTTGAACGACAGCGTGACGGCGCGCAGGTCGGGGTTCTGGTGCGGCTTCACATTCTGTGTGAGCCAGCGGCTGAACTCCACGTCGTCTTCGGCCGCGGCCTTCAGGATGTGGGCGATCTTGGCGTCGGCGCTCTTGCGGTCGCAGCGCAGCTCGGGCTGCACAAAGAACGCGCTCACGCGGTCCAGTTCGGCCTGGGTGATGGTGTGGGGCGCGCCGTCTTTCTCGATGATGTCGGCGTATTCGGCTTCCACCTGGTCGGTGAAGGCCTGGCCCTCGGCTTTCACGAGAATCTTGATGCGCGCCTTGTAGATGTTGTCGCGGCGACCGAAACGGTTGTAGGCGCGCACCACGGCTTCGAGGTAGTTTAGGATCTGGTTCCAGGGCAGGAACTCGCGGACCACCGTGCCGATGATCGGCGTGCGGCCCATGCCACCGCCCACGCGCACCTGGAAGCCCAGGTCGCCGTCCACGTTACGCAAGAGGCGCAGGCCGACGTCGTGCCACGGCGTGGCGGCGCGGTCTTCGCGGGCGCCCGTGATGGCGATCTTGAACTTGCGCGGCAGGAAGGCGAACTCGGGGTGCAGCGTGCTCCACTGGCGCATGATTTCGGAGAACGGGCGCGGGTCGGCGACTTCGTCCACCGCGATGCCGGCAAGCGCGTCGGTGGTGATGTTGCGGATGCAGTTGCCGCTGGTCTGGATGCCGTGCAGGTTGACGCTGGCCAGCAGGTCCATCACGTCGGCCGCGCGGTGCAGCGGAATCCAGTTGTACTGCACGTTCTGGCGCGTGGTGAAGTGGCCGCAGCGGTCGGGCAGGCTGGGCACATCGGCCAGGGCCGCGTTGGCCTTGGACACGTCGTGGTCTTCCTTGTGGTCGTAGTCGCGCGCGATCTTCGCCAGCACGCGCAGCTGGGCGCTGGAGATTTCGCCGTAAGGCACGGCCACGCGCAGCATGGGCGCGAAGCGCTGGATGTACCAGCCGTTCTGCAGGCGCAGGGGCTTGAACTCGTCGCCACCGAGCGTGCCCGCTTCTGCGCGTTCGAGCTGGTCGCGGAACTGGGCAGCGCGCTGCTGGACGAACTGGCGGTCAAAGTCGGAATACTGGTACATGGGCTTTGTGGGATAGAGGTATCAGAAGGCGATCAGCTTGGTGCCGGCATAGGCCAGCAGCAGCGAGAGCACCGAGCGCACCAGGCGCTCGGGGGTATGGCGCATCAGGCGTGTGCCGAGCCAGATGCCGGGCAGCGAACCCGCCAGCAACTGGGCGAGCAGTGGCCAGTCCACGGAACCCAGGCTGGCGTGGCCCAGACCGGCCACCAGCGTGAGCGGCACGGCGTAGGCGATGTCGGCCGCCACGATGCGCGGCAGCGGCAGCAGCGGGAACAGGATCAGCAGCACCGAGACGCCGATGGCACCGGCGCCGACCGAGGTGAGCGTGACCAGGGTGCCGATGACGGATCCAAACAGCACCGGCAGGCTCCAGTGGCGGGCGCGGGTCGCGTCCTGCAGCTGGCCTTCGGGCAGGGTGCGTGGCAGCTGTTTGCCGCGGGCGGCTTTGTAGAGCATGGCGGCGGCGGTCAGCAGCAGGGCGATGCCCAGGGTGTGCGTCATGACCGACTGCACCTGGGGGTTGGCCGGGCCGACCCGGTGCAACAC